>NZ_JASMRH010000009.1:0-184476 GCF_041431385.1 Flavobacterium sp. Arc2 | reverse complement strand
ATAACTAAAAATCAAAAAGATAGCTTTTGAAAAACCCTTAACTTAATGACATTGAGCGCGAGCGTCCCGCTCGTGCCCGCAAAGTAAACGCAACAATTAATTAAATGAGTGCAAAATATAAATTTGGCAAAAAAACAGGAGCTTATTTTGTGAGTTTCGCAACCATAAATTGGATAGATGTTTTTACAAGAGATATTTATTTCTGGAATATTATAGAATCATTAGATTTTTGTAGAAAGAATAAGGGGATGGAAATATATGGATATTGCATTATGCCAAGTCACGTACATTTAATCTTTCGTTCGGGAAATGGCGATCCCTCAGGATTGATGCGTGACTTCAAAGGTTTTACTTCAAAAAAAATGTTACAAACAATTGAAGAAAACTCACAGGAGAGCCGAAGAGAATGGATGCTTTGGATGATGGAACGAGCTGGTAAAAAGAATAGTAATGTAAAGCATAGACAATTTTGGCAACAAGATAATCATCCTATAGAAATTTGGTCGTTGAAAGTTTTTGAACAAAAGCTTAATTATATTCATCAAAATCCAGTAGAAACGGGTTTTGTAACTGATCCAATAGATTGGAAATACAGCAGTGCTAGAAATTATGGAAATAATGACCAAACAGTTTTAGAGATAGACGTGAATTGATTTTGAATGTGGGCACGAGCGGAACGCTCGCGCTAGCGGGGAGAACTTTTAATGAATATATAATTGTTTGTTTATGGACATCTTTAATTATATATGTTTTTAGCTTGGCTGTAAAATATTTAAGATTATATAAATTAAAAATAGATTTTTTGGATCATGAGATTGAGGGATATCTTGTATACCTATTGTTATTATTCACAATTTGTCTATTTACCATAATTGTAGTTCTAATAAATAGAAGTATTCGAACCTATAACAAAACAACAAATGTATAATGTACTCGATCGCTCTGAAATGCGCAAACGTTAGCGCAGGTATTCACCTGTGCCCACAAAGAGAAGCAAATACAGTAAAAAGTTACAGACTTAAAAAAGTTTAAAACTTTATTGTTTAATTTTATGTCCGATACTTTCCTGGTGAAGCCGTTTTTATTTCATTCAGTTTTGAGCATCGCATGATAAATCTGTATCGTTATCTCGTCGCTCCAGCCTTCTGGCACAACAATCCCAAAATCGCTTAATCGCAATTTAAAATTTAGCGTAAGCAAGGAAGAAAAGTTGTCGGAGCCCGTACTGTGTTTAAGTGCCCCGTTTGCGTATATCGTGTTCACTATTTTATTCATATGAAGTTGTGCCGTAAAATTCAGTTCCTGATCTGGCTGCTGTAATGTGTTCACATGGGAAATGTTCAGTTTTCCTTCTAGTATTACGGGCATTAGGGGTGAGTTTATCAGTGTCACATTCAACGAATCTGTTTCGGTGCGTAAAGTGGCCGGATCAAGCGACAATCCGATTTCGGCAGTTTGATAATTGATTAAAACAAACAAATGATCGCTGGTGGCAATTACTATGGAATCCCTGTACGAGCCAATAACCTCCATCATCCCTTCCCTGGTTTGGTATCTTTGCTGTGCCCTGATCGTAAAGCTGCATAATAGCAACACGATAGCGGCTACCCACGCTGTTTTTATAATTTTCCCCATTACCGATTGCTTAATTGCGAAATATATTAGTTTGTAACTGAGTAGCCTTCAACCATAAATAATATCCGTTTTTTGCCACTAAGTTTCAAAGGATACCTGGATGAACAGCCATTATTCCCGTGAAATATGCAGTAATTATTTTTATCATCAACGGAACTTAATAAAGTTGTAAAATACTAACTATCAATACGACGACTTTTTTTGGTTTGATATAAATTTACGCTTTATTTAAGTGCCCTCTCTTTTTTTGGTGATTTTTTTCAGTGTGCCAATGCTTGTTAGTGATTAATTTGCGGTGTTGTCCCATGGAAACGTTGCGCATTCAAAACGATTGCAGATCGCTTATGGGGTTAATGTCCAGATCCGGGACTGGATTGAAAATATAGCCTGGGCAAAAAATTATCGGCCTGCCAATTGTTTTCCACTCTAGCACAGAAAGCATAAAAAGCAGTCTATTTATAGCAAAAATGCCCCAAATAGCACACGGCTTTTTGGGGCATTTATTTAAACTGATAAATAGCTTTGTTTATTTAAAACGACTATTTGAACTGTGTAGCCACATATTCAACAAAACTTTCATCACTCATTTTATTAGATGTGCTTTCTGTAGCGTCAACATTTTTATACTGTGGCGTTTCCTTCAAGTATTTAATAAATTGTTCTTGAGCAGTACCCGTTCCAGTCACATGCAGTTCATCAACATTCTGCATGTGGGCAGTGATGTTTTTGAATAATTTGTGCAGCAAATCTCTTTCAGCATTATTTGCTGCGTTTTCATTTGAGTTACTACCTTGACTGTCCATTTTTTCGTGACCTAATACTACAAACTCACCTGATTCTACATTTTCTCTACCTACGATAGTTGCGTGGTGTGAATCCATCCAAACACCAAATTGTTTTTTGTTTTTTTCTGACATTATTATGTATTTATTATATTACTATTTGTATTAAACTGTAAAAAGCATGCCTGATAAGACCAATTGCTTTCTACTCTGCGAAATTTCTTGTTCAGCCATCCAAAATTTCCTGAATTTTGGCTTTTTAGAAGCTATTTGCAAGTGGAATTTACAGGCGTAATCTAATTACTTAAACTTCTTTTAAAGTGGTTCCTACTGCCAAAACAACGAAACCAATAAGCAATAGTGTGTAATTGTGTTCTGTTAAAATCGGAACGTTTGAGAAATGCCCAATAATTCCAAGTATGCCACAAATCAATCCTATAATCCAGGTAATTCTTTTTGGCGCTGAGGGGTTTTTCATATAAATGATTTTAGATAATCCGCTATTAATTTGCGGTAAGTAAATATAACACAATACACTGTCTAAAAAGTAATACAATTCTAGACAATGATTACATAATTTACATGTTTTTCGCTAAAACGCTGCGCACAGCCTCCCCTGCCTGATTTTTTTTGCCACAGTCGCGGTTCCGGAATTTCATTTAAAGTTTGTTTCGTATCTTTCAAATACTATTTTTGATCAAACACCTGTACTTCATTCATTCGAAAACACCCTTAATACCAGTTATAATTCTTAAAATTAAACAATCGTAACAATTAATCTAAAACTTAGTATCATCAAAAAAATAATTTCATTCATTTACGGTGCATTGGCGTACCTCCTATTTCTATTTACCATTCTTTATGCGATTGGATTTTTGAGTAATAGTTTCGTCCCAAAATCAATCGACTCCGGCACCGAAACCGCTTTGTTGCCATCACTGCTAATCGACGTTCTATTGCTAAGCGTTTTTGCAATCCAGCATAGTTTGATGGCGAGACCGGCTTTTAAAAAATGGATTACCGCGTTTATCAGTCCTGTCATCGAACGCAGCACTTACGTTCTGTTCTCCAGTTTGGCACTGCTTTTAATGTATTGGAAATGGCAACCGATAACCGCGATTGTCTGGAAAGCTGACAATGAAACTATCGCCGTGATTATAACCGGAGTATTTTTATTTGGGTGGCTTGTGGCGCTTCTCTCCACATTCATGATTAATCATTTTGACCTTTTTGGCTTAAAGCAAATTTTTGATAACCTGAAAGACAAAATCGCTCCATCTTCAGAATTCCAAACCAATTACTTATACAAAATTGTCCGACATCCTATCATGTTGGGATACGTCATCGCCTTTTGGGCAACGCCGGTAATGACCGTCGGACACTTACTATTCGCTGTCACTACCACTTTATATATAGTCGTTGCGGTAAAACATTTAGAGGAAAAAGACCTTCGCGAATCTATCGGGAAAGCATACGAAGACTACGAAAATAAAGTACCAATGCTTATTCCATTCACAAAAAAAGGATAACGCGTTCCCTGACATAAATCACCTTTGAATCAGGGAAAGGATGCAAAGCGCACCGGGACATTCCCTTGCTGTCGCGTTAATGACTAATGCATCCAGATTAGCTGCCTAAGACCCGGTTAGCGCAATGGGAGATTTGAAGCCAATCAAAGATTGATACCAAAATTCGAGTGTTTTTTTTTCAAAAATAAAATAAATCAATTTTATTTTCCTTTTACTGATATTTTTCTTAAATTTATACTAATCAACACATTATATAATTATGGGAAAATTTGTAATTACTAAATCGGAAAATGGATCGTTCCATTTTAACTTGAAAGCGGCAAATGGCGAGATTGTTCTGACCAGCGAATCGTATAACTCTAAAGCAGCCTGCGAAAACGGAATGGAGTCCGTGCGAAAAAATGCCTCGGAAGACGCGAACTACGACCGCAAAGACTCGTCCATCGGAAAGCCTTACTTCAACTTGAAAGCAGCTAATCATCAGGTCATTGGAACGAGTGAAATTTATTCAAGCGCGGCATCAAGAGACAAGGGAATTGAATCGGTTAAGAATAATGCTACTGAGGCGACAATCGATGATCAGACAGCCTAAGTTGATTTTATAGACTTAAGTTCATAAAAAAACCAGTTTAAAATATTAAGCTGGGCTTTTTTTAGTTATTCCGGTGCTACATTTTAATACATGGACTATAACAATTAGCAGGCAGTAGCTTTTCATAATAAAGACTTTTATCATTAGTCTTCTTAAATCAGATCCCTTACTGACACGAGGATGACATTCCTTCAGCTAGCGCAAGCGACCGCTCGTAAACACACAACTTAAAAAAAGCAACAAGAAATTTAGATAATTAACAATTCAACTATTTAAAAAATAAACAAAATAAATCATCCAATACTTTACAACAACTTTTGTAATTTTGAAGTATAATTCGAATCAAATAAATTGACCAAATATTTAAAATATCTCTTTTCTCTCTTTCTGGCTTTTGGTCTGATTGTGAATGATGGTATTTTAGATTCTCGATCAAATGCAGCCCCTTACGATCAAGTTTCGTACTTCACGATTAGAAAGGATTTTAAGAACTCTAAATCATACCGTTTCAATCAGAGAACTTCATCTGAGAAAACTTTACCGCCAATTCCTTTGGCACAGTTGCAGCTTCAAGATATTTATAGTCTTCACATTAAGGTGCAACTAAAATTGCAAATTGTACTTTATCAAGACATCAGTGCAATCAAAGCACAACACGTTTTTTTGAGCAAAATAAGCACTTCAAGCAATCCTTATTCCAGTTTACACATAGCCTAGAAGAGATTTTCTTTTCTAAGCACTTATGCAATTCAACGCATAACGATGATGAAAAAAATGCCTAATCATTTATCATTTACACCATGTATAAACACAAAAACAAAAAACGTTTAGAGCAATCTAAGCGGCCTACTCTTTGGGTAAAAAGAAAACTAATGTTATTCATTACTGCTTTTATGATAGGAATGTCAAACGGAATGAACGTAGGAGACGAAACTTCTCTTAGAAAACAACATCACACAGAACAACAAGATAAGAAAGATTAATTTGGTGGTTTTCAAATAGGTTATAAATTACCAACTCTGCTATTGCACATGCGCTAAACTGTGAGGCACAATCCAACAAAACAGTTGGCAACCCTTTAAAATAAATCAAATTAACGTAAATTGCGGCCTATCTAAAGATAAAATCATGAAAGACAATAAAATGCTAAATTATATAAAAGAAGTATTAAAAAATATGCCAGCTGGCTGGTTGAGTACAACAACGCACCGACTAGATATTTATGATGAGAAATTAGCCAAAACGCAATTCTTAGATCAGTTTGAAGCCTTATACAATGCTAATAATTCTGAACCATCGTCACTAAGTGAATTACCCACTGCTTACGACTATATTCGATTAGGACATCCTTTATCCTGTGTACTTGAATGGGCAATTGCTAAGTTAAATAATCTAAAATCAGAAAACGTAATCAGCTTTTCGTCAAAGACAGTTCCTGTTTTGGCAGTTCTAAGAAAAAATTTATTAGACAATAAAAATACCCAAATCATTTATACTGATGAACTAACAGATTTTTTTGATGCTGATTTAGTAAAAAACACCTACAGTTATCATTTTGATTTAAAGAAAGTGGAAAATGTGGAGGCAATTCCAGCATTTAATGGCAGTACCGTTTTACTTTCGAAAGAAGAAAAATTTGGTACAATTGACATTCCTAATGGCGTTGATTTTTTCATCAGTCTTTATGACGACTTAGGAAGTGTTTTAGTTGTAAATGGAGAGAAAAACGAAAGTTACATTTCAGATATTCAACATGTAAGAAGAAGAGAAACCATTGCAATGACACCTGATGATTCTCTTACAGCTTTGAAGTCTTTAGTATCACAATCTCGTATTGAAACTAAAGAAAGTAATATTGAAGCAGATAAAAAAGCGGTCTTACATTCGATTACAACAATTACTAATTCGAGCACAAAGCCACTAGTTGCTTCTAGCGGGCTGTCGATTCAGTATGCGATTTTAATGGGATTAATTCATGATGCCGTTGAAAAACACAAAGGAAAGGCGATAAAAATTATTGTTCCTCCTAATTGCTATGGTGGTAC
This sequence comes from Flavobacterium sp. Arc2, assembly GCF_041431385.1. Lineage (NCBI taxonomy): Bacteria > Pseudomonadati > Bacteroidota > Flavobacteriia > Flavobacteriales > Flavobacteriaceae > Flavobacterium > Flavobacterium sp. Arc2. The sequence goes on along the minus strand of NZ_JASMRH010000009.1, from coordinate 177,893 downwards.
AAATGACCAAGCAAGACGTGTTGCTACTTGTATTGATAATGTTGAAATAGTAGATTTACTAGTGGATGGCGATAACGACATGGTTCAAAGTATTGATACCGTTTTAACCCAAATTGCTAATGAAGACGCTGTTCCTTACATCATTGCTGAGATTCCAACAAACCCGAGAGTTGAAGTTCCAAATCTTATAGATTTAAAAAATGTTTTAAGTCAAGAACGAAAAACGGCTGCAGGTGCAATTGCTATCGATCCCGTTTTTATTTTAGATCAAACATTTTGCCCTAATGTTCACTTTTTAGGGGAAGAGGACATACTTGCAACGGTTAGAACGATTTCATTTGCTAGTGGATCAAAATTCCCTAGTGGTGGGCAATGTACCGCTGGTTACTGTGTAGGGAATAAAAAAACGGATGCTTTGATGGAAAAAATAGCACTGCATCTAGACCTATGCGATAATGAAGCTACGGCACTGCAGTATGAAATATTAGCCAAACAATTGCCTTCAATGAATCAAAGAATTATTGATGCTTATAAAAATACACGCGATTTTGTAAACTTCATCCACGAAACATTACCAGAAGCGAAAATCAATTTTGTTTCAGAAGAACTAGCAGAACAAGGATTTACACCTTCTGTTTTCTCATTAGACCTACCCACTAAAGGGAATACTGCTGAAGAAAAAGAAGCGCATAAAAGAGAATTGAATTTAAAATTAATCAATTTGATGATTACAGAAATCCCTAATGAAAGTAAATTTTGTGTGAGCTACGGGCAGTTAAAAGGATGTTACTGGACGATACCTGCGACATCTACTCAAGGGACTACTAAAGAAGGTGACAAAGATTATATTGTGCGTGCCTCACTTTCTCCCGATATGGATTTAGACCTACATAAAAAAGTCTTTTCAAAATTTGTTGAAAACATGTAAAATCATCTATAATTAAAGAGGCCATATTGTGTGTCTAATTATATAAAATAAGCTATAAGTACATGCGTCTGAAAAGTTGCATGTACTTAAATAGCAAAGGGAATAATAATGATAAATCTGTAAGCTGCTCCGTTTTTCCTAAAGAACCTTTGCACTAATCGGTATTGTTACTAACAAAAAAGAGAACTGTTGAAATAAAAGGTTTAAAAAACCTCAGAATTAAACCTTTAGCTAAAATTAAAGTCATCCGAATCAAAATATAAATCAACATCAAATATGGCAAATTAAAAAACGCCATTCTCATTTCAAGTTAGAGTTACCCACAAATATCTAGGTTATTTTTTATCAGGCATAATGGCCGTATATGATTTAAGTGGTATTGTAATGATTTTTAGAGAAACCAGCTTCTTAAAAAGCGAGGTTGTCTTAGAAAAACAACTCGAACCAAATTTAGCAGGTGAAGAATTAAGTCCAAAATTACGTATGAAAGTAAAAGTTAAAAAAGAAGAAGATGATGTCTTATATTTCAAGGGCGGTAATTACAATGAAGAAACAGGAGTTGCAATCGTAAAAAAACGGAACGCCTACACAAAGCGTCAACAAATAGTCCTTTATACTTTTTAAACATCTTTTTTGGTGTATCCTTTTTTTTTGTGATCTGCATTCTAGATGTACTCCCCAAAAATACCTATCTTCAAAAAGGGGATTTATTTTGCGATTGGAGGCATTGTATTGACCTTTATCCTTTTGTTCATTTAAAGAGCATCTTATAAATTACAAACACCATTACCTCTTAAGATTTAATGGTGTTTTTTGTTGATTCTATTTTGTATTTTGCAACAGCATTTAATACTAAAATAACAATATGAATACGAATCATACCGATATAATCATAATAGGAGCCGGTTTGTCTGGTATAGGGGCTGCGTGTCATTTGTCGCGTAAAAATCCTGATAAAACCTATGTTATTTTAGAGGCAAGAACAGAAATTGGAGGTACTTGGAGTTTGTTTAAATACCCCGGTATTCGTTCTGATTCTGATATGTATACCTTTGGTTATTCCTTTAAAACGTGGGAAGACCAAAAGTCTTTTGCTGACGGACCTTCTATCTTGAAATACATCAATGAAGCTGCTGACGAATATAAGGTACGAGAAAAAATTATTTACCAACAGCGTGCCCTTTCTTATAACTTTGATACAAAGGAGAAGTTATGGACGGTAACCACTGTAAACACAGCCACAGCCGAAGAAACTATTTATAGCTGCCAGTTTATCTTTAGTTGTAGTGGTTATTATAATTACACCAAAGGCTACACCCCTGAATTTAAGGACCAATCCACTTTTGAAGGAAAAATAATCCATCCTCAAAAATGGCCTGAAAATTTAGATGTTACCGATAAAAAAATCGTTGTAATAGGCAGCGGAGCCACTGCCGTTACCATCGTCCCCGAACTTGCTGCAGCAGCTGAACAGGTTGTTATGCTACAGAGATCACCTACCTATATTGCTGCTTTGCCTAATAAAGACAAGATTGCCGCTCGACTGAAACGCCTATTCCCTAAAAAAGTAGCCTATCGATTGATCCGCTATAAAAATATTTTCTATTCGATTGTCTTTTTTAATCTCTGTCGGTTCTTTCCTGAAAGAATGAAAAATTTCATCATAAATGGCGCTAAAAAAAGCCTAGGTGACTTTCCTGTCGACCCGCATTTTATACCTAACTACAATCCATGGGAGCAACGTTTTTGTATCGCCCCAAACGGAGATTTTTTTAGAGCCATCAAAAAAGGCAAAGCATCAGTGGTCACCGACCATATCGATCGTTTTTTAAGCAATGGAATTTTATTAAAATCAGGTAAGACATTAGCTGCCGATATTATCATCACGGCAACTGGGCTGGATTTAGTGGCGTTTGGAGGGGTGAAAATTCAACTGGATTCGAAACCATTTGACATTTCCAAATCCTTTGTATATAAGGGCCTAATGTTAAGCGATCTTCCCAACTTCTTTATATTTGTTGGCTATACCAATGCTTCTTGGACGTTGAAAAGTGACCTTACCAGTGAATATATTTCTCGTGTATTAAAGTACTTGGACAAACATAATTACAAAGCTTTGCAGGCAAAAGTAATTGAGACTAATTTAAAACCAGTTCCACTACTCAACCTGAACTCGGGATATATTAACAGAGCAGCCGACATGCTTCCAAGTCAAGGAAACAAAGCCCCTTGGCGCATATATCAAAACTATGTTCTGGATTATAAGATGCTTCGCTTGGATTCTGTTAAAGACAAACGACTCACCTTTTTTTAAAATTAACTTGATCAAATAGCGACCCGTTGCACAAAGCTTCCTGACCTTAAACTATTTTATTTTTGCTTTACTTTATATAGCCATTGATTAATTATGAGACATGTTCTGTTCTGCCACAATTTCACTAGTTTTGCTTCTCTTTGCATAGCAAAACAATATCCTTAGTTAATAATAAGCAAATTTTTAAATGAACCGAATAAAAACAATCCTACCTACAATTGTTGTTGCCCAATTTTGCTGTACCTCTCTTTGGTTTGCAAGTAATGCCGTGATGAGCGATTTAGTAATTAATTTTGGACTTCAGGAAACAGCTATTGGTCATTTAACCTCAGCAGTCCAATTTGGTTTTATTTTAGGCACTTTAGTATTTGCAGTACTGGCGATCGCAGATCGTTTTTCTCCTTCAAAAGTATTTTTGATAAGTGCACTGCTAGGAGCGCTATGCAATGCAGGTCTTATATGGGAAGGTAACACTTTTACCACAATGCTATCCATACGTTTTTTAACTGGTTTTTTTCTTGCCGGCATCTACCCTGTTGGAATGAAAATAGCGGCTGATTATTTTAATAAAGGGCTTGGCAAGTCGCTGGGGTTTTTAGTGGGCGCACTAGTAATTGGCACTGCTTTTCCGCATTTGTTAAAAGGATTAACGAATGCATTCCCTTGGAAATTAGTTATAATCACGACTTCTTCTCTAGCCGTTCTGGGCGGTTTAATGATCGCTCTTTTAGTTCCTGATGGTCCTTATCGAAAACAAAGTCAAGGTGTTAATTTATCTGCTTTCTTTGGTATATTTAGAAATCAAAACTTACGTTCCGCTGCATTTGGCTATTTTGGGCACATGTGGGAGCTATATGCGTTTTGGGCTTTTACACCGTTACTACTTCAAACATATAGCGATTTACATCCAGAAACAACATTTAATATTCCTGTTTTATCTTTCCTTATCATTGGTATTGGTGGGCTCGCTTGCGTATTGAGTGGCTACCTCTCAGAAATCTTCGGTGCAAAACGAATTGCGTTTATATCACTATTACTATCTTGTACTTGCTGTCTTATTTTTCCCTTTCTATTTGTCATCCAATCAGCGACTCTCTTTATTACTTTCTTACTTTTTTGGGGAATGGTCGTTGTTGCTGACTCTCCACTTTTATCAACATTAGTCGCTCAGAATGCTCCTTCAGAAATAAAAGGAACAGCACTTACAATAGTGAATAGTATTGGCTTTACAATTACAATAATTAGCATTCAATTAATCAGTGGATTAAGAACAGTAACAGATACAAACTATATTTATACCTGTTTAGCTATTGGTCCTATTTTAGGATTATTGGCGTTAAGCAAAAAAGATAAAACAGACTAATTTGCTTCGATTTAAAGACTTCCTTGAGTACAGACTGCTCCATTTTATGGTATCGATTAAGCTCTCTCTATAACTAATTTCAATTTAAAATTGAAAAAAAAGCGAATTCGGAATCTCTTGTTTAGGAAAATAAAAGCACTTTCGTCGTCAACAAAAAAAGCCTCGAAAAGTTTAATTTTCGAGGCTTTTTTTATTTCTAAGAGGTAAATTGAAATTAATTTACAAAATTAAATAGCGAAGTCAGCTTTCTGAAAGTCTGAATTGCAAAATGGAAATATTGTAGCCCGTAGCGGAATCGAACCGCTCTTACATGGATGAAAACCATGCGTCCTAACCGATAGACGAACGGGCCTTAATTTTCTATTCTGGTGCAAAAATAGAACTATTTTTGAGATACACAAAACCAAATCCTAAAACTGATAATAATAAATCGCCCTTTTCTCATCAGAAAATTGTAATTAATTCATAATTAGCTCTTAGTAAGAAAAAAAAAGACGAGAAATTTTCAGTGCTCACAACAGCGAGACAAACTACAAAAAAAGCCATAACATCACATCATAGCTTTTCTTGTTTTTTAAATTTGTTGAGAGTCTATTCTATTTATTTGAAGTTTGCTAACAGTTATAATTGGTATAACCCCCAGCTGTGCAAAGTTTCCTGCCTTTGAATTGTCAAAAAACTGCCTTATTTTATATTAGCACTATTCATCATTGGCATTCCTTTACTATCCATCATTTTCATGCTTGATTGCATGCACTCTTTACTCATCATGCCTCCTTGCTGCATCATTTGCATCATAGCAGCCATGGTTTTGCCGTCCTTCATCATTTCACCCATCAGGGATTGCATCATTTCTGGATTAGCCATCATTCCGCTCGTGAAATTCTTTGTCATCATGCTGTCTTTCATCATCATTTGCATTCCGTTACCACCCATCATATTGCCCATCATCATTTTATCCCCTTGCATCATGTGCATGGCATCTGGATTAGATTGCATGTTTCCCATGAATTCTTTCATAAAATCAGGATTACTGGCAATGGCATCAAAAACTTCAGTCCTTGATTTCGAGTTTTCAAGCATTGCTTTAGGGTCCGTTTTTTGGTTGCAACTGTTTAATGTTAATAAACCAATTGCCGAAAAAATAATTAATACTGTTTTCATATTATTTGATTTTAATTACTATTTAGCCGGTTTAAGAAACACTTCTGTTTTTTTATCCGGCTGCTAGATTTATTCTTACTCTTATGTGCAGTCTGATGGTTTCTCGGTTTTGTATGGTTAAATCAGCTGCTGAAGATGTTAAACAATCTCTATTCCAAGCCTCTGCGATAGTTGTGCCCCAAATACTTCCATTTCTAAATCCATTTCACAAGCAGTCACCGTAATTTGAAATAATTATTTCTGTTCTGTATATCCGGCTCTTAAATAAATTTATGCCAATAAATTTTAAAATCTGACAGACAACCCGCCTCCTGCACCAAATCGGTTATCGTAGCTTCCCATTACTGAAACGTTTTTTGAAAACATATACTCAACACCGGCACTCCAAACGGTATCTGAGGTGTAGTCTTTAGCTACTGGAAGATCATTCACCAAGCCTAAGTCCAATTTATATTCATAATATCCAAACACTGAAAATTTAGGAAACACCATAACACTTCTTCCTAATGCAATTCGCGGTCTAAGCTCATTATCAATTCGCGCATCTAGATTAAATAAATACGGAGTCAAATATCGGATACCAACCACTGCCGTAGTCTTAAACGTATCAAAGCTATCTTCCTTCTCATTTTCTATGTTTACGCCACCAAAAACCCTCAAATAATCATGTAAATATCTTTCGTAGGTAACTTCACCTTCGAGATTTTTGTTCCAGCCATATTCCATGGACACGTTAAATTGATTTCTCAAGTTGGAAGCCGTTAATTGTAAAGCCGTAAAATGAGATGCTGCATCCACCATTCCCCAAGAATAATATCTGTTAGTTTCAGCTACTAACTCAGAAACGGGAAACCCTTTCATACGTGTATCCCTTGGTGTATCATAACTAATTACTCTTGCCATACCACTCATCATATGATATAATATGTGACAATGGAAAAACCAATCTCCATATTCACTTCCGTAAAATTCTATTGTGACATTCCCCATTGGAGGAACATTTACGGTATGTTTTAAGGGTGAGTATTCTCCGTTTTTATTGATCACCCTGAAGAAATGACCGTGCAGGTGCATGGGGTGATGCATCATGGTCAGGTTATTCAATGTTATTCTTGTGACCTGACCTCCTTCAATTTTTATTTTATCAGTTTCAGCCAGGGGAACACCATTCATACTCCAGATATAGCGCTGCATATTTCCCGTCAGGTTCAACAGGATTTCTTTTACTGGTGCATCGGCAGAATAGTTTGTCTTTACCGGTGACCTTAGGTAATCATAGTTATATTCTGAAAACAGATCCATTCCTTCCATTTTCATTTCACCTTCCACACTATCCTTTTTTGCAGAATCAGCCTTTACAGCTTCTTCTTGCATACCTTCCATTTTCATCCCTTCCATCTTAGAATGATCCATTTCCATTCCTTCCTTTGCAGAATCTTTGGGCATATCCATTTGCTTGTGCTTCATGTCGTCCATTTTCATCTCTTTCATTTTAGAATCCTTCGACATATCCATTTGCATGCCATATTCGTTCTTTATTTTAAAACGTTCGTCTTTTTTCGGACGGTATTTTAGTGCATGAGCTCCCATTTTCATGTCCATCTTCGCCATCTTTTGCATCATGCCAATTTTATCTGGTCTTGGAACAACTGGAGCCGCTAAGATTTTACCGCTTCCCAGAAAGGCCGAAGCCGTACCTGAACCATCCTGTGCCGTAATTCTATATTCAATTTTACCGTCTTGTGGAATGGTCACAATAAAATCATAGGCTTCTGCTATACCAATAAATGTTTTGTTTTTTACAACCGGTACTACGTCATGACCGTCTGCTGAAACAAGTACTGGATCTTCTCCGCCAAAAGTCATCCAAAAAGAAGTAGAAGCAGCTCCATCGATAACTCGTACTCTTACCTTTTCTCCCGGTTTAAAATCGGGATATTCAACAGACTGTTTTCCATTAATCAAAAATGCAGGATAGTAGATGTCGGCAATATCAGCACCTACCATACGTTGTCTCCAAAAGTTTAATTGCGCTCCGACGGCACCTCTTGCAATAACCCTATTGAGCGGAGTAGCGGTACCTTTTTTTATTTGATACCATTCGGAACCCCGTTTTAGAGTCCGCAGCACATTCATTGGTTTTTCATTGGTCCAATCCGATAGCATTAAAACCAATTCTTTGTCGTATACCAATGTTTCTTTTTTGGGGTGAATAACTATGGACCCAAAAACGCCACTTTGCTCTTGCAACATGGTATGCGAATGATACCAATAAGTACCCGCTTGTTTTATGGCAAATTCGTACTTGAGCGTTTGTCCCGGCTTAATAGGCGGAGTACTCAAGTAAGGAACTCCGTCATAAAAATTAGGCAGTATTATCCCGTGCCAATGAACGGACGTTTCTTCCTTCATTTCATTTTTAACATGAATAATAGCATACTCTCCTTCAGTAAATTCCAATACCGGACCTGGTATGCTTCCATTTACAGTCATTCCTTTTACAGCTACCCCTGCTTTATTAACAACCTCCTCCCTGATGGTGAGTGTATATTCCTTCACCGGAAGATTGTCAACGTTGCCTTCTACAACCTGACTAAAAATAGATTGGGACACAATCAAAATTAACAATGCTGTATATTTTAAAGTCTTCATTTTCTTGTTTTTAATTACTAATCTTAAATGCAATTTGACTTGCCTAATAAGGGTTACTGTTAAAAACGGGACTACAAAGTATTAATTACTTTTTGCAGCCTATCTCTGATTTCTGTTGCGATTTCCCCAAGTGCTGCGTTATCTACCGCTTGCATAGATGCTGCCGGATCAACCGCCGAAACCTCTACCTGACCTTTTACTTTCTCTTGAACGATCACATTACAAGGCAACATCATTCCTATTTTATCTTCTGCCAATAATGCTTTATATGCCGAAGGCGGATTGCAGGCACCCAGAATGGTGTAATTGTAAAAGTCCACATCTAATTTCTTCTTTAATGTTGCTTTTATGTCGATTTCTGTTAATACTCCAAATCCTTCCGTTTTAAGGGCTTCCGTAACTTTCTCTATTGCATTTTCGAAACTGTCGTTAATCGTTTTACTGAAATAATATTCCATAACTTTTTATTTTTTAAATTAAATTATTTTCTTTTTCTGTACTGGTGGGCTGCCACTAATAATACTAGTGCAAAAATCAATATTGACCCCCACCAGAACCAATGCATTCCCATAAATGAGTAGCTATCCATATGCATTCCTTGATGTCCATGATTATTCATAATTGTATCGTATTAATAGCGTTAAATAGTACTCCTCCTGTTTTTTTTTATAATGTTATTTGGATTTTTTATCCATTCCTTTCATCTTACTCATGTCCATTTTTTCTGCCTTCATTTTCTCCATCATTTTCATCATATCTGGATTATCCATCATAGATTTACACATATCGGACATCATAGCATCATCATTTTTAACTTTTTCCATCATGCCTTTCATCATGCCTTTCATCATTTCTGGATTATCCTCCATCATTTTCATCATTTCCGGCATCATGCCTTTCATCATTTCTGGATCCTCTTTCATCATCCCCATCATTTTAGCGTGATGCTCCTTCATCATCATCATTTGACCGCTTTTGCTGTTCATCAACACGCCCATCATCTCTTTTGACATCATTTCGTCATTGGCGATAGTGTTCATAATTTCGGTTCTCTTATCTGATTTTGAGAGTACCTGATTCGTTGACTGACAGGAATACAATAGTCCAATTAGTCCGGTTGCAAAGGCAAATTTCTGTAGTGTTTTCATGGTGTTTTATTTTATAGATTAAAATATTTATATTAAAAATCAACTTCAGTGCATTACAACTTCAAATTTCGCAGTCGCAGTGCATTTGCAATAACGGAAACCGAACTAAAACTCATTGCCAAAGCAGCAATCATTGGCGAAAGCAACAATCCGAAGAAAGGATATAACACTCCTGCTGCAATTGGAATTCCAATTACATTGTAGAAGAACGCAAAGAATAAGTTTTGATTAATGTTCCCCATAACCGCATGACTTAGCTTTTTAGCTTTTACAATTCCTTGTAAATCACCTTTTACCAAGGTTATTTTGGCACTTTCAATTGCCGCATCTGTTCCAGTTCCCATTGCTATTCCTACATTGGCTTGAGCCAAAGCCGGCGCATCGTTGATTCCGTCACCTGCCATCGCTACAATTTTACCTTCGGCTTGTAAACGTTTAATTTCATTGAGTTTATCTTGCGGCAAACAACCTGCAATAAACGAAGTCAAATGCAATTCATCGGCTACGGCCTTAGCTGTATTTTCATTATCTCCTGTCAACATGATCACCTCAACACCTTGAGACATTAACTCTTTAATGGCGTTTGTGCTAGTTGTTTTTATAGCGTCTGTAATTGCGACATAACCCACTGCTATAGTATCAACTGCAATATAAGAGATGGTTTTTCCTAGCTTTTGTTCCGCAATAACAGTATTTTCTAAATCTTTAGAAATAGTCGCATTTACGTGTTCTATTAGTTTTTTATTTCCTAATGCTACTTTTTTACCAGCTACATTTCCTACCACTCCTTTTCCTGTTACGGAATCAAAATCGTTAACTTCAGTTAGCCCTATATTTTTCGCTTTCGCGAAATTTACTACGGCTTGCGCCAAAGGATGCTCACTATATTGATTTACCGAAGCAATCAATTGAATCAAATCCTCCTCGTTATTATGTACAGCCACTACTTTTTCTACAGAAGGTTTTCCTTCGGTAATCGTTCCTGTTTTATCTGTAATCAGTACATTTACTTTGTTCATCATTTCTAAAGCTTCGGCATTTTTTATCAAAACTCCCGATTGCGCCCCTTTACCCACTCCTACCATAACAGACATGGGAGTAGCTAATCCCAAAGCACAAGGACAAGCAATAATCAATACCGCAATGGCATTAATAAAACCGTACACTAATGCAGGCTCAGGTCCGTAGACTGTCCATACGAAAAAGGTAATAATCGAAACACCTACAACTATAGGTACAAAATACTTGGCAATACTGTCCGCTAGTTTTTGAATAGGCGCTCTAGAACGACTCGCTTCTGTAACCATTTGTACAATTTGAGCGAGTAAGGTTTCTGACCCTACTTTTTCAGCAATCATTACAAACGATTTAGTTCCGTTGATTGTTCCTGAGATAACGTCATCATCCACAGCTTTATCAACCGGAATAGGCTCTCCCGAAATCATCGATTCATCAATCGTACTTTCGCCTTGCGTTATTTTTCCATCTACCGGAATTTTATCTCCTGGCTTAACGCGCAATAAATCCCCTTTTTTAATATCATGGATCGAAATCACTTTGTCTACTCCATCAACCACCAATGTAGCTTGGGTAGGCGCTAATTTTAATAATTCTTTTATTGCTCCACTAGTTTTACTGTGCGCTTTTGCTTCAAGCAATTGCCCTAATAAGACTAAAGTCAAAATAACTGTGGCTGCTTCAAAATACAAATGAACACTCCCCGTTTCCGTTTTAAATTCTGCTGGAAATAGCGATGGAAAAAACAATCCGAAAACACTAAATAAAAATGCTACACCAGAACCGATGCCGATAAGGGTAAACATATTTAAATTCCAAGTTAAAACCGATTTATAGGCGCGTACAAAAAACATACTACACGCATAAAACACTACGGGAAGCGATAAGGCAAATTGCACCCAGTTCCAACTTTCGATACTCATGATTTTCATCAAAGGATTGTTCGGAATCATATCTGACATGGCAATGATAAAAATAGGCAAAGTAAAAAATATTGCTATTTTCATTTTACGCCATAACTCATTATAGGTTTTATTGTCATCGCTTTCTTTTGGCTCCATCGGTACTAAATCCATTCCGCAAATAGGACAATCACCAGGACCATCTTTGATGATTTCAGGATGCATCGGACAAGTGTATTCTACTTTTTGATTAACAACCGCTTCTTGAACTAAATCCATTCCGCATACCGGGCAATCACCCGCTTTGTCATAGACTTTGTCGCCTTCGCAATGCATTGGACAATAATATTTTCCGGGTGCTGCAGTATGATTGTGTGTATGAGAATGTTCTTTTTTAGTATCAGAATCCTTCATACTACAGCAAGATTTTGCAGGCGTAGGCTCAGAGATTTTCCCTTTTGGAGTACTCATTTCTATACTGTAGTTTCCTGCAACAGCTAAAGCATCTTGAAAAATAGCCAATGGGATATGGGTATCCATCGTAATAAATGCTTGCTTTGATTCTAGCGAAACAACAGCATCAGCACCGTCAATAGCATTCAGTGTTTTTTCTACTTTTTTACGACAGCCGTCACAAGACATTCCCGTAATTATATATGTATGTTTCATCTTTCTCTCTATAAAAAATTATACTACAAATATCCGACTGAAACTCTGTTTCGTTGTTACACAATTCAGGAAGAGATTTGTATCATTTACAAAGAATCAATTTGTTTGCGGTTTTTGTCTTCTGTTTTTTTAAAATAAGTTGGAGTCATACCCGCCACTTTCTTAAATTGATTACTCAAATGAGCGACACTACTATAATTTAAATACAATGCAATTTCGCTTAGACTCATTTCGTCATAGACCAATAACTCTTTGGCTTTTTCGATCTTTTGAGCTATAAAATAATGCTCAATGGTAGCACCTTCTTCTTCTGAAAAAAGCTTACTCAAAGCACTGTAATCTTGGTGCAACTCATCCGATAAGAAAGCTGAGAAGTTGACTTTTAGTTTTTCGTTTTGATTGTGTACTAAGTCAATGATGAGGTTTTTAATTTTCTCAATAACTTTACTAGTTTTATCTTCTAACAATTCAAAACCAAGCTCCTTAAGAGCTAGTGCTAATGGTTGTTTTTCCTCGCTTTTTAATTCCCGAGAAAAGAGTACTTCACCCAAGTCTACAGAAACTACAGGAAGCGACATTTTTTCTAAGGTTGTCTTTACAGCCATTTCACAACGACCACAAACCATGTTTTTGATATAAATTTTCACTTTATTATTTTTTGCTTTCCAGACGAATAATCATTTCATTCATTTGCTTAATTTCTCTTTCTTGAGCATCTATTATATCTCCGGCTAATTTTTTAGCTTCTGGATCTTTAAAATCTACATTACTACTAGTCATAATGGCTGATGAATGATGAGGAATCATAGCTTTCATATATTGTACATCTCCAATAAAAGTTTGTGTCCTTAATAGAAAAAGTGTTCCAAGAAATGTAGTAGCGGCAAAGACTATTATTGCTAAATTGGTTTTACGATTGGGATACATTTTCCACATAAATAACAGCATATTGATTGCCATTGTAGCAATCATTAAAGTGGTCATGTAAAAGCGGGTTAAGCTATTGTGTACATGGCTAAATTCAGCAACATTTAAAAACATTACTAAATACATAATGACAAATGAAACCGCCATTATTGAGGCAAATTTCACATAAGGATTAGTTTTTAACTGTGTGTTGTTTTCTTCCATAATCCCATTTTAATTAGAGTTTTTGATCGCTACTCGATTGAACTTTCAGATAACGTCCTTTTTATAATTATTTTATTATCAAAAATGCTTTAAAATTCCATTATAACAGAACTAAGTTAGCTTTTTTTAACCTAATAAGCTACTAATAATCACACTATTATGCATTACCTCTTATTACATCTTCATCCCTGCTATGGGATCACTTCCTTTGCGGAATATATATTCACTGTTAATGGCATAGGCACCGGTAATAACTATTTTTTTTGTAATGTCCACTTCCGATGTGATTTCGACCATTCCATTGGCTTCTACCCCGGTTTCAACCATCACGTTCTCAAATAGACCATGACTTTTTTCGACCCATATATACTTGTGGTTTTCTTCTCTAATGACAGCATCTATTGGAATAAATAATCCTTTCCTATTGGATTGAGTTAATTTTGCCACTGCCTGCATTCCCGGTTTTAAAAACAAGTCCGGGTTAGCGATTTCCATTCGAATCAATAGCAATCTGGAGTCTGGATTAATCTCAGGATTAATAAATGAGATTTTTGCCTGCATTTCTTTAGCGGGATAATCTGTAAAAGAAACCGTAGCACTTTGTCCAATTTTTAATGATTTTGCATAGCTCACGTTTACTTGCGTTTCAAGCCAAAGTGTATTTAGAGCGACCAACTTAATTATTGCAGCACCTTCCATTACATAACTACCTTCTGTAGCCGTTATCTCCGAAATATATCCGCTGTAAGTACTATAAAAAGTGGTGTATGGTGAAATTTGAGCATTGCCTTTAATACTTTCAATTTGCGCATTAGACAAACCATAAAACAACAGCTTTTGTTTTGCAGCTTGAAGCATACTTTTGGCATTTTTTCCAAAATCACCAGGCATGGCCAATTGCGTGTACGCTGCAAAATAATACTGTTTAGCAATGGCTATATCTTCGCTGTATAATTGATATACAGCTTGATTTTTTTTAACATAATCACCCGTAGTTTTAAAATATAATTTCTCAATTCGCCCCATCGCTCTTGCTGAAATGGTTTTGATTTGTTCCTGATTAATTGTCAAAACGCCCGTATAGTTTTCTTTCAGACTACTATTTGTATCCTCTATATTTTGGGTAGTTATATTTCCCAATTTTATTTGCTGGTCGCTTAGGGTTATTTCATTAGAGGCCGAATTGTCTTTTTTCATTGGGGTCAATTCCATATGACAAATAGGACATTTACCAGGCTTATCTTCCTTTATTTGGGGATCCATGGAACAGGTGTAAAAAATACTTTCTCCATCCTGATGCGCGCTATGATCTTCCTTGCTTTTAGTATTACATCCCATTACGACAACTAATGCCAGGAATAGGAAACTGAATTTCTTTATCTTTTGCATAATTATTCTGTTTTAATAAAGCTTTCGCTATCCATTAAATATTGTGCATTGTCAGCAATTACCTCTTTTACATCCAGCCCTTCGAGGACCTGAATAAAATCATTGAGTTCAATTCCTGTTTTTATTTCTTTTGCTTTAAAACCATTTTCTTTTTTAGTAAAAACTACTTTTTTACTGCCGATGCTCACTAATGCTTGCCTATGAACCCAAATGCCTTGGATGGGATTTGTTTCGACAAAACCTTGCAATCGCAATCCAATCGGGAATTTCAGATTGCTATTATTTAAATACACTCGAACCCTGTTCGTCTTATCCGTTTCGCTGAGTTGTGTTTCTATAAAACTCACTTTGGCATTTATAAAATCACTTTCATCTAATTCTGAAGAAAACCGAATCGCTTGGTTGATCTTTATCAAACTGCTTTGTCCTTGCATCACATTGAAAATACCCCATACTTTATCCGTATTCACTAACTTAAAAACCACTTCATTTTTCTTAATGTAATCTCCTTCTTTCAATGTTAAGGAGGTCGTTGTGGCGGCGTTATTTTGCATCGATCCTTCAGTACCAGTCCTACTACTTTCAGTTCCTTGAACAATTCCGTTAGCGGGACTATAAATAGTAATTATAGGATTTGTTCTTTTGGCTGTAGCCAATGAATTAATCTGACTTGTAGTCATTCCATAAAGTGCTAATTTTTGTTTCGAAGCTTTTATGATGGATGCGTTTTCAGAATCATTGGTAATTAAATAAATGAAATTTTGCTGTGCTGTCAATAATTCCGGACTATACAAATCAAAAAGTCTTTGTCCTTTATTTACTTTTTGGTATTTATAATTCACATACATTTTTTCGATTCGGCCACTTATCCTTGCGGCAATGTTAACCGATGAATTAGGATCATAAGCGACAATTCCAGGTAGCTCTATTTCACTACTGATGGCCGTGTCTTTTGCCGTTGTGGTTTGAAAATCCCCTACTACGAAGCTGTCAGTTGACCGTAATAAATGGTCAATAGAATGGCTTTCCATCGATTGTCCCTCAGTCACTTTTTTCACTAAATTCATTCCGCATACCGGGCAATTCCCTGGTTCGTCCCGAATAATTTCAGGATGCATCGAACAGGTATATACGGCAGCCGGTTGCTCTTGATCCGTTTGGGCAGTAGAATTGTTCACACCATAATAGATTGCAAATCCTACAACTAAAATGGCAATAGCCGCCAAACTATATTTTATATATTTGTTCATAATTATTTCGTTTCCAGTTGTTTTTCAATGGCTACCTGAGTACTCAATATGGCCTGCAACTTGTCCAGTTTTTCTATTTGAGCCATATTCAATGCTTCCCACGCATCCAGTACCAAAAATAGATCTCCTGTGTTATTTTGCCAGGCGATTATGGAAGTGTCATAATTTCTTCGCAATGCCGGAATGATGCTTTTATCGGCAATTTCATATTGCTTCTTTAAGTTGCTAAGCTCCGCTTGCATGCCTGAAATCATTCCTGTTGCTTCGTTTAGAATCATTTGTTTTTGCCAATCCAGACTTTCATTTTTTATTTTAAAACTACTGATGTTAGCTTTATTCATTTTTGATGACCAAGGCATGGGTATTGTAATCATTCCCATCAATGAAAATTGTTGCGGACCATTCCCGAAGGCAAACATATGATCGTACTTCACCCCAAACTCGGGCAATAATTTTGCTTTCTCAATGTCTATTTTCAACTCATTTAAAGCAATTGTTTTCTCGATAGCTCTTACATCGCTTCGGTTTTCAGAAAGCGATACCGTGTCTGATTTCATAAAATCATACTCCTTTAAAGTAAAATTAGATTCTATTTCAAAAACAGTGTTTTTATCTCTTGCCATCAAAGTATTAAGCATGATTTTCTTTTGCGAAATCTCGTTTTGCAACATTACCACCATGCTTTCCAATGCGCTGTATTGTGACTTTGCCTTGTAATAGGTGGGCAGTTTGTCCATATTATACTGATAGCGTATCTCCATACTTTTAATCATGTACTCTAAAAGCAATAAATTATCCTTGGTTATTTTTATTTTTTTATCCAGTACGATCCATTGGTAATAATTCGTTTTTGCCAACGCGTTCAACTGATTCGCGGTATAGTTCTTGCTTTCTGCTTCTACCGAAGACATGGCATTCATGTAATTAGAATCGGCTTTTAGCCTTGAAGCATTGGGAATCATTTGTGTAACGCCTATCATGTAAGACCCCATATCTGGATTTATGTTGTACGGAGTCATAAACAAGCCTGTACTCACTTGAGGTGCCATCCAACTGCGTGCTCCTTTGGCTGCTGCATCCATGCTCTGTATGTCGGCATCGTACATTTTTAACTGCGGATTATTCGTTCTGACGTTAGTCAAAATAGCATCCAACGAAAGTGTTTGCGCTACTGCAGCAGTAGCGTTTAACAGCAAACAACTGATAATGATATAATATTTAATGTGTCGCATCGATAAGATCTATTTTGCCTTTTGTTCTTAATTCATGTTGCTTTGTCATTTCAAAAACAATAGGGGTTACTAATAATACATATATAACAGAGGTGATTGTTCCTCCAATGAGCGGAACCGTAATGGGAATCATCACATCAGCGCCCGTCCCTGTCGACCAAAGAATGGGTACTAAACCAAAAAGAGAAACCGAAACCGTCATTAATTTTGGTCTCAGCCTTTTTGCCGAACCATCAATAATGTACTGTCGGAGGATGTCCGTGGTAATTGTTTCTTTGCTGTTGCCGTGTTTTTCAACCATTTTATTCATGGCCTCGTTTAGGTAAATAGTCATTATCATGGCTGTTTCTATGGCCATCCCAAACAACGCGATGAATCCCACAGCAACCGCTACAGATAAATTAATTCCATAAAAATAGACCATAAAAATACCTCCTATTAAAGCAAAAGGAACTGTTATCATCGTTATTAAAGCTTCCTTCATTGAGTTGTACGTAAAATACAAAATCAGGAATATGATAAGTACAACGATAGGCAATATCATGCCCAATGTTTTGTTAGCACGGATTTGATTCTCCCATTGTCCGCTCCATTCCACATAATACCCTTTTGGCAGTTTAGTCATCATGGTGTTGAGCTTATCCTGCGCTTCCTCTACCGTACTTCCTAAATCACGATCCCTAACATTAAACAAAACGCTCCCACGCAGCATGGCATTTTCGCTGTTTATCATCGGAGGTCCATCGCTTATTTTTATATCGGCGACGGCGTCTAATGGTATTGGCCCGAATTCCATGGTTTGTACCTGCAGTTTTTTTAAGTCTTCAATACTATTTCTATACTCTTGTGCATATCTGGCATTTACAGAAAAACGCTGTCTCCCTTCAATAGTAGTCGTCAATGTCATTCCACCAATTGCTGCTTCAACCACATTATTAACATCGTCAATGCTGAGACCATATCTTCCAATTGCCTCACGATTTGCTTCAATATCGATATACTTCCCACCAGTTATTGGTTCGGCATACAAATCTTTCACTCCTTCGGTCCCTTCCAGCGTCTTTTTAATTTTTTGTGCCAAAGCTTCGATGGTATCCAAACTTGCCCCATAAATTTTTACGCCCACGTCTGTTCTAATTCCCGTCGAAAGCATATTTATTCGATTAATAATAGGCTGCGTAAAACCATTAGTAACACCCGGTATTTGCAGTTTATTATTTATTTCATCTATGATATCACTTTTGGTTTTACCGGCTCTCCATTCGTTATGAGGTTTAAGCAAAATGATTGTTTCAATCATACTTATAGGGCTATTGTCCGTTGCCGTATTGGCTCTCCCCGCTTTTCCTAAAACATGGGTTACCTCAGGAATTGATTTTATTATCTTGTCCTGAACCTGCAATATTCTTTTTACTTCAGAATTAGAGACATCAGGTAAAGTTACAGGCATAAACAAAATAGATCCCTCATCTAAAGGAGGCATAAACTCTGAACCGAGACGCGTATACATCAACCCTCCTATCAGTAAAGCAATGCAGTTTACCAATAGAACGCTTTTTCTCCATTTTAAGCAAAAAATTAGAATTGGCGTATACCAACTTTCCATTTTTCTATTGATTGGGTTCTTGTTCTCCGGACGCAATTTTCCTTTCAGCAAGTAACTGATTAGAACTGGAGTCAATGTAATCGCTAAAAACGCATCTACTATCAGTATAAATGATTTTGTCCACGCTAACGGACTGAATAATTTTCCTTCCATCCCCGTTAGTAGAAAAACGGGTAAAAAAGAAGCAATTACAATAAGTGTCGAATAAAAAACTCCTGGGCCAACGAGCTTAGAGGAAGATTCTATTAACTTCATTCTTTCATCCGCCGACAATGGATCGTGTTCTTTTTTAAATATCTTTTTAAATAACTTTTTCATCGGTTGATTATTGATTGTTATCCATTTCTTCTTGTTTCTCAGAGATGGTTCTATAGGCATTTTCGACCATAACTATCCCATCATCAACTACAACACCAATTGCTAAAGCAATTCCGGTAAGCGACATAATATTGGATGAAATCCCAAAAGCCTGGAGCAAAATAAAACCTATAGCAACAGATATTGGCAACTGTATTAGAATAATTAAGGCACTTCTCCAATGGAAAAGAAAAAGAAGAATCACTATGGAGACCGCAATCATTTCCTCGATTAAAGTCCCTTTAACAGATTCAATTGCTTTTTTAATTAGCTCGCTTCTATCATAAGAGGTTTTGAAGGTCACCCCTTCAGGCAATCCTTTTTCGACTTCTTTCATTTTTACCTTCACCGCATCTATGACCTTATCAGCATTTTCACCGTAACGCATCACGACAATTCCGCCGACTACTTCGCCTTCTCCATTTGCATCAAAAATCCCCAGACGTAAATCACCACCCATTTGAACAGAACCGATATCCTTAACTCTTACGGGAACCGAATTATAATTTTTGATGGCAATTTCTTCCACATCTTTGATATTTTTTATATAGCCGAGCCCTCGCACGATATAGGCCATGTTGCTCATTTCAAATTTGCGCCCACCAACATCATTATTACTCGTCTTTACGGCTTTCATCACTTCCATCATACTAACATTATAGTACTGCATTTTCAAAGGATCTAAAACCAATTGATATTGTTTTTCAAAACCTCCAAAGGAAGCTACCTCAGCAACACCTGGAACTGTCTGTAAAGCAAATTTCACATACCAATCCTGCAGCGCTCTTTGTTCCCCAAGATCCATCCCATTCGTTTCCAAATGGTACCAAAATATATGCCCTACTCCTGTACCATCAGGTCCTAAAGTGGGAACTACATTTTGTGGCAACAGTCGCTGAGCATAATTTAAACGTTCCAGTACTCGAGTTCTTGCCCAATAAGGATCTATATTATCTTCAAAAATGATGTAGATAAAACTCATCCCAAACATGGAAGAAGCCCGGATATTTTTGACTTTAGGAACTCCTTGTAAGTTAGAAACTAGAGGGTAGGTTACCTGATCTTCTATCACCTGTGGGCTTCTACCCATCCACTCCGTAAAAACAATAACCTGATTTTCTGATAAATCAGGAATCGCATCAATGGGATTTTCTTGCACACTGTAGATTCCCCAACCAAACAAGCAGGCGGAAACGAGCAAAACAATCGCTCGATTTTTTAAGGAAAACGATATTAATTTTTCTACCATAATAGCTTAATTAATGAAAATATTTTTCATCTAAAGGTTGGAACTGAGAATTACAATTCTTTTGTAATTCCTCCACAAGTCAACATTTCAGCTCCGTAATATGGATTTTTAATATCTTTAATTTCACTAATCCAATATCCATTTTTTCCTTGATTGTACATGGGGCAATAGTCTTGGTACAGTTTTTTATCTGTATTAAACATTTTAATAAAGTTATGCATGTCAGCACTCAATAAAGCAAACGCATTTCTTTGTGCAGCAATTTTACCTGCATTCTCAGTAATGGTTGCGGTGTGTTGTTTAGCAGCGTCAGCGATGGTGTTGTATTGAGAAAGTAAATCAGCTTCAATTTTGTCAGTGGTCGTTTTTTGTAAAGTTGTTTCTAAAGCTTTACTTGATGCAGTCGCTAATGTAGCGTCATCGCTAGCTAGGGCATTTTTCAATTTTAGGTAATCATTTAAAATCATATCGATTGAAAATGCCGATTTGCTTTTTGTAACGTCCATTTCTTTCACTTCTTCAATCACTTCTTCATGGGCTACAGGAACCGTTAAGGACATTCCGCATTTAGAACATTCTTCTCCTTTTTTACCGTGTACTTCAGGATGCATTTCACAAGAATATTGCTGACTGTCGGATGTCTCGGTGTTCGCTTTATCGGCTGTTTCTGATTTGTTGTCTTTACAAGATGCTAGAGCAAATACTGCTGATAAAAGACTGATTTTTACAATGTTTTTCATTTTACTAATTTTTAAAAGTTATAATTATATTGCGTTATTTATTTAATTCTGATCTGTTTTAGAAAACTTCTAAACCCCAAATAAACAGACTAAATAGCTATTTAGTCTTGATCCAAATGGAAAATTACGTTGTTTTCTTAGTATTTATTGCTTTTTCGATTACTATCAAATATCATTGTTTAAATCTTGGGTTTTTCTTTTTTGGTTGTCCAAATTTAAGAGTTCAAAAATAAATCAACAACCCTTAAAATGGAGTGAAATTATTGCGTTTTACTTAACTTGGCAAACCGTTTAAAAAAAAACAAGCAGAATTCCTGAAACAAAAACAGTGATTTTACTCGAATTTGTTCCTTAATTAAATTGATAAATCATAGATTGAAGCAAGTAGTTTGCTTTGAATTTGACACACTAATGGCTGTCAAAAAAGAATTTAGCCTATTTTAGGAATAAGCCAGATAGAAGAGTATCCTTCAGAAGTGAACGATACTGACGGGTAAAATTTTTGCTTTTTTGTAGCAAAATTAAAGACGTTGTCTTGATTTTCTAATGGTGTAGCAGTAACGATTACTAAGTTTATGGAAGAAGCACTACATAAAGCATTTCCACATTTTCCAGTACAACCATGGTTATCTTTGCTTTTAGAACTACTGCCCTTACCGCAACAGTCTTTCATGCCTGTCTTAGCAGTCATTTGTTTAGTACAAGATTTTTCTGAATTATTTCCACAGGCAAACGTAGCGCTTGGCATCAAAAGTGCGCCAATCAAAACGATTAATATAAAGTGGATTTTTTTCATTTTCTTGTAATTGCGTACAAAATTAGTAAAACTATACTAGTTCGAATCAAAATATAATGTTAATATAGTTTTACTAATGTATACTTTAAAAATAATCTATTTTGTTTCTCCTAGTATTGAATACATAATCGACTGAGATACTGATAAAATAATACTAAATAATAAGGCAGTAAAAAAAGTATCTACACGAAATCCTTCTACAATATTATCACACAATATAATAATTAGCGCATTGATTACTAACAAGAACAGCCCTAAGGTTATAAAAGTAATTGGCAAAGTCAAGATTACTAATATTGGTTTAATAAAGACATTCAGTAGTCCAAGAACAACAGCTACAATTATAGCAGTAGTAAAACTTGCGACGTGCACACCTGTCATTAAATTAGAGATCAGTAACACTAAAGCGGAGGTAATTAATATTCTTAAAAGAAGTTTCATAGGTATATGTTTTATTGGTTAATATTATTTATCAAAAAATTCCTTTGCAAACTGATGGAACAATTTAGGATTTTCGGCATGAAGCCAATGTCCTGCGTTTGGAATTGTTTCAAAAATTGCTTGAGGAAAATGTTTCTTTATCGTGTCAAAATCACCATCTAAAATATAATTAGAGTTTCCGCCACGAATAAAAAGTGTTGGTTTATTGAAAACAGCGTCCTCTGGAAGCGCTACTCCTATTTCATCCATTTTTTTATTAAAAACAGCTAAATTAAATCGGAAAGCCAATTGTCCTGGCTCTTGCCAATACAAACTTTTCATTAAAAACTGTCTCGTACCGAAGTCGGTTATGTATTCCGAAAGTGTATCTTCTACTTCAGATCGACTGGGTTTTTTAGCAAAATTTACTGCGTTTAATCCCGCTAGAATCGTTTGATGATGCTGCGGATAGAATTTTGGTCCAATATCAGCTACAATCAACTTCTCCACCATTTGCGGATACAAGGTTGCAAAAAGCATCGCTGTTTTACCGCCCATGGAGTGTCCTATCATATCGACATTGCTTAAATTATGATCGTTGCAATACTCCAGAATATCCTGAGCCATCAATTCATAACTGAACTCCTCTGAATGAAAACTTCGCCCGTGATTGCGCAGATCTAACATATGAACTTCAAATCCCTCAGTTGCAAACTGCACGCCAAGCGTTTTCCAATTGTCTGACATTCCTAGGAACCCGTGAAGTATCAATAATGGTTTTCCTTCACCTTCTATTTTTGAATAAAGCATATTGTATAGTTTAACGAGCGCGTGAGGAGTAGCAGCGAAAATCCTTTAGTAGTATGGAGCGATAGCGAAATACTATTAAAGATTGTAGCGCATAGCCCGACCCGTCCCGATAGCTATCGGGATTATGCGGGTCACGCCCAAATTATTTTATTTTAATTTTTGCAAATACATATTGACCACATTCTCTAGGCCAAGATATAAGGCCTCTGCAATTAAGGCATGACCAATAGAAACCTCTAATAACCCTGGAATATTTTGTTTAAAAAACTGAATGTTATCCAAGCTTAAATCGTGACCTGCATTGATTCCCAAACCTATTTCATTAGCCAAAACAGCCGCTTTTACGTAAGGATCAATTCCATTTTTGTTTCCTAAACCATACTCATGTGCAAAAGCTTCGGTATACAATTCTATTCGGTCTGTCCCTGTTTTTTTAGCACCTTCGATCATATCTAATCTTGGATCTACAAAAATAGAGGTACGAATACCATTGCGCTGAAACTCTTGAATCATCTCAGTAAGATAGGCTTGATTTTTTACTGTGTCCCAACCAGCAGAAGAGGTAATTGCACCAATAGCATCTGGTACAAGAGTCACTTGCTCGGGCTTACATTCTAAAACCAAATCGATAAAATTATGTTGTGGATTTCCTTCTATATTAAATTCGGTATAAACGATTGCTTTTAAATCACGAGCATCCTGATAGCGAATGTGACGCTCATCTGGACGAGGATGTATGGTGATTCCTTGGGCACCAAATTTTTGAATGTCAGTGGCCACTTTTAATAAATCAGGCACATTTCCTCCGCGCGCATTACGTAAAGTCGCTATTTTGTTGATATTTACACTTAACTTTGTCATTGGAATACTTTTTGATTATGAAATAACTGTATAATTGACACAAAAATACAAAGTAAAAGGTAGGAGATTTTGCCTTTTTTTGATTATTTTGCATAAAAATTCAGGATTTAATTAAGATGGAAATTACAAACTACATAACCACTGACTTTAAAGCGATTGACAGCCAAGAGACTATTGCCTCTGTTAAAGACTTTTTTGACGAATTGACTTTTTCACACTTTCCTGTTGTTGAAGAAGGCATTTACATTGGTAGTATCTCATCTGAAGATATTGAAACTTTTGATAATGACAAAAAAGTAATTGATTACAGATATACTCTTGCGAGTTTTTTCACGAGAACAGATTCAATTTGGCTCGAAGTATTAGAAGTTTTTGCAAAAAATCACACGAACTTGATTCCTGTTTTGGATGAAAAGAACAGTTATATTGGCTATTATGAAATAGATGATATTATGAGCTTTTTCCACCAAACTCCCTTTTTGAAAGAACAAGGACGAATTATAAAGGTGAAAAAAGGAGTATTAGATTATTCTATGAGCCAAATCACTCAAATAGTGGAAAGCAATAACGGAAAACTTTTAGGCTTATTCATTTCTGAATCTGATGTGGACAGCATTGAAGTAACGATGAAAATTAGCCTGGGCGCTATTAATGAAATAGTCCAGACATTTAGAAGGTACAGTTACGAAATAGTATCAGAACACCAAGAAGACAATTATATCAGCAGTTTAAAAGAACGCTCAGACTACTTAGACAAGTACCTTAATATGTAATTGTTTATTCTAAATACTAATCTAAGCTTTTTAATAACTCAACTATTTTACAAACAAACGATTCAACAAAATAATGAAAGTAGCCATATACGGTCAATATTATCAAAATAGTACAGAACCTATCATAAAAGACATCTTCATTTTTTTTAATAGAAACAATGTAGAATTAGTCATTGAAGCTGCTTTTTTAGAGTTGCTTTATGAAAAGGGAATTGTAAAAAAAGAATATAATACTTTTTCTTCGCATACGCAGTTAGACGAAAGTTTTGACATGCTAGTCAGCATTGGCGGTGACGGAACCATCTTAAGAGCAGCAACGCTGGTAAGAGATTCAGGAATCCCTATTTTAGGTATCAACGCAGGAAGACTTGGTTTTCTAGCTACAGTTCAAAAAGAAAACATTGATGAATTCCTACAAATTGTCATTGATGAAAAATACACACTTTCTAAAAGAACACTGTTGAGCCTGTCCTGCACTCCTCCAAACGAGGCGTTGCAAGACATTAACTTTGCAATGAACGAGATCTCAGTAAGCAGAAAAGACACCACATCCATGATAACAATTGACACCTACCTTAATGGTGAGTTTTTAAACTCCTATTGGGCCGATGGTTTAATTGTATCCACCCCTACAGGATCAACCGGATATTCTTTAAGTTGTGGCGGTCCTATCTTAACTCCTGACGTAAAAAGTCTAGTAATAACTCCTATTGCACCGCACAACTTGAATGCAAGACCTCTTGTTATCCCTGATGAAACTGAAATCAGATTAAAAGTATCAGGACGAGAAGAGCATTATCTAGTTTCATTAGACTCCAGAATTACTTCTGTAAAAAACGAATCCATATTGACCATTAGCAAAACACCGTTTGAAATAAACATGGTCGAAATCCCGGAAGAAACCTTTCTAAAAACACTGCGCACAAAACTATTGTGGGGTGAAGACAAAAGAAATTAAATCTTTTTACTTCCTAAATATACGATTGTATCCCATTTTTTCGTTTCGCTTTTAACAAATCCCTATCCGATATCGATTATAACGCCAATTCTTTAAATAATGGCACATTTAACGTAATCGGTATTGATTCGAAACGATAATTATTATATTTGCACGCAATTTCAATCAAAATGAACAAACCTTTCGCCTTATTTATATGCTTATTCCTAAGTATGACGATGTATTCACAAATACATGAAGTGGGAGTTTTTCTAGGTGGAAGCAACTACATTGGCGACATTGGGCCTACAACCTACATATCCCCAAATGAACCTGCTTTTGGAATACTTTATAAATACAACAAAAGCCCAAGACATGCCTATCGTTTTTCTTACACCCAATCAAAAATCACTTCAAATGATCTTGATTCAAAAGAACCGAGCCGCAGTCAGAGAGGCTATCGTTTTGAAAATAACATAAAAGAAGTATCTTTAGGCCTTGAATTTAATTTTTTCGATTTTAATCTTCATGAATTAGACAGGCAATTCACTCCTTATATTTATAGCGGAATTAGTTACACACAATATAACGGTTTGTTTTTTGTAGACGGCAAAACAAGATCTGATGCAAATCATGGAACAATCGCGATTCCAATGACTGTGGGGATTAAGACAAATTTAAACAATCGCTTTATACTAGGATTAGAGGTTGGAGCAAGATACACGTTTGCTGATGACATTGACGGGAGTAACCCCACTAATAAAAACCTAGAGCAACTGAAATTTGGAAATATAAATAATAATGATTGGTATGTTTTTTCTGGGTTAACATTAACCTATACCTTTGGAGAAAAACCATGCTACTGTGCAGAATAAGAAAATGGATCTACTAGAAAATATAGACAAGAATAATTTGCCCCAACATTTAGCCATTATAATGGATGGAAATGGGCGATGGGCAAAACAACAAGGTTTATTGCGAGCTTTCGGTCATGAGAGCGGAACAAAATCAGTAAAAACCATCATAAAAACTTGTGCCAAACTAGGTATCGAAAACTTAACACTTTACGCATTTTCGACAGAGAACTGGAACCGACCTAAGCTGGAAGTGGACACTTTAATGCGGATCCTGATAAAGTCATTAAAAAAAGAACTTCCTACACTCCTAGAAAACAATATCAAATTGAACACTATAGGTAATTTAGAAAAATTACCTCAATCTGCTCAAAAGGAGCTTCTTGATGTCATAAACAAAACCAAGGATAATACTCACATGACATTAACATTAGCATTGAGTTATGGTTCGAGAGAAGAAATCGTAAATGCCGTAAAAAACATCAGTAATAAAGTTAAAAATAATATAATTTCAATAGACTCTATTGACGATTCAATTATAAATGAGCATCTTTACACGCAAAATTTACCGGATGTAGATTTATTAATAAGAACAAGTGGAGAACATAGAATAAGTAATTTTTTGCTCTGGCAAATTGCCTATGCAGAATTATATTTTACTGATGTATTGTGGCCAGACTTTAAAGAACAAAATTTATATGAGGCTATTATTAGTTATCAAAAAAGAGAACGTAGATTTGGAAAAACAAGTGAACAAATTAAATAAATTTTTAGTGTTGAATAAAAGTATAAAAGCAGTCCTTACCCTAGTTTTATTAGGTAGTTTTTCACAAATTAAAGCCCAAGAAAGAGTTCCTTTTGACCAAGGCCATAAATACATACTCGCCGATGTTGTTCTTACTAACAAAATAAGTTTCAACGACCAAACAGTTGTGACTTTTGCTGGGCTTGAGAAAGGACAAGAAATCACTGTTCCCGGAGAAGAGATCAGTAGCGCTATTAAAAAACTAGGTAAACTAGGTCTTTTTGACGAAATTTCATTTTACATCAACAGAATTGAAAACGACAGTATCTATCTTGATTTAGACATCAAAGAACTGCCAAAACTAAACAACGTTAAGTTTGTTGGAATTAAGAAAAACAAAACCGATGCTTTAATTAAAGACAACGGATTGACAAAAAGCAAAGTAGTCAATGAAAACTTAATCACCACGACAAAAAATTACATAGAAAACAAATACAAAAAAGACGGATATTACAACACTAAGGTAAACATAAACGTTGTCCAAGACACAGCGACTGTAAACCAGGTTAATATGGTTGTAAACATTGACAAAGGCGAAAAAATAAAAATTGCTGAAATTGATTTTATTGGTAACGAAAAAATATCAGACAAAGCTTTACGTAAAGCGATGAAAGATACCAAACAAAAAAACTTCTTTCGCATATTAAAATCATCTAAATTTATAAAAGCGAAATACAAAACAGATTTAGAAAAAGTAATTGCTTCTTATAAAGAAAAAGGATATAGAGACGCTAGAATAACCTCTGACTCAATAACTTATCTTAAAGACAAAAACGCATTATCAATAAAGATTAATGTTGAAGAAGGAAACAAATATTATTTTGGAAACATCAAGTTTTTAGGAAACACTGTTTATTCAGACCAACTTTTAAGCAGATACATTGGTGTTAAAAAAGGAGAGACTTATAATGGAGTACTTCTTGAAAAAAGAATAGCAGATAAGACAAAACCAGACGGAGAAGACATTACTAATCTCTATCAAAATAACGGTTATTTATTCTCAAACATCAATGCTGTTGAAGTAAAAACAGTTAACGACACGATTGACTTCGAAATAAGAATTAATGAAGGTCCTCTAGCTTACTTCAATAAAATTACGGTAGTAGGAAACGACAAAACAAATGACCGAGTTATCTATAGAGAATTAAGAACTAAGCCAGGAGAAAAATACAGCAAAGAATTATTAGTTAGAACCATACGTGAAATTGGTCAACTAGGATTTTTTGATCCTGAAGCAATTGACCCTAAATTTAAAAATGTAGATGCTGCTGCAGGAACAGTGGATATAGAATACAATCTTGTAGAAAAAGGATCAAGCCAAATAGAACTTCAAGGAGGTTACGGTGGTGGTGGTTTCATTGGTACATTAGGATTGTCTTTTAATAACTTCTCAGCACGAAACTTACTTAATAAGGAAGCGTACAAACCTTTACCTATGGGTGATGGACAAAAGGTAGCTTTAAGACTTCAGGCAAGCACTTATTTTCAAACCTATAGCGTTTCGTTTTCTGAGCCTTGGTTTGGACAAAAAAAACCAGTTTCATTTAGCACTTCGATATCTTACAGTAAACAATTTTTAAATAATTACATTACTGGAAGTGTAGACAAAGATAAAAGTTTCAATATCCTAACACTGTCTGTTGGGTTAGCTAAGAGATTAACTGTGCCAGATGACTTCTTTGTTTTATCACAATCTATAAGTTACCAACACTATGATTTAAATAATTACAATACTGGATTATTTACATTTGGAAATGGTGCTTCAAGAAATTTAGCCTATACAATTGGACTATCGAGAAGTAACAAAGGGGTGAATCCTATATTCCCTACTTACGGTTCAGAGTTTAGTTTAACTGGTAAATTTTCACTTCCTTATTCCCTGTTTAATGGTGTAGATTATGCAACATTGGGTGATAAAGAACAGTATAAATTAAAAAACACTGTTGATCAATCGAATCAAGTCGATGCAAACGGAAACACAGTAAATATTGGTGATTATATTGATGCATCTGGAAACAAAGTTTTCAATTACCAAGATGCAGCTGCAGATCCAGCACTAGTAGATCAAAAGAAATTTAACTGGTTAGAATACTATAAAATTAAATTCAAAGCAGATTGGTACACTAAAGTTTACGGAAAATTAGTACTTCGTACATTGACAGAATTCGGTTTCTTGGGTGCATACAATCAAGACAGAGGTGTTGTACCATTTGAAAGGTTTTATGTAGGTGGAGATGGATTAGCTAATTACTCTATGGATGGTAGAGAAACGATCCAATTAAGAGGATATCCTAACAACTCCCTGACACCAATAAATAGTGCAGGAGAGCAAATTGGAGCTACTGTTTACAATAAGTTCTCTATGGAATTGCGTTATCCTATAACCTTAAAATCATCTGCATCTATATATGCATTAGGATTTTTAGAAGCAGGTTCGTCTTATGCAGATTTCAAAAGCTACAATCCATTTGATTTAAACCGCTCTGCTGGAGTTGGTCTACGTGTATTCATGCCAGCATTTGGTTTATTAGGTATTGATTTCGGACATGGTTTTGATGCTCTACCAGGACAAAGTACACCTAATGGATGGGAAACCCATTTCATTATTGGACAACAATTTTAAAAAAAAAATTGAATCACGATTTTCTAATACTATAAAGTTATGAGAAAACATTTTTTAATACTATTTTTAGCCCTGATTGTAGTCAATGCAATTCATTCGCAAACCAGAGGAACTAAAGTAGGCTATATAGATATGGAGTATATTTTACAAAATGTACCCAATTATGCCGAAGCAACAGTTCAACTGGAGCAAAAAGCACAAAAATGGAAACAAGAAATTGAAGCGAAGAAAATTGAGATCAATAAAATAAAAGAAGCGCTAACCGCCGAAAAACCTTTGTTGACAAAAGGTTTAATTGAGGAAAGAGAGATAGAAATTAAGTTCCTTGAAAATGAGTTGTTAGATTTTCAGCAAAAGAGATTTGGTGCCAATGGTGATTTAATGATGCAAAAATCTATTTTGGTTAAACCAATACAAGATCAAGTATTCACCGCCGTTCAAGACATAGCAGAGTCACTTAAATATGATTTTGTTTTCGATAAATCTTCTGACTTAACAATGCTGTTTGCTGCAAAAAGATTTGACATAAGCGACCAGGTCTTGCGAGTATTGAACAGAGCAGAAAAAAGAGAACAGTTAACAAAAAAGCAACTTGAGTCTCAAGAAGCAAAACAAAATAAGGAAGACGCTATTCAAGACAATCCTTTCTTATCTGAAAGACAAAAAATACTGGACGATAGAAAAGCAGTAAGAGATTCAATTTTAGCAGATCGAAAATTAGCTCAAGAAAAAAAGAAAGCAGACTTTGAGGAAAGAAGACAAAAAATGCTTTCTGATAGAGAAGCTAAAAAAAATGGCACGGTTTCTGCCTCATCTAAAACAGAAGATGTAAAAGAAAGCACAACTAATGCTGAAGCTGAAAAAGAAGCAGCAAAAACAACAGCAGAAGAGGCAAGACAAAAACAACTTGATGCAAGAGCCCAACTATTGGAAGACCGCAAAAAAGTAATTGAAGATCGCAAGAAAGCTGCAGAAGAAAAAAGAATACAAGTACTCCAAGAAAGAGACTCAATAAAAAAGGCCAGAGAAGAACAATTAAAACTAAAACAATAAATTAACTACTTAATATTTTAAAAACGATGAAACAGATTAAAACTTTATTAATTGCTGCAATATTCATTTTAGGAGCAAACCAAACTATTAGCGCACAAGCAAAAACTGCTCATGTTGACGTAAGTGAAATCATGGCTAAAATGCCAGCTATGTTAGATGCTCAAAAGCAATTAGAAAAATTAAGCGGAACTTATGATGCCGATTATAAAAAAATGGTTGAAGAGTACCAAGCAAAATTAAAAAAATACGAAGCGGAATCTGCTACTGTTACTGACGCAATAAACGGAGATCGTTCTAAAGAAGTTCAGGACATGCAAAAAAGAATTGTTGACTTTAGAGACAATGCTCAAAAAGAATTACAACAAAAAGAATCTGATATCGTAAAACCATTAATGGAAAAAGTAAGAGCTTCAATCCAAAAAGTTGGAAAAGCTAAAGGATTTCAATATGTATTAGACGGTTCTACTCTTTTACTTGCTGACGGTCCTAACTTGACTGCTGACGTGAAAAAAGATTTAGGTTTCTAGGAAATCAAAAACACATTAAAAAATACCGCTCATCCTTTTTAGGATCGAGCGGTATTTTTTTGTCATATTATAAATCCTTAGGATTATTACTCCTTTCCTATTAACTTTGTTTTGATGGACAACAACCAACCAATAGGAATTTTCGACTCAGGCATTGGCGGCACTTCAATTTGGAAAGAGATTCATCATCTACTTCCCAATGAAAACACCATATATCTTGCAGACAGCAAGAACGCTCCTTATGGCCAAAAAACAAAAGATGAGATTATAGCCCTTAGCATGAAAAACACTGATTTATTGCTTAAGATGAATTGCAAACTCATTGTAGTAGCCTGCAATACCGCTACCACAAATGCAATTAAAGAACTAAGGGAAAAATATGATATTCCTTTTATAGGTATAGAACCAGCTATAAAGCCTGCTGCCACAAATTCAAAAACACGAACAATAGGCATTCTTGCTACACAGGGAACCCTTATAAGCGAACTTTTCAATAAAACCGCACAACAGTTTAAAAATACTAAAATTATCAACCAGGTCGGTCATGGATTAGTGCCGCTTATAGAAAGCGGAAAAATGAA
Source organism: Flavobacterium sp. Arc2 (assembly GCF_041431385.1). NCBI lineage: Bacteria > Pseudomonadati > Bacteroidota > Flavobacteriia > Flavobacteriales > Flavobacteriaceae > Flavobacterium > Flavobacterium sp. Arc2. Next base: position 145,742 of record NZ_JASMRH010000009.1, on the reverse strand, counting down.
TTCTCCTGAAATGACAGAATTACTTCGCTCCTATTTAACACCTATGATTGATGCAAATATCGATTACTTGGTATTAGGCTGTAGTCATTATCCCTACCTTATTCCCCAAATAAAAAAGATCCTTCCTAATAATATTCAAATCATTGATTCAGGAGAAGCGGTTGCCAAACAAACACAAAATCTTTTGAAAGAAAAAGTGGGTTTTACAACCGAAAAAAATAGCAAACCTATTTTCTATACTAATTCGGATCCCAAAGTATTGAGAGAGATTTTAGAAAATAAATATGATGTGATAGAAAAAGAATTTTAATTACTCGAATTTTCTTTTAACAAACCAAATTGCATCTAAGCTTAAATTGACAGATATTTTATGGTAATTTTCTTTGATTAGACCATTACTTATACTCCCCTTTTGACCGTAAGAATAAGTCACGTTTAATGCAGAGAAAGTTCTATTCTCTACTGGCAAAGAAACCCCTACTGAAAAAGCCACATTGCTAATTCGTTTGTTGTCAATTTCTAGCAATCCTGTGTCATAATTAAATCCCGTTGAATATTTTATTCGATCAAAATAAGTACGAATACTATTCATTTTACTATAAGAAAAACCCAATGCAAATTTATCTTGATTGATATAAGTGCCATACAAATCAGACTGGTTTGTACTGTCCCACAAACTCTTTGAATAATCCATAGTTAGATTTAAGTTGTTTTTAAAAACTTTACTTAATCCTACTCCCACTTCTAACGGCAAATAGTAATCTTCAACATCATAATCTGCATCCGATTCTACTGTTGTACTAGTACTTGTAGAACCGTTGTAAGAAACTACAGATTGCACTTTTGAAGCTTTAACTTGACTAGGAGACTTAAAATTCAAACCAACTGACAATGTAGAGTCAATTTGAACTTGACCTCCCAGCGATACTCTTGCTCCATTGTAATAAGATGTTTTGTCAATATTTGTTATTGAGTTCCCGACAGTATAACCTCTTTCATCTGTTATAGTACCAAAAAGGAAATTTGTAGAAAGTCCTAAAGATATTTTTTTCCCAATCTTATAACCATAAGAAAGACTAACATCATTTAAACCACCAGAACCTGTAGCGTTTAGCGTATAACTCTCTGTACTATTATCAATAGGCAAAAGCAAATTAGAAATTTTATAAGTAGCGCTAGAATATGGTTTTAAAGCTAAGCTAACCGCCGATTTAGATGTAAGCGGAAAAGCCAATGCAATGTGTGAAAATTGAATATTATTACGGCTTTCTTTAGTAGAACCATTTTCATAACTGGTAAAAATTGATTTACCACCCACATCAAACAGAAAATGATTTTGAGCCATAAAACCCAAAGAAGCCGGGTTAAGATTATTAATCGAACTTGTCGAAGGCAATGCAATACCTGAAGATCCAATGGAAGCATTAGAACCAAAATCAGAATCATACAAACTTCCTAGGCCATAAATTGAATACGGTGAACTCGATATGCTTTGTGAAAATGCAGTTGTTACCACAAGGATAAAGAAACTAGCAAATACTATTTTGTTTTTCATTTAATAAGAAATATAATAAATTTTCAATTGAATTTTATTGTTACTGTTTTTTTGATCTCCCAACATCACTCGATTTACCGATTTCAAAATATTAGGTATCGTTAATATTAATGATAACTTAGAATCAGAATTTTTAATCATTTCATTCTGTAAAAAAGCTCCAATGGAAACTTTATAACCAATATACTCGTTGAACTCATCCGTTTCTGTATTTAATACTGCATAGGTCGCAGTACCCGTATTGTTTAAAGTTCCTGTTATTCTATTCAGTTTATCAGCCACAAAAACCCTTAAAGAATCCGGCAACGGATAAGTATCCGCAGAATAGGTGTTGTTTATAGGCTTAATAATAAGTTCCGCGTCAACAATAGTACCTTTCTCCGAAATGTATTTCAGTTGTTTTATATTAGGAAAATCTACCCTACAGGCAATACCCGTTCCAGATTGCACATAGGCTTTATTACCAGTTTTGAGACTTGACAAACTACCAGTAAAACCCGTCAGATCTTTAATTTCAGTTCCACTTCTATCTAAGCTTATATTGTTAAACTGTTTCGTTTGATCTAAAATATTGAAATCTAAATTTAGAGACTCTTCCGTATTACCTAAATACTTTGAATAATACAAACGCAGAACACTTGTCGTACTAAAGCCTACAACACTGGAAGAAGTTCCCGTCGTTGATTTAATAACTAATCCTTTAAAATATTGCGTAAATTCATCAAAGTTTGTTATTTCACGTTTTTTAATTTTTTGAAAAATAGCTTCTCCAAAAACATCTTTAATACTCACCACTACCGTATCCTGAGATAATGGTTTTGGTTTGAAAGAATAGGAACCCAAACTTTCTGAATCATAAGAAAGGCTAGAATCATTATAGAAATAACTATCATCATCATTTACCTTCACTTTCTCAAGTAAGCGATGAATACTTATTGTTTGTACCTTAGTTGTATCCCCATAATAATACTTATCAGGTCTTAAGATCATTCGTATTGAATCAAAAACATAATTTGGTGCATCTATATCTGAATTATCACTATTCAACGCATAGCTCGAACCAGATAACTGAAAATAACTTTCAGACTTCACTTTTCCAAAATACGGATCATTATAATTACCAACTAAAATTCTCCCTTGACTAGAAGTAACTAAAGAATCTAAATTTATAGTAGAAACGTCGACCGTTAGAGTATCAACTAATATTACTTTATTACTTACAGATAAATAATCTGACCCAACAACAAACTCTCCTGTATCTACATCCGAATCACAAGAGGTTATCAAAGCTCCAAGAAAAAGCACTAACAATAACTTATACATAAAAGTTTTTTAACAAATATAGCAGAGCACTTTTTATACCGCATTATAACATATACCATTCAAAGTTTTATATCTATAAAGAGCCTTAAAACATCTACAACTTCAATTAGCAAACAGCAATATTGATTCAGCCATGCAAATGGCTCATTTGTCTATGGAATTAGCGAATACATATATCTTCTTTTTTTAAATTGGATAATGCAACTACTTTTGAAACAATAAAAAAAAATATGAGAATACAGATTTTTACAATCCTGTTGTTTTTGTTTTCTATTCTAAAAATAAGCGCTCAAAACAGCTACTCTTTAGATTTAAATATAAAAACAGGGCCAACCGAAAAAATAACAACAAATGAAACTGAAGTTGGTTTTACCGTTACAAAGAAAATTGATTCAAAAAACACATTATCAAATACGATACGATATACTAAAATAGGAGTGGATTATGAATTAGAAAAATATGCTTTTCAAGATAATTCTACTGATTTCTCTAGTATAGCAAATGATCTAACGATTAACCATGATATTGATCAAAAAATGAGCTTTACAGTTAATGTAAAACCAACCATTAATTTTGAAAAAAACATTGGATTCTCGGATGTACAATTATTAGGAGGTTTAAAAATGAATTACAAATTCAATGAATCAAATTCAATATCCGCAGGGGCGCAACGTAGTATGCTTTTTGGAAAAATAAGTGTGTTACCAAGCTTCTCCTATATGCAGCAGATAAATAAAAATACAGCTGTAGCAATTGGATTCCCCATCTCACAAGTTTCTTATTCGAATAATAATAAAAATTCATTCTCAATTAAAAATGACTTTCAAGGGGCTATTTCCAATTTAGACGGTGAAGCCTTAAGTGACAATTATAATAACGCGACAAAAATGACCTACTCACAAATGGCTACAACATTTGAATATGTGCGAAGCGTAGACACGTACTGGTCCATTAATTTTAAAGGAGGATATGGCTTTAACAACAAATTTTATCTTACAGATAATGCCGGAAACCTAACTTATGATTTTAACAATAACAACGGATACATTTTCAACATTGGTATAAAATTCAAACATTAATAAACAATAAACATATGAATATTTTAAGAAAAGGAATGATAATGTCTACTCTCATCATGGGATTAGTCTTGGTTAGCTGCAGTAACGATGAAGATACTGACTTAGTTGGAAACTGGGTAAAAAAATCATCTTTTGATGGTCCAGCAAGATCAAGTGCTACGAGTTTTGTGATTGGAAGTTATGCTTATGTAACTACAGGATACACAGGTGACGAATATTTAAAAGACCTTTGGGCTTACAATTCTGATGGTGATTATTGGGAACAAAAAGCAGATTTCAACGGTGTAGGACGAAGTGCTGCTTCAGGGTTTGAATTAGATTCAAAAGGATACATCGGGCTAGGTTACGATGGAACTAATAAATTAAACGATTTCTACGAATACGATCCAATAGCTAATACTTGGACCCGAAAAGCTGACTTCGCAGGAACAGCACGTTACTCTGCTGTAGGGTTTCAAGCGGGTGGAAAAGCATATTTTGGAACTGGATATGATGGAAATTATTTAAAAGACTTTTATCAATACAGCCCAACGTCGAATACCTGGACCTTAGTAAATGGTTTCAGCGGAAACAAAAGACGAGGAGCTACTACATTTGTAATCGATGACAAAGTTTATCTAGGATTAGGAGTAAACAGCGGTACTTACCAAGTTGATTTTTGGATGTTTGATCCAGCAACAGATACCTGGACAAGAAAAAGAGACATCGATCAAGACGATGATGATGACTACTCATACAACGACGATTACGTAATTGTAAGATCTAACGCAACAGGTTTTTCAATGAATGGATACGGTTACATAGGATGTGGAGAAAGTACAAGATCGATTTGGGAATACAATCCTTCTGATGATGTCTGGGAAGAAAAAACTTCACTTGAAGGTTCTGCAAGAACAGATGCTACAGGATTTGCAATTAACGAGCGTGGGTTTATTTTATTAGGAAGAACTGGTTCTTCCTATTTTGATGATTCATGGCAATTTAAACCATTTGACGAACAAAGTGATGACGATAATTAATTCAACTAAAAAATTCTTCTGGACTACCATCCAGAAGAATTTATCCTATAAATCAATAATAACAAAGCTACTTTTAGTTTGTTTCTTTTTATTTATATCTTGCAAAAAAAATGAAGCACTAAATCTAGCTTCTATAAAAACACAAAATGGTTGGGGTTATGTGATCACATTAAAAGAAAAGATAATCATAAAACAAACTGTAATTCCTGTTATTTCTGAAAATAAAAGTTTCAAAACCGAGGAAGATGCGCTTAAAGTAGGTCAATTAGTTTTAGATAAATTGAATTCAAATTTATCACCTACAGTAACAAAAAAAGACCTCCTTTTATTATCTATAAAAACATAAATGACCTTAAACGAAATTAAAAGCACCGAAAAGAACAGCATACTAATTCATTCTTTAGTATGGTGCTTTTTTATTTTTTTTTTATTTTTTCTTCATTACTTCAATTTTACGAAAGTCCTTTCTACATAACCTCTGATTTTTTTATTCAATGGGGAACAGGAATCGTACTATTTTACCTTAATTATTTTTATTTTGTTCCTAGATTGCTTTTGCAAAAAAAATACGGTTACTATTTATTGATAGTACTTTTGATTATTACTGTATTTATGGCTTTTCGAATGACCTATACAATTTCTGAATTTCGAGAAATGCCACGTCCAATAAATACAGGAAATAAACCAATGCGCTTAGCCCCACATTTTGGAGGTAAAAGACCAATTATTTTTAGACTGTTACCAGCTGTTTTCTATATATTCATACTAGCCTGCAGTATCGTAATAAAAACATTATCTGAGATTTATACAAGTCAACAAAACAAACTAGTAGCAGAGAGCCATAGAACTTCGGCAGAATTAAATTATTTAAGGAAACAGACAAACCCTCATTTTTTGTTTAATGCACTAAATAGTATTTACTCCTTAGCTTATAAAAAATCAGATCTCGTTCCTGACGCCATTGTTACCCTATCAGAAATGATGCGATACATGCTTTATGAAACGGATAACAAATCGGTTTTTCTTGAAAAAGAATTAAACTACATTCAAAATTATATTGAACTGCAAAAACTTCGGCTGAGTAATATTGAAAATATTTTCATAAACATTCACGGAGACACAAAAAACAAGCATATTGAACCTTTATTATTAATTACATTTGTAGAAAACGCCTTTAAATACGGAACCGACTATAAAGGTGTAACTTACGTTAAAATCAAAATAATTATAGAAGGAAACACATTGGACTTTTGGATTGAAAATCGGATTGAAAACCATATTAAGGATCCTGAAAATTCAGGTATTGGCATGACCAATATGGAAAACCGTCTTAATCTCCTATACCCAAATGCACACAAGCTGACAATTATCGAAACAAATGATAAATACAGTCTCCATTTAAACTTAAAATTAGATCAAATAAAAGAATAAAAGCAATGCTTATTACAAGAAGTATTCACCGTTAAAATTAAAAAAAAATGAAATGTGTTATTATAGATGACGAACCATTAGCTGTTGATTTAATAAAAGAATTTGTTAGTAAAGTGGAAACACTTGAACTAATCAATACTTTTAATAATGCTATTGACGCACTAGCGGTAATCAATAATATTAATGTAGATTTAATTTTTTTAGATATTGAAATGCCTCTTTTTTCTGGTATTGATTTTATAAATGCATTAGATAAAAAACCGCTTATAATATTTACGACTGCTTATTCTAATTATGCCGTAGAAGGATTTAACTTAGGTGCAGTTGATTACTTGGTAAAACCAATCCCTTTTCATAGATTCCTAAAATCTGTTTTACGTGCACAACAAATTTTTAGTCCACAAACTTCAACTATCCCTACAACCTTAATTTCCACCACTCCTGAGATCGAGCAAGACTTTATGTTTGTAAGAGCTGAATATGAAAATGTCAAGCTTAATTTTGCCGATATTTTATATATTGAAGGACTTAAAGATTATGTTAAAATTCACACTACAGATAATAAATATACACTGACCCTTATTAGTCTTATAAAACTCGAAAACTTACTTTCTTCTAAAGGGTTTTCAAGAGTCCACAGGTCTTATATCATTAATATAAAACACATTAAGTCAATTCAAAAAAATAAAACCATAATTGGCGAAAAAAGGATTCCTATTAGTGAAAGTTATAAAAGCTCCTTTTTCGAAAAGATTAACTTATAATTAAATAACTACTACTCGTCTTTGAACCAACCAGAATACATTACATAATTATTCGAAATACGTTCGATCTCACCTGCAAAATCTGATTGATCGATGTCTTTTACTTTTCTGGCAGGAACTCCAGCCCAAATTGTCCCAGATTCAACCGTTGTGTTTTGAGTTACAACAGCACCGGCGGCTATAATGGAATTACTCTCAATGGTACAATTGTCCATTACTATTGCTCCCATCCCTATTAATACATTGTCTTTAATGACACAACCGTGAACGATTGCATTGTGACCAATAGACACATTGTTACCTATAATTGTAGGATGCTTTTTATAGGTACAATGAATGACTGCTCCGTCTTGAATATTTACCTTATTCCCTATTTTAATAAAATTTACGTCTCCTCTAATAACGGCATTAAACCAAACGCTACAAGATTCTCCAAAACTTACATCTCCAACAATAGTAGCATTTTCAGCCACATAACAATCCTCAGGTATAAGAGGTGACTTTCCGTTTACAGATTTTATTAACATAAAGTATCTAATTTAATTAATAGCAGGACAGTTGCATTCGTATTTCACAGGTTTGCAAAATAAATTGATACCCAGTGTTATCTGGTGATAGCCTCCGTCATCAAATTTGACAGCTCCAGATACATGTGAATAGGTATAAGCAAACATAAAGTTGTTAAAGTTCACTCCAACTATAGGAGTGATGTATTGTAGTTTTTGTGAATTCACACTACTTCCTCGAGTGTATTCAGCGCCATCAAAACTTCTTCGGTAAGATAAACCTCCCCAAAGCGTTCCGAAATCCATATTTTTATAAGCCTTCATGTTTAAATCGATTGACTTCTCTTGTGTTTTTTCAACTAGTTGAAATAGAATTGAAGGTTCAAATAATATTCTATTCTTATCTCCAAAAATGTAACCCGCACTCAATAAATATTTTCGTAAATTATCACTCTCGTATTCCGTATAAATATCTCTTCTGGTTTCAATTGCGTTTTTCACGGTCCCATGAGCATAAAAATCCAAATAATTATAAGATGCTCCAATATCTACATTAAAATAAGAGTCTTTTTGCACTATAGTACCGTCAATAATAGGATCAAAGTCTCCCGATTGCAAAAAACTGGTTTCATCTAATTGACTCTGAATCAAACCTGCACTAATACCAAATGACAATTGATTTAAATCAATATCGTCCCTGGAAAACATAAGGTGATAAGCATACGTAAGCTTCATCCCTTTTTGAGAATGGTACCCATTTTTATCATTGAAAAGAATAATTCCTGCTCCCGCTTTTTCGCTTACTCTTCCGTTAAAACTAACCGTTTGAAGTTCTGGCGCATCCTCTTGACCAAACCACTGTTTTCGCGCAGTTAGCCTTATTTTTGCACAATTTGCAGCTCCCGCCATAGAAGGATGAATCAAATAATAATTATCTGACAAATAATCAGAATAGACCGCTATACCTTCTTGCGAGAAAGAATACGATGATATAAAGAAAAGAAAGACTAAAAATTTTATTCTGATATACATTGAAAGACTGTTAAATAAAAAATGAATAGTAATGCGTTTGAAAAAACGAAATGAAATAAACCTTAAAAATTAAAATAAAGTTAATTTATTCATTAATAAATCAAATATAGTTAATCGTAGAAAATAACTTTACTAAATTTGTAAAAATTTATAAATATCATGACAAACGTTACCATAAAAGAAACACAAAATCCAACTATATTTAAATTTGAATTTGAAGATTTCATTACTCAAAATGAAAGTTTTGAATTCAAAAACATAGACGAAGCAAAATCATCACCTCTTGCACAGCAATTGTTTTACTTACCCTTTGTAAAAACGGTATATATCTCTGGTAATTTCATCGCCATAGAAAAGTACAACATTGTAGAATGGGACGACGTTAAAGATGCCGTAGCAGAGCAAATAAACACTTTTGTTAACAATGGAGGAACAATCATAACAATCGAAGAAAACAAAACAAAAAAACAGCCTATAACAGTTTATGGAGAAACAACTCCTAACCCGGCTGCATTAAAATTTGTTGTAAGTCGCATGTTGACAAAAAACGCAATCGAATTTAAAAATATCGATGACACTGCTGCCTCTCCCCTAGCAAAAGAATTGTTTAAATTTCCTTATGTGAAAGAAGTATTTATCGATGAAAATTATATTTCTGTGACTAAATACGAAGTCAATAACTGGGAAGAAATAACTTTAGAAATAAGAAGTTTCATTAAACAATTTATTGAAAATGGAGGAATTGTCCTTGATGAAACACTGCTTGTTGCTACTGACAAAAAAGAAAAAAACAATACAGAGGAATTTGATAATCTGGATGTCACTTCACAACAGATCATCAATATACTTGAAGAATACGTGAAACCAGCCGTAGCAGCTGATGGAGGAAACATTGTATTTGATTCTTATAATGAAAAAGATAAAATTGTAAAAGTAATACTTCAAGGTGCTTGTAGCGGTTGTCCATCTTCAACATTTACGCTAAAATCTGGTATTGAAAACATGCTGAAAAGCATGCTAAATGACGAAAAAATTCAAGTGGAAGCAGTAAACGCATAAATGGCTCAGCCTTTACAAAATATCGCAACTTACTGACAACGTATCATTTAAACAAAAGTAATCCTTTTTTTAAAGCGTTTTTTCGAAAATAATTACTAAATTTAAGTTCACCTTAAAAATTAGAAATTATGTCAGTATTAAAAGTTATTGAATTACTTGCCAGCTCTACGGTTAGTTGGGAGGATGCGTCACAAAAAGCGATTAGTAAAGCTTCAAAATCGTTGAAAAATATAAAGTCGATTTATATTAAAAATCAAAGTGCCGCTGTAGTTGAAGGTAAAATCTCCGAATATAGGGTTACTCTTAAAGTTACCTTTGAGCTTGAATAGTTCAAACTAAAAAAGTAAAAAAAGCGTTTCGTAAGAGACGCTTTTTTTTTATAAATAATACTTTTGACAAAGTATATCAAAGGCAAGCAACTCCCTTCCTGCTTCTCACTCACATTATAAATCAACTTTAACTACTGCATATCAAGCAAAAGAAGTCGTTAGTGACTATGCTAAGGAAGCTAGCGATATGTTAGGAATCTATGTTAACACAGTAAAGGAAAACAACGCTAAATCCACAAAGAAAACAGGAGATTTCATCAACGAAAATACAAAATCTGATTCTGATATACCAAAGACTAAAAGCGCCCTAAAAAACAACAGTCTTTCAAAATAATTTTGAAACAGAATTGAAGAAGATGCTGATTAGTCATTTAATAATAATTCGTATTTTTGCAACACAAACACAAACCTTCTCTCTAGAGAGGGTTTTTTATTAGCTTAGAAATGTATATAGACCCAAAACACCTTACTGATTACGTCAGTAACTTCATAAAAGTTTTTATTGAATACTCGCCAAATCTAATTTCAGCATCTCTTATTTTATTTGTGGGGCTTTATACTATACGAATCATAAATAGACTCATCAGAAGAATAATGATCAAGAGGGAACTAGACCCTACTTTGACAAAATTTCTAGCTGACATTCTACTCTGGGTCTTAAGAGTATTATTGTTTGTGACATTTATATCAAAATTAGGAATAGAAACCTCTTCTTTTGTGGCCATTCTTGGTGCAATGGGACTAGCGGTAGGATTGTCGCTTCAAGGTTCGCTTTCAAATTTTGCAGGAGGAATGCTAATTATACTTTTTAAACCATTTAAAGTAGGGCATACAATAGAAGGTCAAGGAGTTTTAGGTACCGTTATGGAGATTCAAATTTTTGTAACCAAGCTATCTACTCCAAACAACCAAACCGTATTTATTCCAAATGGCATTCTATCTAACGGAACTATTACCAATTATTCTCTTGAAAAATTCAGAAGAGCTGATTTAACCTTTGCCATTTCTTATGATTCAGACATTAAAAAAGCTAAAGATTTGATTATGTTTATTTTAGAAGATAACCCAAAAGTACTTCAGACCCCAAAACCAGAAGTCTTTGTAAAAAATCTAACAGATAGCGCTATTGAGTTAGCAGTACGCCCTTGGGCAAACAGTGCAGATTTTGGTGCTGTTTTCACTGAAACTTTAGAAAACTGCAAAACAGCTTTTGATGCAGCAGGAATAGTAATACAGCCTTACATTAAAGAAATGTCTAAAGCTTCAAACTAATTACTACACTTGTTTTTTTGGAGTAGTTACCATAAAATCTTTAAGATAAAAAGGTTCAAAATAAGCGACATCTACCGTGTCGCTTATCCCATACTTTTCGAAACTAAGAACACTCATTTCATTTGAGGATGGATATTTAATTTCTTCTAGGAAAGTAAAATTTCCTTTTGCCAAGACAGTTTGCGCTTTCTCTGCACAATCTCCAACAAAATAAACAGGCCCTTCTAAATCTTCAAATGAATTTTCAGTTAAAATTTCAGCTTGAGTTTCTCTTTTTCTTTCTAATTCTGAAGTAAATATTGCGCTATACACTTCCATTCTTCTCGCATCAATCATCGGAATAATCAATCCATCAGAAACGGTCGCCTGAGCCGCCAATGTTTGCAAAGTATCTATTGCTATCAAGGGAATACCTAATGCATAACAAAAGCCTTTAGCAGCAGACACACCGATACGAAGTCCGGTATAAGATCCCGGACCTTGACTCACCGCAATGGCAGATAAGTCTTTATATACAATTCCTGCTTCTTTTAGACTCGCTTCAATAAACACATGCAATCGTTCAGCATGCGAGTAACCCTCTTCTGCAATTTCATTACAGATAAGGGTCTCTCCATTTTTAGCAATTGTTACCGAACAATTTTTAGTTGACGTTTCGATGTTAAGAATATAGGTCAATACTTTTTTTTTTAGGATCCAAATTATTTATTGGCAAAAGTACAAATCTAAACTAAAACTATTTGCTTTTTTCTTTATCGTTTTCTGATTTCACATATACCTTATCACCGGAATTTAACTCTTTAGAAACAGTGGTATATGGTCCTATAATCACAACATCTCCTTTTTTAATACCACTCTTCACTTCAATATTCGTATCATCTTGAATTCCAGTTTTAATAACGCGTATTTTAGCTTTACCTCCCACCTTCACAAAAACACATTCGAATTTTTTGTCACTCTTAGGCGCTACATCTTTAGCGTCCGAAGGTTCCAATGTTTTTACATCACTAACTGCTGCCGTATCTGATTTTACAACTACAGCACTTATTGGCACTGCCAATATATTCTTCTTTGTTTTAGTAATAATATCGACAGTTGCGGTCATTCCAGGTCTAAAAGGAGAATAAGCCGCTGGTTTCCCTTCTAATAAATCCAGATAAGACTCTTTCACTATTCTAACTTTTACTTTAAAATTAGTTACTTGATCTGCCGTTAATGCCGAACTAGCTGAATTAGAAATACTAGTAACAATACCTTTAAATTGTTTTTTCAAATAAGCATCTACTTCTACCTTAGCGGCATCACCTACTTTTATTTTTACGATATCATTTTCGTTTACATCTACTTCAACTTCCATGTTGTTCAAGTTCGCTACTCTCAAAATCTCTGTCCCTGTCATTTGTTGCGTCCCTAAAACTCTTTCACCCAATTCTACATTAAGCATCGAAATAGTTCCATCTGCAGGAGCATAAATTATGGTTCTTCCTAAGTTATCCTGAGCTTCATTTACAGAAGCCGAAGCACTTTTTACACTAAAATAAGCAGATTCTTTTGTGGCTTTAGCTACTTCAAAAGAAGCAATTGACTTATCCCAATCTGATTTAGAAATAATCCCTTTTTGGAATAACACTTTATTTCTTTCATAGCTTGATTTAGCTTCTTTAAACTGAGCTTCAGCCTGTGTCAGCCCCGCTTTTGATCCAGATAAACCAGCAATTGTTCTATTTAGACTAGACGTATATAAATCTGGATTTATCTTAACCAATAAATCGCCTTTTTTCACAACTTGCCCTTCTATAACAGGCAGTGAAATAATCTCCCCAGAAACCATAGAGGAAATCTTAACCTCAATTTCGGGTTGTATTTTACCAGTTGCAGAAACAGTTTCAATAATCGTTGTGGCATTTACGATGGCTGATTCAACCTCCTTACCTTTATCTTCATTTCCAATAACTCCAGTTTTTGAAAGTATAATTAATAAGGCAATAATACCAATGGCACCGCCTATTAAGAGATAAATTGTTTTCTTTGACATAATTTATTAATTTTTAATGATTGGAATTCCAAAATAGAATTCTAGTATTTTGATTTTGAATATATAATCGTATTTAGTCCTAAGCACATCAGATTGCGCAGTGGAAAGTAAGGTTTGAGATTGATTTAAATCAAAAGAATTCATCAAGCCAACATCAAATTTTTCTTTAGCATAATGATACGCTTCCTGTCTAGACTCTAATGCTACTATAGCTGATTGGTGAGCATTTAAAGCCCCTTTAGCATCTGTAAATGCAGTATAAACATTTCTTTCTAAATCTAAATCTTGTTGTTCTACTGCAATTTTAGATTTCTCCAAGCTCACCTGTGAACGCTCTACATTATTCCTAGCTGAAAATCCATTAAACACAGGAATCGATAATTGCGCCCCAAACGACTGTCCTTTATTATCTCCGAACTGCGTAAAGAATGGCGGAGGTGACTGCGTTCCTATCACATTCCCAGTATCATTCCTCAATGCTATATCAGCATACGAAATTCGAGTACTGTAGTTATAGAATCCTTTTAAAGTTGGTAGTAATGCTCCTTTTGCAATAGCTACATTTTTCTCAGCTATTTCCAAATTAGTTTGGGCTATTTTCAACTCCGTTCTTTGTTCCTTCGCTTTATCATAAATAGCGCTTGGAGATTGTAACAGTATGCTATTTTCATCTTTCGCCTCCGTATCATCCGCAATATCAAAATCCAGGAAATTATCCAGTTGTAATAATTGTGCTAAACTTAGCTTAGAAATCAACAAAGAATTCTCAGCTGTGATTACTTTTTGATTGTCAGATGCCAAAGTAGCTTTTACGTCTAGCAAGTCCCCTTTAGGTATTGTCCCAGCATTTACTAATTCTTTAGAACGAACTAACTGTTTTTCATTAATACTCAGCTGCTCTGCTTGTACCTTTAAATTTTCCTTGTTAAAAAGTATCTGCAAAAAAGCATTGGCAACATTAAGCGCTACATCCTCCTGCATTTTTAACAATTGGTATTTAGCACCCACTATATAGAGATTTGCTCTTCGGAGTGCGTTTTGGTTCTGCAAACCTTTGTAGATATCAATTCCAACATTTGCTCCAGCGGAAGTAAACTGCGTTGTTTGGTTTTGCAATAGTCCTGTTGTAATATCTTGATTTAAACCAATATTCCATGAATGAGAGGCATTAGCATTTAGTGACGGAAGAAAACTCCCTATCGCACCTCTTTTATCAATCGTAGACGTTTTAATATCTAATTCCGTTTGTTTGATTGAAATATTATGCTCTAACGCATAATTTACACACTCCGTTAATGTCCACTTTTTAGATTGTGCCTGGGAAGACATCCCAAAGACAAGCATTAAAACGAAAGGTATCCAGCTATTTTTTTTCATATATTTAGAATCGACGTGTAACAAATATACTACACTAATTTAACATTTATCTATAAACAAAAAATCTTTTTGTTGTCACTTTACTCTTCTGAATCTACGTTTTTCAAGCCTTGATTCCAAACTTTAATTTTATCAGAAGTCTTAAGACCACTTTTCACCTGAACGTAAATTCCATCGCTAACACCTAACTCAATGCTTTGCCTTTCAAAAACCTGATTGCCTAGAATAATTAAAAGTGTTGATTTTCCTGAACCAAACGAGCCCATAATAGCGACATGTTCTCCTTCTTGCATGTTAAAGGTAATTCCTTTTAACACATGTAGCTCAGAACTACCATCTTATTATGACTTATGTACCTCCCTAATTTCAATCATTCTTACACTTAATTTAAATACAATTTTAATTATTTAGCAAAAGAAATTCTAATCATAAAAAGTTAATAGATGACTTTCTTTCCATTCATAGGTAAGACAGTAATTAAACAGAAACGTTACAGTTTAAATCAAAAATATATTTCTTTTCCTATTTTTGTAATCTAAAATGAACCAAAATGAACAAACCTTTATTGCTGCTAATTATATCATTATCTTTAGCTTTATTCTCAAGCTGCTCTCCATCTCAGAAAATATCGTCTTTAAAACCAGAACCAGATGATGCCAGCCCTTTGGTTTACGACAACACACCCTCATTTATTTCTTTACCTATTACAATCAAACTGAAAGACATTGAGAACCAGACAAACTCACTTTTAAACGGATTAATCTACGAAGACAATAATATTGAAGATGACGATATCGAAATGCAAGTATGGAAACTAGCCCCAATCTCTATCGAAAGTACCAACGAGAAATCAGGAGACAGAATCAAAACCACCTTGCCTCTAAAAGTTTTAGTTAAATACAGAATCGGAACAAAAACACTGGGAACTGAATTTTACAAAACTCAGGAATTTAATCTAAATGGAGTAGTTACATTAACAAGTGAAGTACGCTTGAATAATTGGAAACTAAATACTAAAACAGAACTGAGCTCTTTAGACTGGAACGAAAGCCCAACCATGACTGTTTTTGGAAAAAACATGCCAGTTACTTATTTAATCAACCCAGCAATAAAATTATTCAAATCTAAAATAGAACAGAAAATTGATGAAGCAGTAGAAAAATCAATGGACTTTAAGCCAAATGTATTAACAGCCTTAGAAAAAATATGCATGCCATTTCAAATGAATGAGGACTATGAAAGCTGGTTAAGAATTGTTCCTTTAGAAATCTACACTACTGCCTCAAAACTAAAGAAGGATCAGTTTTCACTGCAAATGGGAATGAAGTGCAATATGGAAACGCTGATAGGGCAAAAACCCGAATCAAAGTTTGACGCGAACAAAATCATTCTGAAACCTGTAACAAAAATTCCAAATCAAGTTTCTGCTAATATTGTTGCCGTCTCCACATACAATGATGCTTCTAAAATAATGAAGAAAAATTTCGCAGGACAAGAGTTTGAGTCTGGAGGTAAAAAAGTAAAAGTACAGGAAGTCGAGATATGGCACAAAAACGGCAAAATGGTTATTGCTTTAGAGTTAACAGGATCTTTAAACGGAAAAATATATTTATCTGGCTTTCCTCAATATGACGACAAGTCTAAAGAAATATATTTTGATGAACTAGATTATGTTCTAGACACAAAAAACAAACTAATGCGAACTGCTAATTGGCTTGCACAAGGATTAGTTCTTCGAAAAATAAAAGAGAATTGTCGCTACTCAATCCAAACTAATTTAAATGACGGTAAAAAGACTATGATGTCTTATCTGAAAAACTATTCCCCTTTACCAGGTGTTTTTATAAACGGAAAGATGGAAGACATACAATTCCAAAAAGTGCAATTGACAAACAATGCGATAATTGCTTTCATCAAAGTGCATGGTGAAATTAACATTTCCATTGACGGACTAAAATAGCAGCGATTTGCCTTAGTCCGTATTTTTATTTTTTCTCATGCGATATACGGCATAACCAATTCCCGCTACTAGAACGTATGGAATTGCCATTAGGTAGACGATACCGTCATTAACTGCCTGTGCCTGAACATTATTCTCTTTACCTCCTAACGCTGCCCTACACATCGCACATTGCGCGCCAACATTTAGAGAAAAAAAGAAAGAAACGATAAAAAATAGTATTGTAATTCTCTTTTTCATAACCCTTTTTTCCTGTTTTTTATTTCCTACTATTCTATCTGACATAGTAAGGCGAAATCATTAAATAAACGACAACACCAGTAACAGCAACATACAGCCAGATAGGAAAAGTAATGCGAGCTATTTTTTTATGCTTGTCAAACACTTGAGCCCAAGCTCTAACATACGTAATCAAAACTAAAGGAATAATTATAATTGACAATATGATGTGTGTCACTAGTATAAAATAATAAACATACTTAATAATACCTTCTCCACCAAATTTGGTAGAATCAGAAGTCATATGATAAGCAACATACATTACAAGAAAAGCCACAGACAAAGCGATAGCGCTTGTCATCAATGATTCGTGGAGCTTTCTATTACCGTTCTTAATTGCAACAACAGCAGCAATTAATAAAATAGCCGTAATACCATTTGTAGTGGCATAAATACGAGGTAAAAAAGAAAGAGGTTCCACATTGTAACCAAAATCTTTTAGTTTCACTCCAAAAAGAAACGCAACTGCAACCGGTATTATGATGGATACTGCTATAATCCATTTATTATATTTCTGCTCTAATTTTTGTTCTTTCATCTTATTTATTCTTCTAATAAAATACTAATATCCTGTTGAATATCTCTAACACCTTTTTTATCCAGTCCATCATAATATAAGATAGGGTTTCCAAAATCATCCTTTCTACAACGGATATTTCCATTTTTATCAATTAAAGCAAATAAACCAGAATGCTCAAAGCCTCCGTCTACCTTACTATTTTCGCCTGCATAAAGATTAAAACCTTTATTAGCTAAATCAAATATATAACCCCTCTCACCGGTCAAAAAGTTCCAGTTTGATGATTTAACCCCTAATAACTTAGCGTGCTCTTTCAAGACTTCAGGAGTGTCATGTTTAGGATCTATCGTAATAGACACAATTCCGAAGTTAGGGTTACCAAAAAATTTCTTCTCAATCAACAACATACTTTGATTCATTTTGGGACAAATAGAAGGACAAGTGGTAAAGAAAAACTCTAAGACGTATACTTTCCCTTTATAAGTTTCATTTGTAATCTTCACGTTATCTTGATTCACTAATTCAAATTTTGGAGCAGGACCTATTTTGATTAATTTACCATCAACTACATCTGTAGTTTCAACTTTGTCTAAACGGTCTCCCTTTACAATTTCATTATTCTGAATTCGGGATATTATTTTAGGAATCGCATATATTCCAAAAACAAGAATAATAAATGAAATTCCGATATAAGATTTATTTTTGAACATATAACTTAATTTAAAGTTGCTTTGTAGCGTTGTGATTTTTCTTAAGTGCTGCACGATATTCATAAAGAATCACTTTAAAGTCATCTAACATTTCATTACTCAATTCAGAAGGGTGAAAAGTATTATAACCTTCTTTATACTCTTTAACCTTCTTTCTTCCTCTAAGGTTTCTCGCTTTGTCAAGAATATAAACATCTGGCGTTCCAGAACGGCTATCTAATTTCCCCACTAATTTCAATTGATCATAATAGGTATTAATCTCTTGTGGAGTGGCAAACAAAAAATGCCATTGAGACACATCTGTAAACTCGTCTAAAGCATCCATAATACTCCTGACATCGTCTTCTGTACCCAAAGGGCATAGCATTACAAATTGCAGATCTTTAAAAGTATGGTAACGTTGGTATATTTTTTCATTCAGATTGAAAAGATTACCACGGTTCTCTAAGAGATTAGAACCGCCAAAACCTAAAATAGTAATTTTATTGTCTAACGAAACTTTTTTTCCGTCCAAAGACTGCCAATCTCCGAAATCCCTAACTGTAGGTGTAATTATAGGCAATTTAGTAAAACCATTTACCCCGGAAGCAAAAAAAAGGTAAGCCACTATAGGCAATATAAAAAGAACAAAAAGAACGATATTTTTTTTCATTATAATGAAGGTGTCATTTAGGGTACAAAAATAAAATAAAAAAGGGCATCCGCCGCGACGGATACCCTTTTTTTTGAATTAATATATTGTTAAAAATTCCATTTAATGGTCGAATCTTTAAAAACCCCATATATATAATTACCTTCTGTCAAAAGAATGAAAAGTAAATATAAAATTAAAAATACTACCGGTAGCACAACTGCATTTCTTAAAGAGCTTTTTTCACCTTCCATGTGCATGAACGCATAAACGATATAGTAAGCTTTGTATAGTGTAAGAGCATAAAAAATCCAGTTTAACAAACTCAACCCTAAGAAGTAACTTAAGTGCAACGCATCTGGTTTAAATATACCCAAAATTACTTCAATGATAGTAACCATAGACAATATTCCGAAAACTTTCCAGATTCTACTGGTATTTGAAACATATTCGTGTTCGTGTGACATAATAATAATTTTTGAAAATTAAACTAGATAGAAAACTGTAAATACAAATACCCAAACTAAATCGACAAAGTGCCAGTATAAACCAACTTTTTCGACCATTTCATAACTACCTCTTTTCTCGTAAGTTCCAAGAAGTACATTAAAAAATATAATGATATTGATAATCACACCTGATAAAACGTGGAATCCGTGAAATCCTGTTATAAAGAAAAAGAAATCAGCAAATAACTTACTACCATATTCATTTCTAACCAAGTTTGCACCTTCAACAACATGAGCAGCTTGAACTAATCTTAACTCAGATTCTTCTCTTGTTAAAACCGTCTTATGTTTAAATTTACTTAAATCATGATTGATCTTCGTATCAACTTTAGTTTCTGGAGTTGCTTCATAAATAACCTCAGTTCTAATTAAAAGATCTGGATGCGCTTTAAATCCTGCTTGTACTTCTGCAATAGAGTAAGTCGGCAAAGCAGGCTCACTCATGAACCACTTTCCTTTATTTCTTGTCAATTGTTCTCTTTCTACTGGCAAAGTTGCAGCAAAATCAGCAAGCGCAACACGATGCCCCTCTTTGTCAACAAACTGAAGCAAACTACCTCCTTTTGTTTCAATAGCACCATATTCTCCTTTGATAAAGTTATTCCATTCCCAAGCTTGCGATCCCACAAAGATTCCACCACCTACGATGGTTAAGAACATATAAAGAACAACCTTGTCTTTTTTCATTTGATGACCTGCGTCAACAGCCAAAACCATTGTTACAGATGAAAAAATCAAAATAAAAGTCATTAATGCGACATAATACATCGGCGCAGATACACCGTGCATAAATGGAAAGTGAGTAAACACTTCATCGGCCAATGGCCACGTCTCAATAAATTTAAATCTAGAAAAACCATAAGCTGCTAAAAACGCCGAGAACGTTAAGGCATCTGACACGATAAAAAACCACATCATTAATTTACCATAACTTGCTCCCATTGGCTCATTGCCGCCTCCCCAAGTTTTTTCTTCCTTATTCCCAGTAGTAACTGTCGATCCCATAAAAGTTATTCGTTAAAAAGTTCCCAAATTTACGTTTTTTTCTTATTTAAAGAAATATAAAAATACAAATAAATAAATCCACAAGAAATCAAGAAAGTGCCAGTACATTGCACCTAGTTCTATTCCAAGAGTTTGACTCGAATTGTATTTTTGTTTAAAATGATTATAAATTATAATTAGCAGCGAAATCAACCCACCTGCAAGATGAATTAAATGCACAACGGTAACAACATAAAGAAATGTAGTCGTAATCGAACTCTCGCTTCCCGTAAAATAATACCCTTGTCGCACTATCTGATCGAAGCCTACAAACTGCAAAACCACAAACAATATTCCTAACGCTAAAGTAGCAAAAAGAAATGTAGTAGTCGCACTTTTATTGTCTTTTTGAATCGATTTTTTAGCCAAATGAAATGTAATACTACATCCTATTATCACAATAGTACTGAAATAAAAGGCCGTTGGTAATTCAAAATCTTTCAACCAATCCACTCTTGACTTACTTACTACAAACGCACTAGTAAGCCCTGCAAACATCATGGTCATGCTGACCATAGCAAACAACAAAATCAATTTGTATGATCTCGCCGTTCTCGATTTATACTCGTCTCTCGTCATTGTAACTTCCATAATTATCTCAAAAATTTATCAATTATATACACTAATTGTAATAAAGTAATATACGCAACACTAACCAGCATTAACGTTTTAGCTGCTTTTGCGGTTCTTAACTTATAAAGTTTTACTGCATAAAACAACATCCATACTCCCAATAGAAAAACGGCTGCTGCTGCCACGGGAGATATAAACAACTTACCAGTATACCCTAACGAAGGCAACAATGAGGCTATAACAAGCCATATCGTATATAGAATAACCTGCAAAGCAGTACCCTTATCTTTCTTCCCTGTTGGCAACATAAAAAATCCTGCTTTTTCATAGTCTTCATACAAAAACCAACCAATTGCCCAAAAATGAGGGAATTGCCAAAAAAACTGAATCAAGAATAAAGTCCCCGCTTCGATGCCGAAATCACCTGTAGCCGCAACCCATCCTAACATAAATGGAATAGCCCCAGGAAAAGCACCAACAAAAACAGACAATGACGTCATCGTTTTTAAAGGAGTGTAAATACTTGTATATAGAAATATAGAAATCGCACCAAACATTGCTGTTTTAGGATTGATCATATATAATAATGAAATTCCAATTATGGTAAGCAAGCTCGCTACAACTAAAGCGGAGAAAGACGACATTCTTCCCGAAGGAACCGGACGGTTTTTAGTTCTGTCCATCAAAGCGTCTAAATCCTTCTCAATCACCTGATTAAAAGCATTTGAAGCTCCCACCATACAATAGCCTCCAACTGCTAGCATTAGCAATACAGACCACTGAAAAGGGTGTTCACTATCAAAACCCAAAAAATATCCTGCAATTGAGGAAAACAAAACACTTATAGCCAATCCCGCTTTCGTGATTTCTTTAAAATCCAGAAAAACTCTTTTAAGGGAAAATGTATTTGACGTACTATTCAAGGCGGTATTCATTAGGTTTTTTAAAACTGCTGCAAAGGTACAACTTACAGATAGAAATTAGAATGAAGAATTTAGATTTTTTTTAAAGTAATCTTAACATCAAAAGACACTGCTAATTAATTCCCAAACAAAAGATCTTTTTTTTGAGTTAACACGCTTAGAACAACCTTTTTCTAATAATCAAAATACCAATTAAAAACGTCAGCACGCAATCCAAATGTAAACCAATTCGTACTCTCGCTGAATGTAGTCGCTGTATTCTGTGTAGGGTTAAAGCTTCTATAAATATAACTACCAAAAATTTTTAGATTAGTAGTTGGGTTTACTAAATACCCTCCCTGAATATCGGCGATAAAAAGAGAGGTTTTATTTCCCTGCCCTACTTTTACTCCGCTATCAAATGGTCGTTTTTCATCATAATCTTTATAGATATTCGCCCCATAATTAAAACCATCATCATTAGTATCAAAATCCAAGCCGCGGGTACCCACAGTAATTTTTGCATCAGCAAAGTACCTGTCTTTATGATAGCGCGCAATGGCTATAAATTCTTTAAAATTCCCACCCCATTGATGTCCCATACTTTGATTATTGTGTCCATAATTTGTAATAGGATCGCTATGAGAATACATATAAGGACGAACGTGATTGTATTCAAGCTGCAATAGTAAATTATCGACCTGAAATGCATCATAGTATTTAACTCCCAATTGATACCCGTATTTATTTTTCCAACTATTATCACCACTTCTAATATCTCCCAGAGAAAATTCATCTAATAAAAATTGACCGTAGACATTAATCTTATCGCTCCACTTATACTTATATGTCAATCCTAAAAGCGCATTCCCCGTTCTGGACGAAGACGTAAACTCAACTGATCTGTAAAATATAATCGGATTAACAAAGCTCGCATCAAACCCTCTATCATTTGTATTAGTCCAAATAACAGATTCGAAGAAACCAAGATTTAATCTATTCGAAATATTCCAACTCAAATAATGATTTGCCATGAACTTAGTCGCATAGGTTCTTTCTAGAGTAACATCAGGACGAACGTCTTTTAGCCACATGTACGTATTAGTATATTTTATCTTCCAGAAATTAGTATTAATTTTAAAATAAGGATACGGACTTGCTCCATCACCTTCCATCAACGAGCGGTATCCATCTCCGATAAAATTCCTTCCGTACCCCAATTGCAAATCAATATATTTATTTGCCGAAAAGGTTAAGTTAGCTTCCGCCAAAGGAAAATCATAAGAATCAGTTTTAAAATCCTTGGCAATTCCTATCCCTGGAATAATTGCCGGATTACCCCCTGCTGGTTTTATCGATTCAGCGTACCTATTGAAATAATCAGCAAAACGTCCTTGGCTTTCAAACACAGTTGTCGAAAAATTAAGTTTATCACCAAGACCTCCTCTAAAATTGATTGCTCGGGTATTGACGTACGTATAAGAAACGTCGCTATTAGAAGCTTTACCCACTTGTAAATCTAATATTGGATTTAATGATAACCAATAGCCGTCTCCTTGAATTTCAACTGCATTTTCATTCCACAACTTTTTAGCCCACCAACTAGAAACATTTTTCTTAAGCTTTTCATTTACCGCTTTAATATCATAATACTTTGATACCTCAGCATAAGTAAAAGGTTTTGAAGCTGTATGATTATTACTCCCTACACGGTTTAAAGCGCCGTCAAATTGTGCATAATAACTATGTGAGAAAGAAATGTTTAAATGACTATCATACTCCGGATTATTGTATTTCTTGTAAACAATACTATCTAATTCAGTTAACTGCTTTTTACTACTTTGAATTACTCCGGCACGAGCCAACGCTTCAGAATTTCTTGTTTCATTACTTTTCAAAGGAATTGAAATAGTAATATTATATTTTGAATAAACGGACTTACCATTGTATGTTGAAGGAGTAATTGCAGGGAATTTTGCAAAAACTCTCTTTGCTTCCTTTATTAATTCCTCATCAATCGCGTTTACATAAATGACCTTAAAAATACCTGTTGCATTTACCTCAAAAAGAACTTTTACAGTTCCTTCAAAATTATTTTTCACCAAGTGTTCAGGAACAACAAAGTTTTGAAAAACAAAATCTTGAACTTCATTATAAAAACAACTTTCCAACTCTTTACGCTCTAAATTTTCACAACTTGAAAAAACAGGAAAACGCTCAGGCGAAAAATTTGACTCTAATAAATCTCGATCTTGCGAATAGGTAAAAAATGAAAGAAATGATAAAAATAAAGTTAGCAAACTTTTTTTCATATTGATTTTGATTGTAAAATTAGTATCCAATGTTTGTATTCTCGCCGTTTGCAATTGCTTTTGCTCCAGACGTCCCTATTCGCTTCACTCCTAATTTGATCATTTCGACTGCATCCTCATACGTCCTAACCCCTCCTGCCGCTTTAACAGGAAGTGGAGTCGCATTTTCTAACATTAAAATAATCGACGCAATAGTAGCTCCATTGGGTAGATTATTTTCAGTTTTATAAAATCCAGTTGAAGATTTTACAAATACAGAAGCAAAATCATCTTCCTTAAAATTAGACATTACAACAATCTTTATCAAAGCTGTCAATTGAATAATTTGTTTATCATTCAAAGCAGCGACTTCGATAATCCATTTTACCACTTTACTATTTTCTAAACCCAATTGAGTTCCTTTCAAAATCTCTTCTTTAACCAAATCTATTTCGTCATTCTTAAACGCCTCATAATTACAGACAAAATCTAGATCATCTGCTCCATCTTGAATTGCGTTTTCTGCCTCCAATAACTTATCAGCAACAGCGGATCTCCCTTCCGGAAAATCAATAACAGTACCTATTTGTAAATTCGAATCAGCATCAGAAACCATTTGTTTAGCCAGCGAAACCATATTCGGCCGAATCATGATCAATTTGAATTGTTCATCTATAGCTTCTTGAATAAAACCTTTAACTACTTTTACATTATTCACTTCATCAAGTCCTGCCTGTTCTGCAGTTTTCAAATAAGTCGAATCTAAATATTTTTTGATGTTCATTCTTCTACTGGATTAACGATAAGTAATTGCTTTAAAGATTGCAAAAATACATATTAAATTGGCATTAGTCTGATAGATATACTTACTTTTAATAGCAAAGCACACTACCAACTCTAACTGAATTTTTGGACATCCAAAATAATGATTGCCTAAAACTATCCAAATCTGATGGAAATTAATTTATAAAGCAAAAAGAATTACGGCTTTAAAACAAAAAAATCCCACCGAAGTGGGATTATACTATTAGAGTCAGATTTTACTTAACCGCCTATTTTTAAAATATATAACTAGTAAAAAGACTGCTAATGCTGCTCCTGCCATATTTGCAAGAACATCTAACGCATCCTCTTTTCTCGTTGTAGTATATTGCCCTTGTAAAATTTCAATTGTAACTCCAAAAAGGACAGAGAACAAAAATGAAATAACATAAGGCTTATAACTATTAGAGTTTTTTATTTGTGTTTTAAAAAACAAAATCCAAAGCGATGTGAATACAAAATGAAAGAAAGCGTGAACTACCTTATCCAGATTTTCAATATTTACCGTAGGGAGCTTGTCTGATTGAACTAGACAAAGAAAAAGAACAACGCCTGTCCATAATAAAGCAAACCAAAATACTATTCTTTTAAGCACCTATTAGTTCTTTGTAAGCTTCATTTGAAAGCAAAGAATCGTAATCCGCAACATTTGAAACTTTAATTTTTATCATCCATCCAGCTCCATAAGGATCTGCATTTACAGCTTCCGGAGTACTTTCTAAAGTATCATTGAATTCAATAATTTCTCCCGCTAACGGTAAGAATAAATCAGATACTGTTTTAACAGCCTCTACAGTACCAAAAACCTCGTCTTTTTCTAAAGTCTGGTCTAGAGTTTCCACTTCAACATAAACGATATCTCCTAACTCTTTTTGAGCGAAATGTGTGATTCCTACAGTTGCAACATCACCTTCTAAACTAACCCATTCGTGATCTTTAGTATACTTTAATTCTGCTGGTATATTCATAATAAATACGTGTTGATAATTGATAATTGAATTATTGTTCCGCAAATGTAACAATCTTCTATTCAAATATAGTTTAGATTTTGATAAATTTAATTCCCAAAATTATATCGAAGCGTAAATCCGGACCGAATGTTCGTAAGAGGGAACGAAGTAGATATTACTGCTTTTGAAAAAGAATGGTCATAATAAAAAATAGCCGTCAGGTTTTTACTAAAAGTATAATCGGCTGTTAATTTTAAAGACCAAATGTTTTGTCCTCCTGCTAATTGATTGTTATCATAATCTAAATACCTCACTATCGTTTGATTATTGCGATAAGAGAAGTCTGCTTTCATATTGATATCTCCTTTTATTATCCCTGATGGATTATCTGCCAGTCTAGAAGAAAAAATCACATCCTTAAATCGATAACCTAAACCAACAACATATTCTATCCCTTTCACTTCTGTCAATAAATTATTGTCAAAACTCATAGATAACGCTCTATCTTTCTTAATTTCAGTAAGTATTTTCAATGAACTTTTTAGTTCGAAATCCATTCGAATTAACGGACTGAACTGCTCCACTAAATTCACATTAGACATTATCGTTTTGTTAAAAAAGTTACCGCTCGCATCTACTCCGTCTGGTGTTTTATCATAATCAAAATTAGAACGATACTGATTAATAGTATAGGACGCCCTATAATTGTGCTGTAAAGAAAAACGTTTAAAATTCCTTTTGAATAAATCATAACGCATCAATCCATTATATTTTACAGCCCAGTTAGGAATAGGTATACTTCTAAAAATCCCCAAAGAAACCCCTGACGCATCGCTTCCTGAATAGGCTGCCATAAAAGCTGGCAACAATACTGCTTGATTGTTTTTACCATACCCTAATGGATATCCATCAGAATCTAAATTATCCGGGTTTGCAATATCTATGCCTCGACCCGAAGCCAATCGGTTTGCAACTATAAGTCTGTTAGCTCTAAAATCATCAAATGCTGCTGAAGAATTCTCATCGCTTGTTGAAAATGATGTTTTTATCAGCACCGTAGATATAGAAAAAAGTCCGTATGTGTAAGGCGAAAGCGAATAATACTCACCGTCTAACACATTATATTGTTCCGAAAAATTATTCGAATAAGACCTATCCGCTGCTAAATCAATTTTTAAATCTGGGAACAAATCTACATTTGCCGTTGCCTTAAACATTTTATTAGTTACCTGAGTAAAGTTTTGATTAAACTCTTGGTAACTTGTAAGCCAACCGTTTTTTGCAGCTTCAAATCGCACGTCGTCTTGACTTCCAAAGGTAAAACCTAGAGACGGCCTTGAAGATCCTAAAAACCCAACACTTGGCGTATATCCTGGTAAAACGGTACCACTATTCTCAGTATAATTAATCTGAATATTTTTTACACTTGTCAAAACTCCCATTAAACCATTAATAAATTCATTGTTTTGGGCTTGTGGTTTTGCATTTGTATTAACTACTTTCTCTCCTGGTTTTGGAGTTGGAGCACTCCGCTTATTTGTTGACTTATCCGAATTTTTCGTCAATCCCAAATACTTATAAAGCATCTCCATATTGAAACTAGTGTTCAAATTATTGGAACGTGCGTTTTGAACGGTATTCCCTAAATTTGGAATACCAGCATCCTGTAACTCAGAAAATGCATTTGATGATTTTTGCCAACTATAGTCACCCGTATAAGAATAATTAGCTTTAACAAAGCTGAATAATGGAATTTTATTGATTGGAATCTCATAATTTAAAACTAACTGTTGCATGTGTTGGTTTGGATCTCCAATATCCCAGTAACTATCCCAAATCGTAAAACTATCAATAGGCTCATTGTTCTCATTCAAATAGTTTTTTACAATATTACTCGATGAAGCCGTGTAGCCTAATTTTAAGGAATTCGTTAGATTAAAATTAAATCCATATCGGTAGTTGAATCCAAAATTTCTTCTATACAAAGGATCGAGACCTATTCCCTCAACATCTACCTGTCTAAATTGCTGACGGTTGTATTGACGATTAATATTGGTATTAAAGGAGATATTAGAAGGTAAATAATTAAAATTAAAATCACTTAGCAATTTCCAATAGTTGCTCTTTTTCAAGAACTCTGTATTTTTAAATGGCTCAACTGGTTTTGATTGAAAACTGTAAGCATAATCAACTGCTGAGTTAGCTTGCTGGTCTATGTAATCTTCAATCTCATAATCATGTCGCTCCACTTTATTATACGATTGAGAAAAAGTGAAATTTTCCACATCATAGACATGTTGTTTTTGTTCAGCACTTCTTTGTTTTCTAACTCCAATAAAGTTAATACTCATTCGTTTTGTATAATCGATCGCTCTACTTGAAATATTGTTTCTTTCAGCAGAATCTGTAGTATTATCTAATAACTGCTTTAGCTTTATATCCTGGTTAAAAGGATCGTATTCTGGAGTAATCACTTCTTCACCAATAGAATAATTAAATGGTAAGTTCACGCCCCATTTTTGAGGTAGTAATTTCCCTAAATTAAGATTTGTCACAATGTTATATTGTTGAATATCTTCACGACTTCTTTCATTTGGTCCTTGTTCCAGTGCCCCAAAGCCAATAGT
Source organism: Flavobacterium sp. Arc2 (assembly GCF_041431385.1). Taxonomy (NCBI): domain Bacteria; kingdom Pseudomonadati; phylum Bacteroidota; class Flavobacteriia; order Flavobacteriales; family Flavobacteriaceae; genus Flavobacterium; species Flavobacterium sp. Arc2. Next base: position 117,143 of record NZ_JASMRH010000009.1, on the reverse strand, counting down.
ACTTTTCTTTCCTGTAGCAGAAATTGTGGCAAAATCAGCAAGATTAGAATCTACATTTAATACGGCTGCCATTCCTCCCTGATTATCCATGTCTGCTAAACGAAGCTCATTGAACCAAACTTCCCCTTTAATATCTTGATGTGTTTCATTACTTTTTACACCTACCATCAAAGTTCTAACTAATCCAAAATTAGGATTTCCTTTGATCCCTAATCTCAATTTACTATCACCGTCACCTCCAGTTCGACTAGCATCATCATCCGAATAATAAATCCCGTCTAAAGGCAAGGTACTTAAATCAACACTCATCGCCATTATTTTCAATTGAGTCAATAATTCTAACGACAAATCGATTTCGTTTTCTTCCGGCCATACTTGCTCAGCGCTCAATGGAGAACAATTTATTGTCCCTGATGACGAAGGCACAGTCACTTTCAAAGGAATTTCAATTTGATAAAAATTTTGTGTAAAATCATTTCCAAAACGGATAAACCCTATCATTTGATCATCCCTAAGGGCTGTTTCATTTGGCAACGATTCAGCATGTAAAAACATTTTCAATTTTTTGAACTGACGCATGTCAATACTTACATTCTTGAAAACTGCTCTAGAATCTTCAATTTCCAGTCCATCACCTGCGACTTTTAGCGATAGTGATTGTTCATTTTGATTGATTAGCGTATTATTATTATACAATTGTTCTCGCTGTACTCCCGGCGGCGTTATGTAATTAATAGGACATCTTTCATTATTTTCCTGAACATTTACGGCGGCTACGTCAAACTCTGTATTGTCATCATCTACATTTGTATCGTTGAAATCAAGTGTATTTGTATACCTTCTCCATTCCCCTCTTACTAAATCTAATGCTCCAAAACGAACTGTTATTTCTTGATTAAAGCCAGTCATAAACATCCTCATAAAACGAATAGATCTGAAATCTGAAATGTTTCCTATTGTGTTTTGTGGTTGCGTAACCGGTATTTTAAACTGAATCCATCTTGAATCAGTTACTTCTCCATTAGGTAACGTTACCTGCGTATCTCTAATATCCGTTATATAGTTTTGACCAACAACAGGATTTGGCTTCACATCAATGCTGTATTCATAATAAGCATTTATAGTATTCATCGTATTATCTCTGTTGATATCCTCAACATCAGGAACCGTAGACGACCCTCTATTTGCATCGTTAATATCTACTGCAGAATTTCCTTCGACTCCATTGTAATATTTATATCGGTTCAGTACACCGCCAGAAGTATTCAAGTAATAAGTATAATCATCTGCCGCCGGATCCGGTTCAGAAGCAAAATTGTTATACACAGCACCTTCATCGGCGTTAGCCAATCCATCCAAACCTACATCCTGACTAGATCGATTATTTGCGTTAGTATCGAATGCGTAGATTAAAGATTGCGAAGCAGGAACATCACCCCAAATCGGTCTTGGATTCACTAATATTTGATCTGCTCCAAGTCCGTTCTCATACTGTTTTCTTCCGTCTTTTAAAACGTCTTCAGATATTTCACCTAAATTGAAATATAATTTACCTGAATTGTTTTGAGGAATCGCCCCTTTTCCAATATAAGGATCCATTACCCAAAATTGGATATACTCTACATTTCCTTGCTCAAAATTAGTAGAATTTAAAGATCGCATCATTCCTCCAAAATTAGAGGCGGGATCTGCAGCAAAATTTGCGTTATTATTGTAAGGCCCTCTTTCAGACGGATAGTAACTTAAATCCAAGGTATTTATCACTTGTGATTGTCCTTGTGCAATGTCTGTTAAAGGATAAAGTTCTTCACTATATATTCTCCTCGTAGTATTAAATGACAAGTCGTCATTTGAAATTCCAGATGGTTTTTGCGTATAAAACAAGGGATCAATTGAATACCAAGCCAATTTAGATCTTTTAAAACCATAACTCAAATCATTGGAATTTGCATTAAAGTCATAGGCACTTCGAGTATTTCTATCTGGAGTGGATGCTAAACTCCATGAATATGCCGAACGCATGTCGATAGTAGTTTGAGACCCTTCAAAATCATCTACATAAATTGTAGACTCCCCTTCAAACTGATCTGCTTTTGGCGAATCGGGTTTTAAAAATGCTATTTCTGCCCTTACAGATAGATTTGACGGAACATCAGTATCAACGTTTGGCAACTTATTGACTAATCTAGTTAAAAAAGGAACCTCACTAGAGAAATTAGTATTGAATCCAAAAATAGTGTTATTCACCGATTCCTGACCAAAACTTGATTTTTGAGTAAACGGTTTTTCAGACATTTTTAAGAAAGTACCACCTACCAAAAAATTATCTGAAATTTTATGCTCCACATTCACCCCCATGAACCTTCTGGTCTGCTGACCAAAAATAGAATTATTTTCTAAGGAAACATTAATTGGCGTATTTGACGCTTGAAGCGAGGCGTCCAAAATTTGAACTCTCCCTAATTGGTAATTCACACTGTAATCAATCCCTTCCACTAAAACTCTTCCGCCCGCAGTAACAACGACAGACCCTTGAGGAACGTTGAATGCTCCAATAGGTATTCCATCGCCTCCTGAGGATTTGTACTTCCCTCTTAAAAGGAATTTATTTTTATCACTGTCCTGCAACGCTCCTGATTGTGTATTGCGATACATGCTTCTAAAAACATACTTACTTTGATTTGCATTATAAGTGCTGGCATCATCATAATTTTCTGCTGAACCCGTAGTGGATAATTTAGAAAACAATAATTCTCCAAATGGCTCTTTTGTTGTGAATATCAATCTTCCATTTTGAGAATCAATCGTAATACCTTGTATAAAGTCAAAAAAACCATCACCACCAGTTTGCGGGTCATTGTTGTAATTCAATTTATCTAAATTGAATACTTTCAATAGCGGCGTTTCTGCAACTCGATTGTCAGCAGTAGGACTAAAAGGAAATGGCACTGGATTTCCAGCTGCATCTTTCGCTTCCGTAATGTAATTCAATGGAGATGGATCTGTGTAAAGAATATTGAACCTGAAATCTTCTTGTTTCACCTGATAAGCTCCCGGAATCTGATAAACATTTTTCATCATCAAATTCCAAACCGGATTTTTAACATTGGTTAAATTACTTTTTAGCATTTTCAAGATCAAACTTTGCGTTATAATAGCCTGATTTGAAGGAGTATTACCCGTTACAACTGTAGCGTCTACACCATCACTCCCAAACTCTCCAACCTGGTATACTTTATCCCCAATAGTATATTGATAGGCTACCGCTAAAACCTCGTCATTAGCAAGTTTCTGTTGTAAGGAGATATAACCCAATTGAGCATTGTAAGTATATTCATTTGCATTCAGTTTTCTTGCGTTTTCTAATTTTGAGTAATCCTGCCCTTCGCTTACCGTAACATTAAATCCTGATCTAGAAGTTACGATTTCGCGGATATTACTGTTCAACAAACCTGTTCCTGCTAAAATTTGCGCAGGATCATAATCATTATTTGAGTTGTCAGAAGGAGTGTCAAAAGGATTATTAAATATCCCTGTTGAAGGATCTAAAACTACAACTTCATTATCAGGAATGCCTGATAACTGTCCTTCCCCTAAATCTTGAAGAGCAATAATATTTCTTAGATTATTAGAAGTAGTGTTTACTCGGGTTTGTTTATTGGTAACCCATATTTCTAGCCTTGATATTTGAACTCTACTGTCAATAAACGGGTAATTTTTTAAGGCTGTATCGTATTTATTTCTAAAGTACTGGGATAAGAAAAAATGCCTATCATTGTCATAATCCAAGGCATAAATATCAAAATCCTCTATAGTACCGCCACCTTGGGCTACCACACTTTTTGTCTGTGATTTTTGTTCAGAAAACACACCGGTAACTGTTGTTTTTCCAAATTGCAATTGGGTTTTCACCCCAAATAAACTTTGTGCCCCTCTAATTAACGAACTATTTAAAGGCATACTCACATTACCTACTTCGATTTTTTGAATAATATCATCTTCAGATGGAGTGTATTCTAATTTAATTAAATTTTGAAACGCAAAAGTGGACTGCGTATCATAATTAGCATTTACATTTAATCTTGTACCTACTTTCCCCATTAAACTCATGCTTATCCTTTGGTTAAAATCAAAAGATAGATTAGATCTGTTTCTTGGAGAAAAGGACGGGTTATCCTGTTTTGTGAAGCGCATACCTAAGTCCATTTCTACGGAACCGGTAGGCTTAACATCGATTGTATTACTACCAAAAATCGATTCAAAAAGATTTGAATTCACATAATATTTCGGTAATAAGTCTTTTTTGGCAGCTTCACTACCTTCTTTTTTACCATCGATAGCGTCACTTTTTTGCTTGAAATAATCTCTCATAGACTCTTTCAATACCAAACTTTCATATTCTTTTGGTGTTAATATGATAGGGTAATTAATGGAAAAACCATCAACTGAATTGGTATAAATATATCTATCGGTAACCGGGTCGTACGTATAGGCCGACAGCACACTTTGAGGATTTTTTATTTGGACTTTCCCTATGGAAAAACCTGTTTTTGTGGTATCTTGAGTTTGACCATTTACCTGAGCAATCGATACGGAACCACAAAATAAAAGAATCAAAAAAGTACAAATTTTACGCATGCAATTCGTGTTTTTAACTTTGATTTTATAAGCTTTTTAAAGCTTTCTTAATAATTGATTCCACAGAAGCTTCTGGATCCTCTTTGACTATTTTTTCGATAATTTTTTCTGAATTTTTTCTAACAAAACCTAAAACCTCCAATGCTGATAACGCCTCATCTCGGTTTGTATTGCTTTGCGACATTGAAACTTCATCTAAATCATAAAGTTTCAACACTTTGTCTTTCAAATCAAGAATCACTCTTTGAGCAGTTTTACTTCCAATTCCTTTAATCGATTGTATCGTAACTACATCACCAGATGCAATTGCATTTGTAATTTGTTTTGGATCTAATGAAGACAACATTGTCCTGGCAATATTAGCTCCTATACCTGAAACAGAAAGCAACAGTTTAAAAATTTCTCTTTCTGATTTTTCAACAAATCCGAATAAAGTATGTGCATCTTCTTTTATTTGAAGATGAGTAAACAATTTTATAAAATCAGCATTAGGAAGCAATGAATAAGTATGTAACGAGATGTTCACGTGATAACCTACACCGCCACAATCAATAACTACTTCTGTTGGTGTTTTTTCGACTAATTTACCTTGTAAATGTGCTATCATTTAATTGTTTTATATTTTAATGATAAATATAGATTTTTTAGAATTTAAAAAAGCACTCCATAACGAATATGGAGTGCTTTTTAATATCTACTTAATCTATTTGTTTTTTTTCTTCTGTTTTTCCTGAGCATCAATAACGGCAATAGTAGCCATATTAACCATTTCTTCTACACTTGCTCCTAATTGAAAAATATGAACTGGTTTGCTCATACCTAACATTATTGGTCCAATAGAATCTACCTGATTTAATTCTTTTAATAATTTATAAGTAATATTTGCAGAATCAAGGTTTGGAAAAATTAAAGTATTCACTTTTTTACCCGCTAGTTTAGAGAAAGGAAACTTTTCTTTTAACATCTCAGGATTCAAAGCAAAATCAGCCTGAACCTCTCCGTCAATTACCATGTCGGGGTGATGCTGATGCAAATAAGCTACAGCCTCTCTTACTTTTGCAGCACTTGAATCTGTAGAAGATCCAAAATTTGAAAATGAAACCATCGCTATAACCGGCTCAACACCAAACATTCTGGCCGTTTTAGCAGTCATTATAGCGATTTTCGCTAGATCATCAGCAGACGGATCGATATTTATGGCAGTATCTGACAAAAACATTGGACCACGCTTGGTCATCATCATATTTGTAGTCGCAACAATTGATGCGCCATGTGCTTTATCGATTAGCTGTAACATAGGTTTAACTACAGATGAATAGCTTCTAGAATATCCGGTTACTAAACCATCAGCCTGTCCTTCATTTACCATCATTGCTGCAAAATAGTTTCTTTCACGCATTAGTTTTTGAGCATCAAGCAAAGAAATTCCTCTTCTTTTTCTTGCTTCCCAATATGTATTTGCAAATCTATTTCTTCTCTCGTTTTCTTCAATAACTTTAGTGTCTATAATTTCAACTTCGGTTTCAAAACCTAATTCTTTTTTTAGCTCTAATATTATTTCCATATTACCCAATAGAATCGGCTGACCAATTCCCTCTTCTAAAACAATTTGGGCAGCTTTCAACACATCTAAATGATCAGCTTCCGCAAATATGATTCTCTTTGGATCCATTTTAGCCCTATTGGTAATCAATCGAACCATTTTATTATCATTACCCAAGCGGTCTAAAAGCTCTTCCTCATATTTATTCCAATCCGTAATAGGATTTAAGGCAACTCCAGAGTCCATTGCAGCTTTTGCTACTGCAGGAGCAACAACACTGATCAATCTTGGATCAAATGGAGAAGGAATAATATAATCACGTCCAAAAATTAATTTAGTCGCACCGTAAGCAATATTTACTTGTTCAGGAACATGTTCTTTTGCCAAAGCCGCAAGCGCTCTAACAGCCGCCATTTTCATTGCTTCGTTAATTTTTGTAGCACGAACATCTAATGCACCACGGAAAATATAAGGAAAACCTAGTACGTTATTGACTTGGTTAGGATAATCTGATCTTCCCGTAGCCATAATAATATCTGTACGAGTAGCTATCGCTAAATGATAATCAATTTCAGGAACTGGATTTGCCATTGCAAAAACAACAGGATTGTCTGCCATAGCTAGTAACATTTCCGCTGAAAGAACATTTCCGGCAGAAAGACCTAAGAAAACATCTGCTCCCTTTATAGCTTCTCCTAGTTTTAATCCATTTTTATCAGTTGCGTATCGTTGTTGTAATTGCGACAAGTCAGTTCTGTCTTTAGACAAAACTCCATCTTTATCAAACATGGTAATATTAGCAGGATTAACTCCTAACAATACATACAAATTAGCACAAGCCAAAGCTGCAGAACCTGCACCTGACACTACTACTTTAGCATTTTCAATTTTCTTTTCTGCTAATTCAAGTGCATTCAACAATGCTGCAGATGAAATAATTGCAGTTCCATGTTGATCATCATGCATAACAGGAATGTCAAGCTCTTCAACTAATCGTCTTTCAATTTCGAATGATTCAGGGGCTTTGATATCTTCTAAATTTATTCCACCGAACGTAGGCGCTATAGCTTTTACGGTCTCAATGAATTTATCGATATCCTTAACATCTACTTCAATATCAAAAACATCTATATCAGCAAATATTTTAAACAACAAGGCTTTCCCTTCCATCACTGGCTTTGAAGCTTCGGGCCCTATATCCCCAAGCCCTAAAACTGCTGTTCCATTTGTAATAACTGCAACTAAATTCCCTTTAGCTGTATATTTATATACATTATTAACATCTTTTGCAATTTCCAAACAAGGCTCTGCTACACCAGGAGTATAAGCCAAAGACAAATCTCTTTGTGTTGCATATTTCTTTGTTGGAACTACTTGTATTTTACCGGGAGTCGGCTTCGCATGATATAATAATGCTTCTCTTCTCTTGCTATTCTTGTTCATTTATTTAGATTTTATTCTAGCGTACAAAGATATAAGAGTTGCTCTAAAAAGTACACTATTCTCCTATTCTTTTGAAAAAAAACAACTATCATTTTGTAGCAAAAAAAATAGCTGCATTAATTTGCAGCTATTTACATTGATATTTCCATTTATAATTATGACTTTGTCCCACTGATATAAGAATCTAAATGCTGAATCGTTTCCTTTTGTATTTCTATAATTGACTTCACAACATCTCCGATTGAAATGATACCTAAGACCGCATTATTATCAACAACCGGTAAATGCCTGATTCTTTTTGTACTCATCATTTCCATACAATAATCTAGATTATCTGTCGGTTTAACTGTAATTACATTTCGTTCCATGATTTCAGATACAAAAGTATCCTTAGAGGCTTTGTTTTTCAATACAATTTTTCTGGCATAGTCTCTTTCAGATAAAACTCCTTTCAGCAAATTATCTTCAATTACTAAAACAGCTCCTACATTTTTTTCTCCCATCACTTTTAAGGCTTCATAAACCGTAATGGTTGAAACAATGGAGTGAACTTCATTTCCTTTAATGCTTAATATTTGATCTACAGTCATATTGAAAATTTTTAGTTGACTATAAAGTTAAAAAAAAATAACACACAAAGAACAGATTTTTTTTTTAAAGCTATGTACTAAACAAATTAGTACACCTGCCTTCGATACTTTGTTTACATTAAAAACGCACCTAATAAAAAAGTCTACTACAACACCTCAATAAAATAAAATGTAAAATACTACATAAAAAGATCTAATTTAAGTTCAAAAAAAAATTACTTTAAAAATTCTATATTTCTTTTTAACCCTGCAAATTTTGTTCTCTTTATCGGAGAGTCCTTGAAAACTTTCTTAAAAGTATCTTCCGTGATTTCTTCCCAATCTTTCTTAGACATAGATAGCAATTCTGGATTCGGATTGAACAAAGGCTCATCATGTGGCTTAGAGAATTTGTTCCAGGGACAAACATCTTGGCATATATCACAGCCAAAAGCCCAATCATCAAACTTTCCTTTCATCTCTTGCGGAATATTGTCTTTAAGCTCTATCGTGAAGTAGGATATGCATTTACTCCCATCAACTATATAAGGCGCAACTATAGCTTCTGTAGGACAGGAATCAATACACGCCGTGCAGGTTCCGCAATGATCTGTTGTAGCACTATCATATTCTAAATCCAAATCAACAATGAGTTCTGCTATAAAATAGAATGAACCCACCTTTTGAGTTAATAGATTGCTGTTTTTTCCGATCCATCCCAAACCGCTTTTGGCTGCCCAAGCTTTATCCAGAACCGGAGCAGAATCAACAAAAGCCCGACCCGAAACTTCTCCAATATTTTCATGAATTAAAAACAACAGTTCTTTTAGTTTCTCTTTAATTACAAAATGATAATCTTGACCGTAAGCATATTTAGAAATCTTATAAGAATCTGAGACTTGACTGGTTTCAGGGTAATAATTCAGCAGCAATGAAATGACACTTTTAGCACCATCAACAAGCAGTGTTGTGTCTAAACGTTTATCAAAATGATTTTCCATATAAGACATCTGCCCATTCTGATTCTTATTTAACCAATTCTCTAGTCGAGGAGCCTCCAGTTCAAGAAAACCAGCTTTAGATATACCACAAGACAAAAATCCGAGGCGCTTGGCTTCGGATTTAATAAATTGGGTATATTTCAATTTTGAATTAATAGTTCATTATTTAAAAAAGAGAATGCCTTAATAACTAAAACAAACCTCCTTGAATATTAGTGTTCAGTTTCCCTAAATGCTTATAGGCCTTATCTGTTACTTCTCTACCTCTTGGGGTTCTCATTATAAATCCCTCCTGAATCAGGAATGGCTCATATACCTCTTCAATAGTTTCGCTACTTTCTGATACGGCTGTTGCCAAAGTAGACAAACCAACAGGTCCACCTTTGAATTTATCTATAATGGTAGTCAAAATTTTATTATCCATTTCATCTAAACCATGAGCATCAACATTCAATGCCTTTAGCGCATATCTCGATATTTCAATATCAATGGTCCCATTCCCTTTTATCTGAGCAAAATCACGTACGCGACGTAACAAAGCGTTCGCTATACGAGGTGTTCCCCTACTTCTTCCTGCAATTTCAATTGCCGCTTCTAACGAAATGGGCATTTTAAGTATCGAAGCACTTCTTTCTACAATAGACGTTAACAGTTCCGTCGTGTAATACTGAAGTCTAGAAGCTATCCCAAAACGAGCACGCATAGGCGCTGTAAGAAGTCCAGAACGTGTTGTTGCGCCGATTAAAGTAAACGGGTTTAGGTTAATTTGGACAGTTCTCGCATTTGGACCTGACTCAATCATGATATCAATCTTAAAGTCTTCCATTGCAGAGTACAAATATTCTTCTACAATAGGGCTTAAGCGATGAATTTCATCAATAAACAAAACATCTCTTTCCTCTAAATTAGTTAACAAACCAGCTAAATCACCCGGCTTATCCAAAACTGGACCAGAAGTAATCTTAATTCCTACTTGTAACTCATTAGCCAAAATATTGGCCAAAGTTGTTTTTCCTAATCCCGGAGGTCCATGAAAGAGCGTATGATCAAGCGCTTCATTTCTTTGATTAGCTGCTTCAACAAAAACTTTAAGGTTTTCCAATATTTGATCTTGACCAGCAAAATCATCAAACGATAATGGTCTTAGTTTTTTTTCGAGGTCAAATTCTTCAGAATTATACCCGTTAGTTGTTGGATCTAGATTTTCATTCATGTAACAAAGATAAAATAAAGTATCAGTATAATACGGCACTGATAAAAGAGTTTAAAAAAATACTATATTTAAACAAAAACTTTAACATCACTATAATCCAAACATAAAAAAAGCCTTTACGAAAGTAAAGGCTTTTAAATATATTTTAGTGGTGTAAAACTTCTTCACCAGGCTTCATTGGAACATTTTGAGGTACAAAATCTTCATCATGATTAGGGTTACTATAGTCATACGGCCAACGGTGCACTTCAGGAATTTCCCCTGGCCAGTTACCGTGAATACCTTCAACAGGTGCTGTCCATTCAAGTGTATTCGATTTCCAAGGATTTTGAACAGATTTCTTTCCGTAAAATATACTACTAAAGAAGTTGTATAAAAATATCAGTTGAAATGCTCCTCCAATTAATGCGAAAGTAGTTATAAGAACGTTTACATTTTGTAAATCATCAAATAATGGAAAGTTTGTGTTCGTGTAATAACGTCTAGGCAAACCTGCTAATCCGATAAAGTGCATTGGAAAAAACACACCATAAGCACATATCGCAGTAACCCAAAAGTGAACATAACCTAGATTTTTATTAAGCATTCTACCAAACATTCTAGGAAACCAGTGATAGATTCCTGCAAACATACCATAAAGCGCAGATATACCCATCACTAAGTGAAAGTGAGCGACTACAAAATAAGTATCATGCACATTAATATCGAGTGTACTATCTCCAAGAATAATTCCTGTTAAACCTCCTGTTATGAAAGTAGAAACTAATCCAATAGAAAACAACATTGCTGGATTTAACTGTAAGTTACCTTTCCAAAGTGTCGTTATGTAATTAAAAGCTTTTACCGCTGACGGTATTGCAATCAACAAAGTCGTAAAAGTAAACACCGAACCTAGAAATGGATTCATTCCTGAGATAAACATATGATGTCCCCAAACAATTGTAGATAAGAAAGCAATAGCTATAATTGACATAATCATCGCTCTATAACCAAAAATTGGTTTACGAGAATTAGTTGCAATAATTTCTGAAGTTATACCTAAAGCAGGTAAAATAACAATATAAACTTCTGGGTGTCCTAAGAACCAAAACAAGTGCTCAAAAAGAACTGGAGAACCACCTTGATAATGTAAAACTTCACCAGCTATATATATGTCCGATAGAAAGAAAGAAGTTCCAAAACTTCTGTCAAAAATCAATAATAAACAAGCAGATAATAAAACTGGAAATGAAACAACTCCAATAATTGCAGTTACAAAGAAAGCCCAGATTGTAAGAGGCAATCTTGTCATTGACATACCTTTTGTTCTTAAGTTTATCACAGTTACTATGTAATTTAAAGACCCCATTAAAGAAGATGCAATAAAAATAGTCATTGATACTAACCACAGTGTCATACCCATACCTGAACCACCAATAGCTTGCGGTAAAGCACTTAAAGGAGGATAAATTGTCCAACCACTATTTGCCGGACCTGACTCAACAAACAAAGATGAAATCATAATTACGCTTGATAAAAAGAATAACCAATAAGAAATCATATTCATAAACCCTGAAGCCATATCTCTAGCTCCAATTTGAAGTGGTATTAATAAATTACTAAACGTACCACTTAAAGCCGCTGTTAAAACAAAGAATACCATTATAGTACCGTGTATCGTGACTAAAGATAAATAAATATCATTCGTCATAATCCCATTTGGAGCCCATTTATCTCCTAGTAATACATTAAAAATCTTAAAAGATTCTTCCGGCCATGCTAACTGCATTCTGAATAGCAAAGACATACTCACACCAATGATACCCATTATAATACCAGAAATTAGGTATTGTTTAGCAATCATTTTATGATCAAGACTAAAAATATATTTAGTAATGAAAGTATCTTTATGATGGTGTTCGTGTTCGTGTTCGTGAACTTCTGCTGACATATTTGTGTACTTTAAATATTCTTAATAATTATTTCATAGCTATTTTAGCAACAGCCTCTGTATCTTTTGCTTTCAAACTATCAGTACTCATTGCACCTTCAACAGGAGCTGGAGCCATTGAAGCTTTCACTTGTTCGACCAAAAGAGTTTGTTCTTTCAACCAGGCTTTATAATCTTCTGGCGTGTCAACAATAATTTTCATTTGCATATTATAATGGGATGCACCACAGATTTTATTACAAAGAAGTAAATAATCAAAGCTATAAGGATCTAAAGCAGATTGCCCTTTAGCAACTAAATCAGTACTTTTCTTAGCTCGGATAGAGTTAATATTTGCTACCTTATCAATCATATAAGGCAATTCTCTATATTCAGCAGTTGTATAAATCGGCTCAAAAGCAAATTGAGTAACCATACCAGGAACACAATTCATTTGTGCTCTAAAATATGGCATGTAAGCTGAGTGCAGAACATCCTGAGATCTCATCTTAAAGTGAATTTTCTTTCCCTTTGGAATATGTAATTCTGAAACTACAATATCATCTTGCGAATAAGGATCTGCCATATCAACACCCAAAGTATTAACACCTTCAATATATCTAACATTTGCTTTTCCTAAAACATTGTCCTCACCAGAAATTCTAGCAGTCCATTTAAATTGTTGAGCATATAATTCTACTACGATAGTATCTTCATCCTCGTCAACAAACATAATGTTTGTCCAAGCATATAAACCATAAAGAATTAAACCTGCCAATACAACCGCAGGAATTACACTCCATATTGCTTCTAACTTATTGTTGTCTGCAAAATACAACGCTTTTTGATCTTTTTTACCTCTATACTTAAAAGCAAAGTAATGTAATAAAACTTGTGTTATTGCCTGAACAATAAAAATCAATACCCAAGTAATATTCATTAGATTATCTACCTGACCTCCGTGTGCCGAAGCTGGAGTATGAAGAACAAGAGGCCCCCAAACAAACAAACCATATATTGAAAATATGTAAATAAAAGCTAAAAAGCCAAACATTAAATAACCCTGTACATTATTGTCATTATCAGAAGCCACTTGAGAGCTGTCTAAATCAGAACCTACTTGAGTAAGGTCAAATATTTTAGTCAATTGCCATAAAGCAACAGCTAATAAAACTAAAACTATAATTACCAACAAACTTGTCATCTGTTTCTTTCTTTAAATATTAATAATGAAAATGTTTACTCTCTTCGATGAAAGGATTTCTTTTTGGTAACAAAGGAGCTTTTGTCAATGCTGTAAAAACAACAAATATAAACAACCCTAGAAAGAATAGAACAGAAGCAATTTCTGATACTCCAATAAACCATCTACCTCCAACCGTACCTGGCATAATCATATTGAAGAAATCAATATAATGTCCAGCTAATATTACAACACCTGCCATAACAAGTACCCAAGTGATTCTTTTAAAATCAGTATTTACTAAAATCAATATAGGAAAAACAAAATTCATAACAACCGCTCCAAAAAATGGTAAATTATACAATTCTATTCTTGTTATGAAATAAGTAATCTCTTCAGGTATATTAGCGTACCAAATTAACATAAATTGTGAAAACCAAAGGTAGGTCCAGAAAATACTAAAACCAAACATAAATTTAGCTAAATCATGAATATGACTCGTATTTACATATTCCAAAAACCCTCTTGATTTCAAGTATAAACTAACCAACGCTATCATAGTAATTCCACTTACAAAGAAACTTGCAAATACATACCATCCAAACAATGTACTAAACCAGTGAGGATCTACAGACATAATCCAATCCCATGACATAATAGATTCAGTAACTATAAAGAACACTAAAAATCCAGCAGAAATATTGAAATTCTTTTTATAGAAACTATCATCTTTAGATTCATCTTGCGCTAAACAATTTTTAGCAGAATAATATCTATATAAATTCCAACCAATTAAGAATACTGCAGCTCTAGCAATCCAGAATGGAAAATTTAAGTAACCTGATTTAGTAGCTATAAGCTTATCATGAGCAACAACTTCAGGGTCTAACCAAATAAACAAATGATTAAAATGAAGACCACACAGAATTAAAATCACGAAGAAAATTACAGAACCCCATGGCAAATAAGCAGTAATCCCTTGCATTACTCTAAACAATACAGGAGACCAACCAGCAGATGCAACTTGTTGAATAGCATAAAATGCCAATACTCCCATAGAAATCAACAAAAAGAAGATACAAGCTACATACAAAGCCGCCCATGGTTTGTTTTGCAATTCGTGCAAAACATGAGTTAAATGCTCTTCATGTTCAGCAGCAGCTCCAACTTCACTGTGACTCTCCGCTACCGCATGAGCTTCAACAGGCGCTACATTTGTAGCAACTTCACTATTACTATCTACCATTGTAGAAGTATCACCAGCTTCTACAGCAGCATCAACTTCTTTATGATCCTCTATTACAGCATGAGCTTCTTCAGACTCAGCAGCAACCTCATGCTTAGCTTCACCATGTCCTCCATGGCTTTCAGCAGCAAGAATTTTTTCAACTTCTTGAATATCTTTTGGTGCAGTATAAAAACCATATCCAATTCCCAATAGACCGACAGCCATTAAGATGAAAGAAAAAGTTTTTAATTTACTTGAAAATGTATACATATCTATTACGATCAGTTTGTTCAACAATTATAATTGGCTTCTCAGTTTTAGAACATAGTCAGCAATTAACCAACGTTCATGGGCACTTACTTGATTAGCATGAGACCCCATTGAATTTAAACCATAAGTCACAACATAAAAAATACTTCCTTCCGTGATGACCCTGTCTTTATAACTTGGAACCCCAAGAAATTTTTCTCTTTCTACTAATTTTCCTTTACCGTTACCAGAAGCCCCATGACAACTTATACAATAAATTTCAAATAGTGCCTTCCCTTTGTCAGAATTTCTGTCCAAAGAGTCTAGCGGAGATTTGCTATTAGCTTTTGCTAAATCATATCCTTCAGGTGTGTTATCATATTCATACGGTTCAAAACCTCTGTTTATGGTTCCATCAACAGGAAGTTGACCTTCTTTACCGTTTTTGAATGCATTAGACTCTGAATACGTTTCATAGCCAATTGATTCATACATATTAGGAAAGTACTGATAGTTCGGTGCTGAATTATTATGGCAAGATGCTACTAAAATAGTAATGCCGAATAATAGTGTTATTTTGTATACCCTTTTCATATCTAAATTAATGCTTTTCTATTACTTTAACTTCTACAGCTCCCGTTTTAGTGAAAAAAGAAACTAATTCTTCCTCATTGTTATTAACGGCTACTTCCATTAGGAAGTGATCATCTGTTGTTCTTACATCAGGATTTTCAGCTTCTTTAAAAGGCCATAACCTACTTCTCATATAAAAAGTAATTACCATTAAATGCGCTGCAAAAAACACAGTCATCTCAAACATAATAGGCACAAATGCTGGCATATTTTCAATATAACTGAAACTTGGTTTACCACCAATGTCCTGTGGCCAATCTTGAATCATAATAAAATTCATCATCCAAGTGGCAAATGCAATACCAATACAACCGTATATGAATGAACAAATAGCTAGTCTGGTAGGTGCAAGTCCCATTGCTTTATCCAAACCGTGGACCGGAAATGGAGTAAAAACTTCTTCAATATGATGATGAGCTGCTCTAGTTTGTTTAACCGCATCCATCAATAGATCATCGTCATTATAAATGGCGTATATTACTTTATTTCTCATGATGTAAATCTTTATTAGCTGCTCTTTCTCTTATGTAGTTATCTCCTGTTCCTTTTAATATCGTCTTAATCTCTGCTTGTGCAATTACAGGAAAAGTTCTAGAGTATAATAAAAACAATACAAAGAAGAAACCAATTGTTCCTATAAAAATTCCTATATCGACAAACGTTGGTGAAAACATTGTCCATGATGACGGTAAGTAATCTCTATGTAACGAAGTAACAATAATTACGAATCTTTCAAACCACATCCCTATGTTTACTACAATGGACAAAACAAAAGAAAACATAATACTTGTTCTTAATTTTTTAAACCACATAAATTGTGGAGAAAGCACATTACAAGACATCATCAACAAATATGCCCACCAGTATGGTCCGGTAGCTCTGTTCAAGAAAGCATATTGCTCATATTCAACTCCAGAGTACCATGCGATGAAAAGTTCAGTTATATAGGCAACCCCAACAATAGAACCAGTAATCATAATTACTATGTTCATCAATTCAATGTGTTGTAGCGTAATATAAGCCTCAAGGTTAGATACTTTTCTCATGATAATAAGCAAAGTATTTACCATTGCAAATCCTGAGAATACTGCACCCGCCACAAAATAAGGAGGGAAAATTGTAGTATGCCATCCAGGTATTACAGAAGTAGCAAAATCCATTGATACAATAGTGTGCACTGAAAGTACAAGAGGAGTTGCTAGTCCAGCAAGAACTAAAGATACTTCTTCAAAACGTTGCCAATCTTTAGCTCTACCACTCCATCCAAAACTTAGTATGGAATAAACTCTTTTATTAAAAGGAGTTATAGCTCTATCTCTAAGCATTGCAAAATCAGGTAACAATCCAGTCCACCAGAAAACCAATGAAACTGATAAATAAGTAGAAATTGCAAAAACATCCCAAAGTAATGGTGAGTTAAAATTCACCCATAAAGATCCAAATTGATTCGGTATAGGCAATACCCAATACGCTAACCATGGACGACCCATGTGTATAATTGGAAATAGACCCGCCTGTACAACGGAGAAAATTGTCATTGCTTCTGCAGAACGGTTAATAGCCATTCTCCAACGTTGACGGAATAATAATAATACCGCGGAAATCAATGTTCCTGCATGACCGATACCAACCCACCAAACGAAGTTCGTGATATCCCATGCCCAACCAACTGTTTTATTTAATCCCCATGTTCCAATTCCTGTTGATACGGTGTAAATTATACAGCCTATTCCCCAAAGGAAAGCTGTTAATGCGATTGAAAATACAATCCACCATTGTTTGTTTGCTTTACCTTCAACAGGCGCAGCTACATCAACTGTTACGTCGTGATAAGATTTATCACCTATAACTAAAGGTTTTCTAATGGTTGCTTCGTAGTGAGACGACATAATCCTTTATCTTGTTTCTTAATTAATAATTTTTTGTACTAAGTATTTCTAACTTTCACGTGATAAATCACATTTGGCTTTGTTCCGACATGCTCTAGCAAATGATACATTCTTTCATCTTCTGCTAATTTAGTGATATTGCTTCCTTTATCGTTAACATCTCCAAAAGCCATTGCTCCAGTAGAACACGCATTCGAACATGCAGTTTGAAATTCTCCATCAACTACTTCTCTACCTTCTCTTTTAGCATTTAAAATAGTTGCTTGTGTCATTTGAATACACATAGAACATTTTTCCATAACTCCACGAGAACGAACATTCACATCAGGATTTAAAACCATACGTCCTAAATCATCATTCATATGATAATCAAATTCACTGTTTTTGTTATACAAGAACCAGTTAAAACGACGTACTTTATAAGGACAGTTGTTCGCACAATAACGCGTACCAACACATCTGTTGTATGCCATGTGATTTTGACCTTGACGGCTATGTGATGTTGCCGCTACTGGACAAACTGTTTCACATGGTGCATGATTACAATGCTGACACATTACAGGCTGGAATGCTACCTGAGGATTATCTCCAGCTTTTTCCATTTCATTAAATGTAGACAATGAACTTGACAAACCAGAAATATTATCTTTTCTTTCATTATCTCCCTCAAAAGTACTTTCAGAAGAATAATATCTATCAATACGCAACCAGTGCATATCACGACTTCTTCTAATTTCAGATTTCCCTACTACAGGAACATTATTTTCAGCATGACAAGCAATTACACAAGCTCCACAACCAGTACAAGCATTCAAGTCAATAGAAAGATTAAAGTGATGCCCAACAGAACGATCAAATGAATCCCATAAATCTACTGTAGTAGCCTCTACTTCTTCATGGTTTAAAGACACCATAGGAACTTCATTCCAAAACTTAGCGTCCTTAGTATTGAATATCTCCAAAGTGGTTTCTTTGATTATATCTCCCCTACCCATTAATGTTTTTTGACCTTGAACGCAAGCAAACTCGTGATCACCATCCGCTTTTTCTAATGTAACAGATTGTACATCATTAAAACCTTTATATAAAGAGTAAGCATTTATACCTACTTGCATTTCTTCTTTTAAAGCTGCTTTGCGACCATAACCTAAAGCTAATCCAATAGTACCGACAGCTTGACCTGGTTGAACAATTACCGGAACATTTTCTAGTTTTAAACCATCAGCTGTAGTAATCGTAGCATAACTTCCGTTAAGACCACCATTAGCAACGATTTCATTAGACATAGATAATGCTTTAGCATCTGCATTCGAAACAGTAACATAATTATCCCAAGACACTCTTGTGATAGGATCTGGAAACTCTTGTAACCAAGGGTTATTAGCTTGTTGTCCGTCACCCATTCCTGTTTTGGTATACAATACTAATTCATAATCAGCGACAGCTTTTGAATTTGCTAATGCACTTGCAGCAGCGCTAAAATCAGCAGCACCACCAGATACTGATTGAGCAGCACCAACATAAACACCATCATGCAAAATTTTATTCCAAGTAGCACCCGAAACAATTGAAGATGAATTTGCTTTTATATAATCGTAATATGTTCCAGAGATTCCATTTAAAGACATTAAAACATCTTGAAATTGTTTTGTATCAAACAATGGACGAATTGTAGGCTGAGTTAAACTATAAGTCCCTTTAGTAAGACTTAAATCACCCCAAGCTTCTAAATAATGAGGCACTGGAGCAGCTATAGTACTAACTAAAGCTGTTTCATCTTCTTTTAAAGTAAAAGCAACAGAAGTAGTTACTTTCTTAAGACCTTCAGTAAAAGAGGAAGAATCTGCCAATGTATAAACAGGATTAACACCACTCATTATCAAAGTATGAACGCTTCCCGCTTTCATATCCTTAACTAATTGAGCTACTTTTTCGTTAGACCCTTTTCTTATCTGTCTTGTTCCAGAAGTACTAAAAGCTTCACTAGCCAAAACTTGATTAATAGCCAAAACTAATAATTGAGCATTTTTATCCTGAATACCAGAAACCAAAACACCTTTTGAACCAGCTGATTTTAATTGCTGCGCTGCCTTTGTTACTTCAGATTTAAACTTATCTTCTAAACTAACAGCAACAGCAGAACCAGTTACTATATTATATATCTGTACTAATGCTTGTTTTTGATTTGCAGTTGACATCGGCAAACGCTTATCAGCAGCAGCACCAGACAAAGTCATATTTGCTTCTAATTGAAAATGACGTGACATCTTTCCGTTCTTAGGAACTCTACCTTGAGCATAACCTGAATCATACCCTCCACCTTGCCAATCACCAAGGAAATCCGCACCTACAGAAACTATAAGTGAAGCTTTTGAAAAATCATAATCAACCAAAGCTCTTTCACCATAAACAGCTTCAAAAGCATCTAAAGTTTCAGATGAAGAAACAGCATCATAAATGATATGTTTCGCATTTGGATTTGAAGCGATAAATTGACCAATTAATTTTTCAGTAGATGGACTAGCTAAAGTATTAGTCAACAATACTACCTGTCCACCTTTTGCTTTAGCCTCAACTATACTTGACTTAATTTTTGAATCTACAGCAGACCAAGTTGAATCTTTACCACCAATCTTTGGCTCTTTCAAACGCATGTTATCATACAACGACAATATCGACGCATGAATTCTTGCATTAGCAGTAAATTTAGCTCCTGAAATAGTATTATTGTCTATTTTAATAGGACGCCCTTCACGAGTTTTAACAAGTAGATTTGCAAAATCAAAACCATCAAAAACAGAAGTAGCATAATAATCTGCTACTCCAGGAATGATTTGTTCTGGCTGCAATACATAAGGAATCGACTTGTTAACCGGACCTTCACATGCAGCAAGCGTAGCCGCTGCAGTACTAAATCCAACGTACTTTAAAAAGTCACGACGTGATGTTGAAGAAGACATAGCCTCTTTATTTCCTAAAAATTCATCAGTAGGAATTGCTTCAACAAATTCGTTATTTCTAAGCGCCTCAACAATAGAACCGTTTTCTAGTTCCTCAACACTTTTCCAGTATTTTTTGTTTGATGACATTGTATATAAATATTAAAATCTTAATAATTTGATTAATAGTGACATTTACCACATTCTAATCCACCCATTTGCGCTGCAGTCAATTTGTCAACACCGTATTTCTTAGAAAGTTCTTCATGAATTTTTGTATAATATTCATTCCCTTCCATTTTAACATCAGTTTTTCTATGACAGTTGATACACCAGCCCATTGTTAGTGGAGCAAATTGTTTTTGAATCTCATATGTTTCAACCGGACCGTGACATGTTTGACACTCGATACCAGCAACAGTTACGTGTTGCGAGTGATTGAAATACACAAAATCAGGTAAGTTATGAATACGAACCCATTTCACAGGCTGTGATTTTCCAGTGTAAGACTGAGTTGATTTATCCCAACCTACCGCTGTATATAATTTTTGGATTTGCTCATCGTAGAACGCTTTGCTGTATTCTGGAGTAGCAGTACTTTCAGCAACTTCAGCAATGTTTTTATGACAGTTCATACAAACATTTAAAGATGGAATACCAGCATTTTTACTTACCCTAGCAGCAGAGTGACAGTATTTACAATTGATTTCATTATCTCCAGCGTGAATTCTATGAGAATAATGAATCGGCTGAATTGGCTCGTAATTTTGATCTACACCAACTTGCATCAAGAAACCGTAAACGAAATACGCACTAGCTAACAATAAAAATATCGCAGTAACTAATACTAAAAATTGATTTTTAGCAAATGCTTTCCAAATAGGTGTAGTAGCCGTTTTCGGAGCTACCTCTATACCATTTGCTTTAGCCACTTTTCTTAAAACATTATTCACTAAGAACAACATAACAACTAACATAGCCATTACAAGAGCAAGAGCACCTAATACAACACCATTAGATACACCACCTTGATCAGAACCACCAGCTACCGCAGTACCAGGAACTGGAGCAGGAGCCTCAGCCTTAACTTCAGAAGTATAAGCAATTATATTATCAATGTCACCCTCAGAAAGCGCAGGAAACGCTGTCATAGCGACCTTATTATTCTCTTCATAGACCTTAACAGCTGCTGCATCTCCTGATTTTATCAGTTCAGCGCTGTTATGAATCCACTTGTAAAGCCATGGCATATCATGCTTACCAGCAATACCTCTAAGCATTGGACCAGTCGCTTTAGCATCAAGCTTATGACATGCAGCACAATTTGCATTAAAAAGTTCTTTACCCTTAACCGGGTCACCACCTTGAGTAGCTACTGGAGCCTCAGTTGCGGCTGCTGGAGCTTCACTTGCGGCTGCTGGAGTAGCATCTTGCGCAAATGAAGTTAAGGAAAACGTTAGCATTAAAGCTAAGCTTAAAAATAGTTTCCTTGAGTTCGAATTATGGTTACCCACCTTTTTCATAAAATATAATGATTATCTACTAAAAATTGGCACAGTTTTTTCTATAAAAACTTATATAAAAACTGCTCCTTTATTTTAAACTTCGACAAAAATACGACTTATGAACTATTCTCAAAACCTTAAAATAATCTTAATTTCAATTTATAACTATTCTAAATAATAATTATGCTTTACATTTATTCATTAAATACTACTTTTACCTAAAAACCAAAACGTTATGAAAATAATAACAATAAAAAATATCTTTTATTACTCCCTTATACTGAGTATACTATCCAGTAATTTAAAAGCACAAGACCGAAATCTTACTATTACTCAAGACCCAAAATTTGAGCAACTATTAAATGAAAAAAGAAAAACAAACGTCTCAATAACTGTAAATGAACGTTATAAAATTCAAATTTTTAGTGGTGACAGTGACAAAGCTAAAAAGACACTAAACGATTGCAAACAAGATTTTTTAGATCTTGACGGTACTATAGTCTTTAACACTCCTAACTATAAAGTTTGGGTAGGTAATTTCAGAACAAAGATCGAAGCAGAACGCAATTTAATTAAGATTCGTAGAAAGTACGAAAATGCCTATTTAATAAAACCTCAGAAATAAAAATACGGAAGATCAATTTCTTTAAAAAGATTTTAGCAATTGTATGAAACAAGAAGAGACTGTCCGAAAAGTAATTTTCGGGCATTTTTTATGTTATAATGCTGACTTTTAGTCATATTTAAGAACTCAAAATAACATTTATGCAGCCCATTTTTAAGCACCATTCAGTGCATCAGCAAGAACTTTTTCCATTGAATTTAAATGCTTTAATTTCAGAAAATCACTCCGCTAGATTAATAGACTCTGTTGTTGAAAGATTAGAAATACCTGATATTATTTCACAGTATAAAGGTGGTGGTTCTTCTAACTATCATCCTAAAATGCTTCTTAAAGTGCTTTTTTACGGATATTTAAACAATACTTATTCTTGTCGAAAAATAGCTAAAGCAGTTAAGGAAAACATTTACTTTATGTGGCTTTCAGGTGGCTTACAGCTTGATTTTAGAACCATAAATGATTTTAGAGGACAAAAATTAAAAGGGAACGTCGAAAAGCTTTTCAGTCAACTCGTTGAGATGATGGTTGATTTGGAACTTATTAGTCTTGAGAAACAATTTATCGATGGAACCAAAATTGAAGCCAATGCACATAAATATAGTTTTGTTTGGAAAAAAGCAGTTGAAAAAAATAAAGAGAGACTTCAAGGTAAGATAGATGCTGTTTTGGCCGAAATTGGCCAAGCTATCGAGTCAGACATCATGCATACTGATAATCAAAACGAAACAAAAATTGATAGTCAGAAATTAGAAGAGAAAATTCAAACTATAAAAAAAAAACAAAAGCTGAATTTTTAACCAAACAACAAAAAAAGGCAGTCCAAAAATTAGAAAAGAACAACTACCAAAGCTTAAAGAGTACGAGCAACACCTTACAATTCTTGGAAATCGAAACAGTTATGCCAAAACTGATAACGACGCTACTTTTATGCGCATGAAGGAAGATCACATGATGAACGGGCAATTGAAACCAGCCTATAACATTCAGATTTCTACAGAAAATCAGATTATTACACACTATTCTACTCATCAAAAATCTACTGATTTTACAACCTTAGAGCCACATTTAATTGGTTTTGAAGATGCTTACAAAAAACAATCTAAGCAAATCGTAGCCGATGCTGGTTATGGAAGCGAAGAGAATTATCAACTACTTAAAAACAAACAAGTTGATTTTTTTTCCGTATAATATGTATCGAATTGAACAAAAACGAAAGCACAAGAAAAATTTATTCCCCGCACAAACCTTTTTTATAATACTGAACGGACTTTTTAGTTTGCCCGCTAGGACAAAAAATGACCAATATTTATACTAAACAATCAAAAACAACAACAGGTTTTTTACAACACCATTATGTATATCAAGCTGTTAATTGTGAAGGATGCTCAATGTGGGGACAATGCTATAAAGGCAAGGGAAATAGAAAAATAGAAATTAATCATCATCTTCAAAAGCTCAAAACTCAAGCAAGACAAATTTAGAAAGTGAATTAGGAAAAGGAATTTACTCTAAAAGATGCATAGAACCATAACCTGTTTTTGGAAATATTAAGCAAAACAAAGGATTTAAACGTTTTACATTAATCACATTAACCAAAGTAAATATTGAATTTGGTTTAATTGCTACTGCTCACAACTTTTCTAAATGGATAGCAAAAGTACGTTTGCATAATTTTAGACCTGATTTGGGCTTCAGAAACCAACCGAATAACCCTTTAGAACAGTTTTTGATGATGAATTTCAAATGTTCAATAAAATATCAATGAATCAATATGAGATAAAAAACAAAGAGGCTATCTTCTCAGACAGCCTCTTGTTGTTTATCCCATATTTTGTTCACATGTTGCTAAAGACTTAAAGTCGACAAACACTGCATCTCTTGCAAACTTAATATGAACTCATCGCTAACAGACGCGGAATTCATATTTAAACTATATTTCTCAGGATACACTCCAGTAATCAACTACATTAGTACTAACTATCAATAGCTCTATATGCGAAGCAAATCCATCCCTTAAAAAGCCCCTAAACCACCAATAAAGTCTATTCCAAAATCTATTTTTAAAAGAAAACATTACGCCCTACTGGTTTACTCTTTATTCAACACATTTTTTATCCATCCTTTGAAAAACATACTTAAAAAAAAACTGGTTTTATCTGACTTCTCATAGTCATCGATTTCATTTTCCTTTCAACAAGAAGAAACTATTATAATCAAATAAAAATCCAAAAAGATTAAACGGTAAGTGCACGTAAGTTGTTCTTTGCGATAAACTAATTAACCCTTTCGCTATAATTTTAAAAACTACCGTTAATTTTTTTTGGGGTTTCCCTTTCAAATATTAGCAGGTTTAACATCAATTTCAGCTTACCATAACCGTCTTGCCACTACTCATTATTAGAGTTAAAAAACTCACTAACACATCAAGAAAAAGGGATAGCATTTAACCTACCCTAAACCTACTGACTCTATTTAACTAAATACTGCTTTTCCACCGCGATTCCAATAAGTAAATCACAATAACATCTTGACAGATACGTAATCTCTTTCTAAAAAACTATTACTTCCACAACCCTATATATAAACTTTATTTACAGGCAAAATTTTAATATTTCCGTATCAAGTTTGCTATTTTAATTTATTCTCATTCGTGTATAAAGATTGTAAATCTGTACAACGAATTTTACGGCATAACCAAGCGATTGAATTAATCAACTTTTAGATCATTAACATAATAAGAACCTAAGTAGTCATCGTAGGTTATTCCGAAACCGTCTTTGAAAAGAAAATAGGCTACACACAAATTATTAACTCCTACTAACTTAGTATTGATAAGAAACCTCTTACTATACGCACTTTTATAAGCATATTTAAGAAGAAAATCAGTTCTATCTAATTTATTGAAATCATTCTCAATGCTATTGTCTATTTCTAAACAAACTTGATTCGTGGCATATACTTTCATAGAAACTTTCTGACTTAAAATATCGTTAAAAAAACAACATATAGTTTTTTCTTTGTAAGTTTTCAATTTTTTCATTTTCTACTGAATATGATTTATAATAATCAAATTTATTTCCTATTGAACAAGAAGTTAATAATATCACTATTAATAAAAACCTAATTAAAAATAAAAGACAAACTTTAATGTACAATTGTTTTTGGTTCAACCTAATTTTTAAAGCTATAAATCCCAAAGAACAATTACAAAATATTTTGATAATTTCTCCAATGTACAAGTTTACGATATCAATGTACACCTTGTCTACGAATTACAAACCTACGTCATAATTGCACAAATAAAATACACACCCAATCCATCAATCTATTTTTCGCCTTATTCCACAAGTTCTTGCTTTACGTCACTGGAAGACAATCTTCTGTGTCGTTCCAAAACAATATCACCACTTTATATACAAACATCAAACCCAAAACTAACTATATTAATACCACTTAGTACACCTTTTCCAGATTCAAACATATCAATAAATTAGCACCTTTTGCAACAAGCTAACTATTTTCCTCTTTAGCATAATAATTCTTTAAAAGTCAAAACAAAAAAAATCCCGACGAATCGGGATTTTTTAAATTTCTTATATAAATTAAAATACTATTTCAATTTTTTCTTAATTGCAACTTCATGATAAGCTTCAATAACATCTCTTTCTTCAATGTCATTATAACCTTTAATTTGAATACCACAATCATAACCTTTAGATACTTCTTTAACATCATCCTTGAAACGTTTCAAAGCACTAAGCTCACCTGCATGAACAACAACACCATCACGGATAACTCTAATTTTAGAATTTCTTGCGATTTTACCGTCCATAACCATACAACCTGCAATTGATCCTACTTTAGAGATTTTGAATATCTCTCTAATTTCAGCAGTACCAAGAATTTCTTCTTTCATCTCAGGAGCTAACATTCCTTCCATTGCATCTTTTAAGTCATCAATAGCTGCATAGATAATAGAATAGTAACGAATATCAATTTCTTCTTTGTCTGCTAATTGTCTTGCATTTCCTGCAGGACGAACATTAAATCCGATAATGATTGCATCTGAAGCAGAAGCCAACATAACGTCAGTTTCAGTAATCGCTCCAACACCTTTATGAATGATATTAATTTGAATCTCTTCAGTAGATAATTTAGAGAACGAATCAGATAATGCTTCAACAGAACCATCAACATCTCCCTTAAGGATCACGTTCAACTCTTTAAACTGACCTAATGCAATTCTACGTCCAATTTCATCTAATGTAATATGACGTTGAGTACGAACAGATTGTTCACGCATTAATTGAGAACGTTTTGATGCAATTTGTTTTGCTTCTTTTTCGTCTTCGAAAATATTGAACTTATCACCTGCAGTAGCTGCTCCGTCAAGACCTAACACAGATACTGGAGTAGAAGGCCCTGCTATCATAACAACATTTCCTCTTTCATCATGCATCGCTTTGATCTTACCATGATGTTTTCCAGCCAACATATAATCCCCAACTTTAAGTGTACCGTGTTGTACTAATATTGTAGAAACATATCCTTTCCCTTTATCTAGGAAGGCTTCAACTACAGTTCCTTGAGCCGCTTTGTTTGGATTAGCTTTTAAATCTAAAACTTCAGCTTCTAATAAAACTTTTTCTAATAATTCTTTTACGCCAGTTCCTACTTTTGCAGAGATATCTTGAGATTGGTATTTTCCACCCCAGTCTTCAACAAGTAAATTCATACCTGCTAATTTCTCTTTAATTTTCTCAGGATTAGCATTTGGCTTATCCACTTTATTAATTGCAAATATAATTGGAACACCTGCTGCTTGAGCATGGCTTATTGCTTCTTTTGTTTGTGGCATAATGTCATCATCCGCAGCAATCACAATAATAGCGATATCCGTAACTTGAGCTCCACGTGCACGCATCGCGGTAAACGCCTCGTGACCTGGTGTATCAAGGAAAGCTATTTTTTGACCGTTATCCAAAGTTACTCCGTAGGCACCAATATGTTGTGTAATTCCTCCAGATTCACCTGCAATAACATTTTCTTTACGAACATAATCCAATAAAGATGTTTTACCGTGATCGACGTGACCCATTACAGTTACTATAGGTGCTCTGAAAACTAAATCTTCTTCCCTATCTTCTATAACTGCTACATTCTCTTCAATATCAACAGTAATAAATTCAACTTCATAACCAAATTCATCAGCTACGATTGTCAATGTTTCTGCATCAAGACGTTGATTCATGGTAACCATGATCCCAAGAGACATACATGTTCCAATAACCTTAGTAATTGGCACATCCATCATTATTGCAATCTCACCAACAGTAACAAATTCAGTAACCTTGATAGTTTTACTTCCTTCGTCTATTGCTCTTTGCTCTTCATCAGATTTCTGACGGTGCGTATCTCTTTTGTCTCTTCTGTATTTAGCCGCTTTAGATTTACCACCTTTTTTACCTTGAAGTTTCTCTAAAGTCTCACGGATTTGGTTTTTCACTTCCTCTTCTGTAGGCTCAACTTTTGCTACAATAGCAGGTCTGTTTCCTCTTACGAATCCAGGTCTTGAACTTCTATTCGCATTAAAACCACCACCACCAACATTTGGCGTAATCTTATTAGGATTTGGTGCACCAGGAACTCCAGGAGGTCTAGGCGTGCCCGGTTTAGGAGCAATTCTTTTACGTTTATTTTTATTAGCCGCTCCAGCAGCACCGGCAGCGCCTGGCTTATTTGGAGTGATTTTAGGCTCTTCTTTTTTCTTCTTCGGTTTATTAAACTGAGACAAATCAATTGTTTGCCCTGTTAATTTAGTCCCCGACAATTTCTGATATTGAGTTGTAATAGCTTCCTCAACTGGAGCTTCGTCCGTTTTCGGAGTCGCTTTTTCTTCCGAAACAACAACTTTTTTCTCTTCTTTTACTGGTCCCTTAACTGGTTCCTTAGTTTCGACAACAGGTTTTACCTCTTTTTTGTCTACAGCTACTTTTTCCTGAACCGCTTCTTTTTCAACTGGCTTTTCAACTGGCTTTTCTGTCGAAGTTTTAGCTTTAGGCGCTTCAATTTTTTCTGCAACAACAGGAGGCGCCGGAGGAGCTGGCGTCACTGGAGCTGGAACAGCAGCAGCCGCTTTTTTAGGATTAAGATCAATTTTCCCTACTTGAACAGGTCCCGCTATAACAGCTCTCGCTTTTATAACTTCTTGTTGTTGTTTAAGAATCTCTTCATCATGCTTACGCTTATCTTCGATTTCTTTCTCTCTCTCAACACGTAAAGCCTCTTTTTCTTTCCTTTTCTCTTCTCCTACTTCTTTTGAAGCTTCTTTTTTACCTCTGTCACCCGCAAATTGACCGCACAAGACATTGTATACATCATCAGAAATTTTTGTGTTTGGATTCGCTTCAATAGCAATCCCTTTATCTTTTAGATAATCCACAGCTCTTTCCAAAGAAATATTCAACTCCCTTAAAACTTTGTTTATTCTAATAATTCTCTCTTCAGACATAAAACCTTTTTATTATTACCTTTTTTGTTATTCCTCACTTTACTTCTAACTCCATCTTATCGACCAAGAAAATTATAAAGTGGCATGTTTATCGTTGAAGACACATTGACTAACTATCAAATTCTTCTTTCAATATTTTCATTACATCTAGAATTGTTTCCTCTTCTAGATCAGTTCTTCTTACTAAATCCTCCACATCCTGTTTCAAGATACTTTTTGCCGTATCTAAACCAATTTTTGCAAATTCTTCAATAACCCAGCTTTCGATTTCATCTGAAAATTCTGTTAATTCAACATCATCTTCATCAGCAGTTGCGCCAGCAACATCTCCTTCTCGTATAACATCTAACTCATAACCAGTCAAAAGACCCGCTAATCTAATGTTGTGTCCACCTCTACCAATCGCTTTTGAAACTTCTTCTAATTTCAAGAAAACCTCTGCTCTTTTAGTTTCTTCATTTATCTTAATTGAAGATACTTTTGCAGGACTTAGCGCTCTTGTTATATACAATTGAATGTTACTTGTATAATTAATAACATCTATATTTTCATTTCCTAATTCACGAACAATACCATGAATACGAGATCCTTTCATACCTACACAGGCACCTACAGGATCAATTCTATCGTCGTAAGTTTCCACAGCTACTTTTGCTTTTTCACCTGGAATTCTCACCACATTTTTAACCATAATCAAACCATCAAAAACTTCAGGAATTTCTTGTTCAAACAATTTTTCTAAAAACTTCTCAGAAGTTCTAGACATAATAATTTGAGGTTTGTTCCCTTTTAATTCAACGCTTTCAATAATTCCACGAACATTATCTCCTTTGCGGAAAAAATCAGATGGAATTTGTTTTTCTTTTGGCAAAACAATTTCATTCCCCTCATCATCTACTAAGATAACAACTCTAGGTCTTACATGGTGTACTTCAGCGGTATAAATTTCTCCAATTAAATCTTTAAATTGTTTATAAAGATTCGTATTGTCGTGCTCATGTATTTTAGAAATAAGATTTTGGCGTAAAGCCAAAATAGCTCTTCTTCCTAAATCTATTAATTTCACCTCTTCAGAAACCTCTTCACCAATTTCAAAGTCAGCTTCAATTCTTCTAGCCTCTGTTAAAGTAATTTCTTCGTTTTCAAAATCTAAATCTTCGTCCGCAACAATAACTCTTCGTCTCCAAATTTCCATATCTCCTTTATCAGGATTTATAATGATATCGAAATTATCGTCTGAACCATATTTTTTCTTCAATGCATTTCTAAATACATCTTCCAAAATTGCCATAAGCGTTACACGATCAATAAGTTTATCATCTTTAAACTCTGAGAATGAATCGATTAATGCTAAATTTTCCATGCGAATTCTTTAATTAAAATGTTAC
Organism: Flavobacterium sp. Arc2; assembly: GCF_041431385.1. Lineage (NCBI taxonomy): Bacteria > Pseudomonadati > Bacteroidota > Flavobacteriia > Flavobacteriales > Flavobacteriaceae > Flavobacterium > Flavobacterium sp. Arc2. Next base: position 86,680 of record NZ_JASMRH010000009.1, on the reverse strand, counting down.
TGTAACAATTGCTTCTTTTATATCTGCGTAAGGGACCTGTAGTGTCTTTTCAACCGTCTCTTTACCCTTACCTATCTTTTTAGGCTCTCTTGCTTTCCACGACAAAATTACAAAATCATCATTAGCTTCCACTAATTCCGCTTCAATATTTTCTGTATTAGTTTTCACAATCAACGTTCTACCTATATTTTTCTTGTATTGCCTGATCTTCTTCAACGGCGAAGAAACCCCTGCTGAGGCAACCTCCATTGAATAATCCTGCTCTTCTCTGTCTAAACTTGCGTCTATTGCGCGACTGATATCGATACAGTCCTGCAACACCACACCATTGTCATCGTCTAAAGTTATAATAACTTTAAAGGCATCAGTGATGGTAAGGTCTATCAAGAAAAGCGATGGCTTTTCTAAAAGAGCTTCAGTCAACAATAAATTTATCTTTTCTTTAAATGTCATATTTTTTATAAAAAGAGGGGACACTTAGTCCCCTCATTATCTAGATTTTAATAAATAACGGTGCAAATATAGTGTTTTTTTTATAAATCAAATTGATTGCGTGCCGTAAAAATATTTCTTATCTTTATATATGTATTAAAATAACGAATTTTCCCATAATTTAAACCCTCTAATTATGAAACGAATTTTAGTCCCAACCGATTTTTCGGCACATGCAGAAAATGCATTAAAAGTCGCGGCACAAATTGCAAAAAAGAGCAATTCCGAAATACTTCTGCTTCATATGTTGGAAATTCCAAGCCAAATGAATGACGCCATAACTACAGCCACAAGTATTCCTGACGTGATGTTATATATCAAGAAAGCAAACGAAACTCTTCATAAATTAAAAGAAAAAGAGTACGTAGAAGGAATACAAGTAACTGAAAACGTGAAATTTGAGAGAGCTTTTGACGGAATCTTATCCTTTAGTAAGGAAAACCAAATTGATTTAATAGTGATGGGATCTCACGGCGTATCCGGAATTGAAGAAATACTAATTGGCTCTAATACTGAAAAAATAGTTCGATTATCAGAAATTCCAGTTTTGGTAATTAAAAAAGGCACCACTGAATTAAAAGGAATGAGTTTTGTTTTCGCATCTGATTTTTCTAAAGAAATAAAAAAACCTTTCAAAAAAATGATTGAGTTTAGTAAAATATTTGACGCTAAATTAAATTTAGTGATGATTTGCACGCCTAATAGCTTCAAACCAACTCAACTTTCAGAAAAGATAATGAATGATTTCGTCGCTGATTTCAATATCACCAACTACTCAACCCATATTTACAACGACATCAATATCGAAAAAGGAATAATTAATTTCTCAAAAACCATAGATGCTGATTTGATAGGATTATGCACCCATGGAAGAACCGGGTTAGCTCATTTTTTCACAGGAAGCACAGGCGAAGATTTAGTAAACCACGCCGTCAAACCAGTAATAACATTTAAGATATAAATCACTACTCCGTAATCTCACTGTTTTAAAATAAGCTATTTAAAACAGAACCTAATTACATTTCCCTGCTTTTAAATTTACTCCAAAAAAAAAGCCTCTCAAAATTGAGAGGATTTTGTTGGTCTACAAGGACTCGAACCTTGAACGACTGCACCAAAAACAGTTGTGTTACCATTACACCATAGACCATCATTGCTGCTAAGCGAGTGCAAATTTATAATAAAATTCAGCTTGCGCAAACTTTTTTGAACTTTTTATTAAAAAAAAATGCAAAAAAAATTGACCAGCATCTTTGTCATCTTCAAAATTACTAAAAACCAACATGTTACCAAAAAAAATAGTTTGACAGAAATTTTCGATAATCTTTCCTACCTTAAATAAAAAAACATTTTCTTTGTAACTTAAATATAACTAAATTTCAATACATGAATAAGGCGCCATTCAATTTCAATAAATGGAATACGATTATAGGTTGGTTTACATTTGTAATCGCATTAATAACTTATACCCTTACAGTTGAACCCACCATGAGTTTTTGGGATTGCGGAGAATATATTGCTACTGCAGCAAAACTTCAAGTTGGCCACCCGCCCGGAGCACCTTTGTTTCAAATGATTGGTGCGTTCTTTGCCATGTTTGCGTCAGATAACGAACATATCGCCTTAATGGTTAATATGACTTCTGTTGTCTCTAGCGCCTTCACTATATTATTTTTGTTTTGGTCTTCATCGATGATTTTGAAAAAATTAATTTCAAGAATAGAAGAGCCAAATCAAAAAGAGAACGAAACAACGCAATTAAACACAAGTAATGCTATTGTAATTTTAGGCGGCTCTTTTGTTGGAGCTCTAGCCTATACCTTTTCTGATAGCTTTTGGTTCAATGCGGTAGAAGCCGAAGTTTACGCTATGGCTTCCTTGTTTATTTCCCTTCTTTTTTGGTTAGGTTTACGCTGGGAACAAGACATGGATTCACCTAGAGGAAATCGATGGTTATTGATTATTTCACTAGTAATTGGGTTGTCATTTGGAGTTCACTTTATGGCTCTGTTAACGATCCCTTCAATTGGACTACTGTACTTCTTTAAGCATTACAAAACAGTAACCGTTAAAAACTTCATCGTTGCTAATGTTGTCGTTATCTCAATACTGCTATTTATTTTCAAATTACTACTACCGCTAACCATGTCTTTCTTTGCAGGAACAGAAGTTTTCACAGTTAATTCACTTGGAATGCCTTTTGACTCTGGAACCATTCTAGTTACTGTCATTCTTACAGCGGCATTTTATTTTGGTTTAAAATACACTAAAAACAAAGGCCTTGTTACTTACAACACTTTGATCCTTTGTATATTATTTGTTTTAATTGGGTTTTCAACCTGGACAATGTTACCTGTTCGTGCTAATGCCAACGTAAACATCAATGAAAACAAACCTTCTGATGCGCGCGAGGTACTCGCTTATTACAATAGAGAGCAATATGGCTCTAACCCCTTGTTCTACGGCCCTCAGTACACTGAAGCTTTTGCTGGTTTAGATAAGAACAACCCGTATCTTGATAAGGCTCCTAACTATGAGAGAAACTATAAAACTGGAAAATATGAGATTGTAAATAATTTCAAAAATGCCGTGCAAAATCTTAACGACGAGCACAAAACTATTTTACCTCGAATGTGGAGCACAGATCATATAGCTAATTATATGAACTTTACAGACGCTCCCAAATTCGAATTAAACCCTAATTATCCTTATGAAGATGATTTAGCTAAATACGGAGTTGACGCAAGCCAATTATCCGAAGAAGATTACAATAGAGCTATTGGACAGTTAAAAAATGAAATTCGAAAAACAGTTTCCGAATTTAGAACTGCTTACGCACAAAAACAGATTGACAATGATGGTTATGTGAAATTCCTGAAAAGCTACGGTGATTACTTAATCATAGAGAAACCATCCACGGTAGACAATTTAAGTTTTATGTTTGAATATCAGTTTGGATACATGTACGTAAGATACTTGATGTGGAACTTTGTAGGACGTCAAAATGATATCCAGGGAAGATACGACAGTCAAGATGGAAACTGGATTAGTGGAATAAAATTCATGGATGAATTACACTTGGGTTCACAAGATAATTTACCAGAGGATGTCCTTAACAATAAAGGACGTAACACCTATTATTTCCTTCCATTTCTTCTAGGACTTATAGGACTTATGTATCATGCTACTAAGGATCGAAAAAGTTTCTATGTATTATTGACTTTATTCTTATTCACAGGTATTGCCTTAAAAATTTACCTGAATGAAAGACCGTTTGAACCAAGAGAGCGTGATTATGCCTTAGTGGGATCTTTTTATGTTTTTGCAATTTGGATCGGGTTTGGAGTTTACGCATTGTACGAAAGCGCCCAAAAATACCTAGCTCCAAAAATAGCAGGTCCAATAATTATTGCAGCCAGCATATTAGCAGCTCCAGTTCTTATGGCATCTCAAAACTGGGATGACCATGACCGCTCCGGCAAGTACACTGCAACTGCAATGGCAAAAGCCTATCTTAACTCATGTGATCCTAACGCTATTCTATTTACCATAGGTGACAACGACACTTTCCCGTTGTGGTACGCACAAGAAATAGAGCATGTAAGGACTGATATTAAGATTGTAAATACTAGTCTTTTCATGACCGATTGGTATATCGACCAAATGAAAACAAAAACATACGAAGCTGAACCATTGCCAATCTCTTTTACACACGATCAGTATGTAGGAGACAAATTGGATTATGTAGCATACATTCCAAAAACAGAAAGCAGATGGGAGATAAAAGACTTAATGACTTTTATTAAAAATCCAAAATCCACCGTTGGTTTGCAAAACGGACAAACAATTCATTTTTACCCAACGAATAAAATTAGAATCCCTGTCGACAAAAATGCTATCATAGAAAACAAGGTTGTTTCACCTAAATACTATGATTCTATTGTTCCTTACATTGATATTGACATCAAAGGGAACGCCTTGTATAAAAACCGACTAATGATGCTTGACATTGTAGCCAATAATAATTGGAAAAGACCTATTTTCTTCAGCCCTGGTGCTTTTGATGATGAAGACTATCTTTGGATGAAAGACTTCCTTCAACTTGATGGAATGGTCTATAAATTAGTCCCCGTAAAAACTGCAATATCGAAAGATGGCAGTCCATTAGACATGGGACAAATTGATTCTGAAAAGATGTATGCCAATGTAATGAAATGGGATTGGGGTAATAGCGACAGCAACAAAATATACCACGATCCTGAAACTAGAAGAGAAAGCATCACTTACAGAACAAATCTTGCACGATTGATGGATCAATTGATTACTGAAAAAAAATTAGATAAGGCAAAAAACATTATCAATTTAGCTTTGACAAAAATGCCTTTGGATAAATTTGGGTATTATTCTTTAGTGGAGCCTTTTACAAAAGGATACTACCAAGTAGGTGAAAAAGCCAAAGCACAAGATCTATTAGAGAAATTGATTGCAAAATACAAAGACAATCTTAATTACTACAGTAAATTAAAGTCATCAGAACAATCGAGTTTAGCTATTGATATCATCACAGATCTTGAACGTTACAGAAGTTTACTACAAGTTATGGAAGAAAATGGAGATATGAATTTCTATAATAAAAATAGAACTGTCTTTAACACCTATATCGAAATGTTTGAACGTTTTGGGCGAGAAAAAGAATAAACGAATACGATAAATATCTTTAAAAAATGCAGCGAAATTTATAACTTTTGCTGCATTTTTTTTTAATTTTGATATAAACAAATACCACAATGAGCTTTTATTGGATTAAAACACATTTGCTTATCAAGAAGCTATTTTCTCAATATATATGGGACTTGCCAAATAATGAAAAGAAAGTTTATCTAACATTCGATGATGGTCCTACTCCAGAAATTACAGAATGGGTTTTAAAACAATTGGAACTGCACAATGCCAAAGCTACTTTTTTTTGCCTTGGGAAAAACATTGAAGCCCACCCCTCTATTTTCGGAAAATTAATACAGAAGAAACATACAATAGGAAATCACACTTTCAACCACTTAAACGGCTGGAAAACCAGCGATGAAGACTATACTAAAAACATTTTACTTTGTGAGAATTCTATTAAAAATCACAAAATTGAAATTAATCATTCAGAACCTAAACTCTTCCGCCCTCCCTACGGAAAAATCAAATCCGTACAAGCAAAAAAATTAAAGAATGAAGGATACAAAATTATTATGTGGGATGTTCTAAGTGCTGATTTTGATCAGACAATTACAGAAGAAAAGTGTTTGAAAAATGTAATTTCAAATATAAAACCGGGAAGTATAGTTGTGTTTCATGACAGCGTAAAAGCATTCAAGAATCTAGAATACACACTGCCAAAAGTCTTGGAATATTTAGATAAAAACAACTTCCAATGCGAAGCCATTTAACTAACGAAGTTGACTTAAATTATTACAACTGCTCTTGTACAATACCAATAAGAGTGTTAGCGTCTAACTCGCCAGATTGTCTCCAGATCATTTGCCCCTCTTTATAAATCATTAAGGTAGGAAGCCCTTTAATTCTTAAAGCATCGGCCAATTCTTGGTTTTTATCCACATCAATCTTAATGACCTTTGCTTTATCGCCAAGTGCTGCTGCCACATCCCTAATTACAGGATGCATAGAAACAGATGACTCATTCCAATCTGTGTAAAAATCTATCAACACAGGCACTCGTGCGCTTATAAGTTCTCCAAATTTTGACATAAAATCTACGAATTTAATTTTTTAAATCTACTTAAAAAAAACAGACATTAATCTACAAATGTAGCATTTTTAACTAATTATGCGACATTCTTACCTTTTTTTAGTTCAATGACCGTAATTTCAGGCATTATTCCAACTCTACCAGGGTATGCGTGATAGCCAAATCCTCTATTTACATAGACATATCTTCCTAGGTTTTCGTATAAACCAGCCCATTGTGCATAAACGTATTGAGCTAAACTCCACTTAAAATAACCCGGAATTTCTATACCAAATTGCATACCATGCGTATGTCCAGACAAGGTTAAGTGAAAATTCTTTTCATGATTTTTGATTTCATAATCCCAATGACTAGGATCATGACTCATCAAGATTTTAAAATCGTCTTGATTAACCCCTAGTGAAGCTTTGTTAATATCACCTGCTTTTTTGAAATTTTGCCCCCAGTTTTCTACACCAATTAATGCAATTTTGTCGCCCCCTTTTTCTATATAAGTGTGCTCATTCAACAATAGCTTAAAGTCAATTTCTCCGTAAAGATTCTTTATAGCCTGAAAGTTATCTTCTTTATCTTTTTCTGTAGGCCAAGTAACATACTCTCCATAATCGTGGTTCCCAAGAACAGAATATTTGCCATACTCGTGTTTCTTTATCCTATTGAAAGTTTCTATCCAAGGATGCATTTCTTTAGCATCTGTATTCACGATATCTCCGGTAAACAGAATCATATCTGAATTTTGCTCGTTTACCAAATCGATTGCATAATCAATCTTCTCTGGGTTATCAAAGCTCCCACTATGTACATCTGATATTTGTGTAATTGTAAAACCATCAAAAGCATCTGGTAAATCTGGAAAAAAGATACGCTGTTTAATTACTTTGTAGTTGTACCTCCCTATGGTTATTCCATAGATCAAAGACATAAATGGAATTGCCGCTAAACCTAGTCCTACCTGACTTACAAATTTTCTTCTCGAGGCAAAAAAGGCTGTATTATCATTGTTTTCTATAAAATAACTGATTGACCCAGCACCTAATCTAAATAGATCTTCCCCAAGTAAAATAAGAGTTAATACCATTTTAGGAACATACACCAGAAGCACTAGACCCATTGTAAACATAGTTTGTTTAGTTTGTCCAACAGAACGGTCAAACTGCATAAAAGAATAAACAATAAATATAAAAAGCAGTACACTAAGGATTTGATAAGAAACCAAAACCCATTTTAACTTTATTAATGTTTTTAATGCTTGAAATGCATAAAGCTCAATTATGATAAGAAAAAGGCTTAAAAATACGATACGGAAAATCATTATAATTATTTTTATTGACAAAATAACAAATTAAGAAAACACTATGTGTAGTTATTAATCAATATTTAACTAAAACCGTATCAAATATTTTGCTTTCATATTTTTTAAAACAAGAAAAGGCTGGCAAATTAATTATTTCGCTTTATCTAATCTAATAATTACATATTCAAAATAACCATACAACCTTCGATGGCAAATCAAAATTTTTAAATTATGACATAGGTAGTTTCGACATTTCTTTAATAAAAACAAACAATACTGCTGACCTAATATAGTGGTCTAATTTAAAACAATCTTTAGAATAGCAATCTTTAGAAATATTGAAATCCGTTCCGACTTTATCTTTTAAGTTTTGTACTTTTGAAATCTTTACAAAATCACAATCATGCCAGAACAGAAACGTCTCTTTTTACTCGATGCTTACGCTTTAATTTTTCGAGGATATTATGCCTTTATTAAAAACCCAAGAATAAATTCTAAAGGAATGGACACTTCGGCAATTATGGGATTCATGAATTCCTTAATGGATGTTATAAAAAGAGAAAAACCAGATCATTTAGCAGTTGCTTTTGACAATGGTGGAAGCCAATTAAGAAACGAAATTTACCCAGAATACAAAGCGCATCGCGATGCCACTCCCGAAGCTATTAAAATTGCTATCCCTTATATTCAGGATTTACTGAAGGCGATGCACATACCTATTATAGAAGTAAAAGGTTATGAAGCGGATGACTTAATAGGAACCATTGCAAAACAGGCCGAAAAAGAAAATTACAAAGTCTTCATGGTTACTCCTGATAAGGATTTTGCGCAATTGGTATCTGAAAACATTTTCATGTACAAACCAGCCCGAATGGGAAATGGAATCGAAATTTGGGGTGTTCCAGAAGTATTGGAAAAATTTGAAATAGAAAGACCCGATCAAGTTATTGATTTTCTAGGAATGATGGGGGACGCCGCTGATAACATTCCTGGCCTTCCCGGAGTAGGTGCAGTTACAGCTAAGAAATTCCTAAAAGAATTTGGGACAATGGAAAACCTATTAGCTAATACAGACAAGCTAAAAGGAAAAATGAAGGAGAATGTTGAAGCAAACAAAGAGAAAGGACTTTTGTCGAAAACATTAGCCACCATACTTCTTGATTGCCCCGTAGTTTTTGACGAAAATGATTATGAATTATCAACTCCTGATGTTGAGAAAACAGACGCTCTTTTTAATGAGTTAGAGTTCCGTAGAATGGCAGAACAGTTTGATGCCATATTCAAAAAAGGCGGAACAGCAACAACTAACACCGCTACAGAAGAAGCTAAATTATATAAAAGTCCACAACCAAAAAGCGAAGAGCAATTTGACCTTTTTGCAAGTGCAATTCCTAACGAAGCTTCAGATGCTACGCACCACCAATATTACAACACCTTAGAAAACACAGAACATTCATATCAAATTATTCAAGGTGACTTGGGTATAAAATTGCTTTTGCAAAATTTACTTAAACAAGATTCCGTTTGTTTTGATACTGAAACTACAGGTTTAGACGCTCTGCATGCAGAACTTGTTGGTATTTCATTTTCATTCGAAAAAGGAAAAGGATTTTACGTTCCTTTTCCAGAAAATCAAGAAGAAGCGCAAGTTTTGATTGATAAGTTCATTCCTTTTTTCGAAAATGAATCCATTGAAAAAATTGGCCAAAACTTAAAATACGACTTAAAAATCCTCTCTAATTATAACATTAATGTAGAAGGTAAATTGTTTGATACTATGATTGCTCATTATCTGATCAATCCAGATATGCGTCATAACATGGACATACTTTCTGAAACCTATTTGAAATACTCTCCAAAGTCGATTGAGGCCTTAATTGGAAAAAAAGGAAAAAACCAAAAATCGATGCGTGATGTTGATTTAGAGGAAATCAAAGAATATGCAGCAGAAGATGCTGATGTCACTTTTCAGTTAAAGCAATTATTTTCTGTCGAATTAGAAAAAACCGAGACCAAAAAACTCTTTGAAGAGATTGAAATTCCTTTGGTAAAAGTCTTGGCAGACATGGAAAAAGAAGGAATCAGACTAGACACTGATTTTTTGAAGTCATTATCACATGATTTAGACACCGACATTAAAAAACTGGAAACCGCTATTTATGAGATTGCAGGAGAAGATTTTAATTTAGCATCACCAAAGCAACTCGGCGATGTTTTATTTGACAAATTGAAAATTGGCGGAGCCAAACAAAAGAAGACTAAAACGGGACAATATGCCACGGGCGAAGAAGTTTTAAGTTACTTAGCTAATGAAAATCCAATCGTAAAAGACATTCTTGACTGGCGCCAATTAGTGAAACTAAAAAACACTTATGTTGACGCTTTGCCAAATCAAGTAGACCCGGTAACCCTTAGAGTGCATACAGATTATATGCAAACTGTGGCTGCAACAGGTCGATTGAGCTCCAATAATCCTAACTTACAGAACATCCCTATTCGTACGGAACGAGGACGACAAATAAGAAAAGCATTTGTAGCAAGAGACGAGAATTACACCTTAGTTTCTGCCGATTACTCCCAAATAGAATTGCGAATCATTGCAGCACTGAGTGGTGAGGAAAACATGATAAAAGCGTTTTTAAATCACGAAGACATTCATAAATCTACTGCTTCAAAGGTGTTTGATGTTCCACTGGAAGAAGTCAACAGAGAACAACGTAGCCATGCAAAAACAGTAAACTTTGGAATAATATATGGGGTTTCTGCATTTGGACTTTCAAATCAAACGGATTTATCCCGTTCTGAAAGTGCTGCTTTAATTGAAGCCTATTACAAAACATATCCAAGATTGAAATCATACATTTCAGAGCAAATTGATTTTGCAAGAGAAAATGGATATGTACAAACAGTTTTAGGTCGTCGTCGTTATTTAAAGGACATCAACTCACAAAACGCAATAGTTCGTGGTGGAGCAGAACGTAATGCGGTTAACGCACCAATCCAGGGAAGTGCAGCCGACATTATCAAAATCGCGATGATTAACATTCATAAAAAACTGATTGCAGAAAACTATAAAAGTAAAATGCTACTTCAGGTTCATGATGAACTTGTGTTTGACATTCACAATTCAGAACTGGAAAAAATGAAGGAGATGATCAAATACGAAATGGAAAATGCATTCAAACTTGACGTTCCTTTAGATGTAGAATTAGGAGCTGGTAAAGATTGGCTGGAAGCGCATTAATATATAGAGCCCCAAAAAAAAAAAATCCACTCCAATTAAATAAAGGAGTGGATTTTTTTTATATCCTGATTCTAATTATAATTACAACTTTCTAGAAGACTCTCTTTCTTTTAATTTTGTTTTAATAACCACTGTTTCATAAGGAATATTTTCTTCTTTAGATTCTAATCTGTCAATTAGTAATTTAGCCGCCACTTCTCCAATTTCGACTCCGTGTTGACTTATGGTGGTTAGACTTGGGGTCAATCTTCGGGATGCTAGAATACCATCAGCAAAACCTATAATCGAAAGTTCCTCAGGAATTTTATATCCTTTTTTTAATCCAATTTTTAAAGCCGCAACAGAATCATTTTCATCCAGAGCAAAAACACCATCAATAGTATTATTATCAAATACGCCTTCAATTTTACTTTTTAGATCTTCTTCTGAGTCCGTACGAAGAATTATATTTTCATTTATTGCAATATTATTATCCTTTAAAGCTTTCAAATATCCATCAGCTCTTAATTTTCCCACACTCAAATTATCGACAGAAGACAACAAAGCAATATTTTTACACCCCAGATCAATTAATCGCTGCGTTGAATTTAAGGCAGAGTCAAAGTCATCTACAACCACTTTGTCACACTCAACACCAGCTGCAATTCTATCAAACATAACTATAGGTGTACCATCATTAATTATTTCCTTAAAATGAGAATAATCCTGAAGTTTTTGAGCTTCTTCTGAAACTGACAAAATAAATCCGTCAATAGTACCATTACTCAACATTTCTAAAGTATGGGCTTCCTTGTCCATCGATTCATTAGAAATACACATAATAACATTATATCCTTTTTCATCTGCTACTTTTTCGATACCACTAAATACTTTGGCAAAAAAAGAATTAAGAATATTAGGTATAATAACCCCAATGGTCTTCGTTTTTCGATTTTTAAGATTTAAACCGATTACGTTAGGCTTATAATTTTTAAGCTTCGCGTATTCCTTAATTTTAATTTTTGTTTGATCACTAATTTCAGGACTATCGTTAAGTGCTTTAGAAACTGTAGAAACAGAAACGTTAAGTTCTTTTGCTATTTGTTTTAGAGTTGCTTTGACTTTCATAATTAAGTAGGTGTTGGCTTTATCAGCAATTTAAGAGAAATCCATCTTAATCTGCTAAGTATTAGTTTTCTTTTAACGCAAATAGCTCTTTTTTTAGCTAATGATCCTTTATTGCTAACTCGCAAGATAAAACTTTTATTTCGATAACAAAAGTAATATAAAAATAGAACGACGCCACAATGTACAATTGTAAAAGCGAACTAATCCACGGCGCAACAAATATACAATTGATAATCAGGGGTAAAACGACTAAAAATTATTCTTTTAAGGTATTTGTATTTAAAATAATAAATTGTACTTTTGCATCCCCTTTAATGGGGATGGAATGTTTAATTAAAAAAATATTATGGACGCATTAAGCTACAAGACTCAATCAGCAAGCAAAGCCACCGTTACAAAGGAGTGGATTGTTGTAGATGCAGATGGGCATAACTTAGGTCGTCTTGCATCAAAGGTCGCAATGATCCTTAGAGGTAAGTACAAACCAAGTTACACACCGCACGTTGACTGTGGAGATAACGTAATTGTTATCAACTCAGAAAAAATCAACCTTACAGGTAACAAAATGGACGAGAAAATTTACATGCGTCACACAGGTTACCCAGGAGGTCAAAGAACTTTAACTGCTAAAGTATTGCAATCTAAAAACCCTGCATTACTAGTAGAAAAAGCTGTAAAAGGAATGTTACCAAAAAACAAAATTGGTGCTGAACTTTTTAGAAATTTAAATGTTGTTGTAGGTTCAGAGCACAAACAAGGTGCACAAAAACCGAGAACAGTTAACCTTAACGATCTTAAGTAATGGGAGTTATTCACAAAATCGGTAGAAGAAAAACCGCTGTTGCACGTGTTTATGTTTCGGAAGGAACAGGAGTAATCACTGTAAACAAAAAAGAATTCGCAACTTATTTCCCTACTGCTACTTTACAGTACAAAGTAATGCAACCTATGTCTATGACAGAAAATGCAACTAACTTTGATGTAAAAGTAAATGTTTACGGAGGTGGTTCAACTGGACAAGCAGAAGCTGTAAGAATGGCATTAGCACGTGTTATGTGTGAAGTAAATGCTGAAAACAGACTAATCTTGAAACCAGAAGGTTTATTGACAAGAGATCCAAGAATGGTTGAACGTAAGAAATTCGGTCAGAAGAAAGCTCGTAAGAAATTTCAATTCTCGAAACGTTAATATTGCCTGTCTTGAATACATTTATTCAAGACTTATTGAATTTATTATTGAATTTAAAACAATGTTGTTGTTGCCTACCGAGGTAGGAATTAGTTTAGCATCTAAATGCATTTAGCCGAGAAATCGCCATTCATGCATTGCTAATCAACAGAACGTAAACTAGTACAAAAAATGTCAAACAAAGTAGAAGTAAAAGAATTACTAGAAGCAGGTGTTCACTTCGGACACATGACTAGAAAATGGGATCCAAACATGGCTCCTTACATTTATATGGAGCGTAATGGTATTCACATTATCAATCTATATAAAACTGCAGCAAAAATTGAAGAAGCTAATGAAGCTTTGAAAAAAATCGCTGCATCAGGTAGAAAAATATTATTTGTTGCTACCAAAAAGCAAGCAAAAGACATCGTTGCTGAAAAAGCAAAAGCTGCAAACATGCCTTACATCACTGAAAGATGGCCTGGTGGAATGCTAACTAACTTCGTAACTATCCGTAAAGCTGTTAAAAAAATGGCTACTATTGATAAAATGAAGAAAGATGGTACTTTCATGACCCTTTCTAAAAAAGAGCGTTTACAAGTTGATCGTCTTCGTGCTAAATTAGAGAAAAATTTAGGTTCAATTTCTGATATGTCAAGATTACCAGCTGCATTATTTGTAGTAGATATCAAAGCTGAACACATCGCAATAAAAGAAGCTCAAAAATTAAACATTCCAGTTTTTGCAATGGTTGATACTAACTCTGATCCTCGTGAAGTAGAGTTCGTTATTCCATCAAATGATGATGCTTCTAAATCAATCGATAAAATTTTATCTTTAGTAACAGCTGCAATTGTTGAAGGACTTTCTGATAGAGGTTCTGACAAAGAAACTGACGCAACTGAAAAAGCGGCTCCAGCAGCTGAAAAAGTAGCTCCAGTAGCAACTGAAACAGCAGCTCCAGCAGTAACTGAGACTGCAGCTCCGGCTGCTGACACAGCGGCTCCAGCAACTGAAGAATAAAACAATATTTAAATTCCAAATTTTAAATTCCAAATTCCCAAAAAAAGATTAGAAACAATAAGTTGATAATTTGATAAAATTGGAATTTGGGATTTAGGAATTGGAATTTTTACTTTTAACCTTATAAAAAAATACAACATGGCAACAATAACTGCTGCAGACGTAAATAAATTAAGAACAGCTACAGGTGCTGGAATGATGGATTGTAAAAAAGCATTAGTAGAAGCTGATGGTGATTTTGAATTAGCAATTGAAAACCTACGTAAAAAAGGACAAAAAGTAGCTGCAAACCGTTCAGACAGAGAATCTACTGAAGGTGCTGCAATTGCTGTTGTAAATACTGACAAAACTGCTGGTGTTGTTATCACATTAAACTGTGAGACTGACTTCGTAGGAATGAATGAAAGTTTTGTGAAAATGGCTACTGAAATGGCTAACCAAGCATTAAACTTTGATACTAAAGAAGCATTTTTAGCTTCAGATTTCAATGGAATTACTATTGCTGATAAATTGATCGAGCAAACTGGAGTTATCGGTGAAAAATTAGAAATCAGAACTTTCGAGAAATTAGAAGGTGCATTTGTAGGTTCTTACATCCACTCTGGAAACAAGATCGCTACTTTGGTAGCTTTATCTGCTGCTCCTGCTGGTGCTGAAGAAGTTTCAAGAAACGTTGCTATGCAAGCTGCTGCTATGTCTCCTATTGCGTTAAACGAAGAAGGTGTAGATGCTGCAGTTATCGAAAAAGAAATCGAAATCGCAAAAGATCTTTTGCGTCAAGAAGGTAAACCAGAAGCAATGTTAGACAATATCGCTAAAGGTAAATTGGCTCGTTTCTTTAAAGATAACACTTTAGTAAACCAAGATTATATTAAAGACAACAAATTAAGTGTTGCCAACTATGTAAAATCTTTAGATAAAGATCTTATCGTTACAGGTTTCAAAAGAGCTGCTTTAGGTTAATCCCTATTTCAACTTTAAATATATAAAAAGAGCGATTTGAAATTCAAACCGCTCTTTTTTTATGCCTTTTTTTTTACTTTATTCTGTTTTCTTTGAAACTACAAAACCTCGCGACTTCATCAATGCATCGGTTTGAGGATCTCGCCCTCTAAACGCCTTGTACGCTTCTTCCTGATCAGTGGTGTTCCCAACACTAAATACGTTATCAAAAAGTCTTTTAGCTACCTTTTTATCATAAGGGCCATCTCCTTCCATAAAAGCTTCATACGCATCAGCACTAATAACATCAGACCATAAATAACTATAATACCCCGCGGCATAGCCATCACTTGCAAAAATATGACCAAATTGTGGAATACGATGGCGCATTACGATTTCCTCTGGCATATGTAATTTTGCCAAAGTCTCTCGCTCAAATGCAACTGGATCAATGATTGTATCTCCAGCCAAATGTAATTTCATATCGATCAGACTACTTGAAATAGTTTCTACGGTAGAAAAACCTGAATTAAATGTAGACGCCTTTTCTATTCGATCAACAAGAGCCATAGGTATTGGTTCGTTTGTCTTATAATGCAATGCAAATTTACTTAACACTTCTGGAGTTTCCAGCCAACGTTCTAATATCTGAGAAGGAAACTCAACATAATCTCTCGCTACAGCAGTACCTGCTAATGTTGGATACGTTACATTAGAACTTAAACCATGTAATGCATGTCCGAATTCATGGAATAAAGTTGTTGCATCCGTCCATGAAATCAATACTGGTTCGCCCTCTGCTCCTTTGATAAAATTACTATTATTAGATACTATTGTCAATACCTCACCGTCTAACTTCTGTTGATTTCTATAGGCATTCATCCACGCTCCAGAACGTTTCCCTTTACGAGCATAGGGATCAAAATACCACAAGCCAATTTGCTTACCAGACGTCATATTACTCACTTCCCACACACGTACATCTGGATGATAAACTGGAACATTATTAACTGGAGTAAACTTCATATCAAATAATTGCCCAGCAACCCAAAACATTCCTTCTCTTAGTTTCTCTAACTGAAGGTACTGTTTCACCTCATTTTGATCTAGATCATATTTTTCTTTTCGCACTTTTTCCGAATAATAACGGTAATCCCAAGGCGCAATTTTAAAACTAGCTCCTCCTTCAATCACAATATTTTGCATAGCAGCAACATCCTTTTTAACTTGTGCAACTGCAGGCTCCCACACCGCTTCCATTAATTCAAGAGTGCGTTCTGGTTTCTTAGCCATTCTGTTTGTCAGGTTCCAATGCGCAAAAGTTGGGAATCCCATTAACTTGGCTTTTTTGGCACGCAATTGCAATATTTCAACAAGCGTTGCTTTATTATCAAACTCATCGTTATTATCTCCTCTGTTGATAAACATTTTCCACACTTTTTCTCTCAGCTCTCTTTGGGTCGAAAAAGTTAAAAAAGGATCTACAAACGAACGTGTATTACCAATGCATCCCAGTACATCTAATTTTCTTTCTTTGGCCTGAGCCATAGCTGCTTTTTTCAATCCTTCTGGCAGGCCATCAAAATCTGCTTCTGTGCGCAATATCACATACTGATTGTTTTCTTCGGCTAATAAATTCTGACTAAAACGCGAAAAAAGACTCGCTAATTTGGTGTTTATTTCACTTACTTTTTCCTTGCTAGCTACATCTAAATTAGCTCCTTCCTTAACAAAATTTGTATAATTTAACCAAATAAGTCTTTGTTGCTCTTTTGTTAATTTAGATTTTTCCTGAGAATTATATAGCTTCTCAATTCTTTCAAACAATTTCTTGTTTTGGTAAATCTTATTTGAAAGCGATGCCAATATAGGCGCCATTTCAGTCACAATAGGTTCAAATTCAGTACTGTTCAGATTTGAAGAATAAATTCCATACACTGTCATGACGCGCTTAAAGTCCTTGCCGGCGCGTTCCATTTGAGCAATGGTATTTTCAAAAGTGGGCGCCTTCGAATTGTTGGCGATTGCTTCAATCTCTTTTAAACGTTCCTTGATGGCAACATCAAAAGCAGGTTTGATTTGGGAAATATTGTATTCATTAAAAGCGGGCACTCCACCGTATGGGCCTATCCATTTTTTGAGCAATGGGTTGTCCGGATTCCCCTGCGCATTAACACTTAACATTGTTGATCCGATCATTAGAGCAGTTATTATTTTTTTCATATTAACGTGGTATTACGCTTGTTTTTTTTCCGCTGCTAAATTTACTTAAAAATCTTAAGCAACAACAGAATTTGACAAAATACTGATTGGTTCTACTATCCTTAAAAACACAAAACAATTTACGATGGACAACCCAATTAGATGCCGCTACTGCTTGTCCAGCGACTTATACAAAGAATACCACGACCAGGAATGAAGAACTCCCGTTTATAATGATGCCACTTTGTTTGAATTCCTTATTCTGGAAACATTCCAAGCCGAGCTCAGCTGGATTACCATCTGGAATAAAAGGGAGAATTTCAGGAAAGCGTTCGACAATTTCGATTATAAAAAAATAGCCCGATATTCAGAAGACGAGATCCAAACCCTTTTATTGGACGCGGGAATCATTCGTGACAAATTGAAATCGCTAAAGGTAAATTAGCTGATTTCTTTAAAGATAACACTTTGGTAAACCAAGATTATATTAAAGATAGCAAATTAAGCATTGCCAATTAAATGAAATCCTTAGATAAAAACCTTATTGTTAATGGCTGCAAAAGAGCGCAGCTGGGTTAATATAATGTATATCTTCAATCTTATTTAAAAACCTCGTTTTGTTCTAAAAAAAGATTTTTTTTAGAACAAAACTATAATGAATAATTAACTCCAAGCATAAGATATCC
Source organism: Flavobacterium sp. Arc2 (assembly GCF_041431385.1). Classification (NCBI taxonomy): domain Bacteria; kingdom Pseudomonadati; phylum Bacteroidota; class Flavobacteriia; order Flavobacteriales; family Flavobacteriaceae; genus Flavobacterium; species Flavobacterium sp. Arc2. The sequence goes on along the minus strand of NZ_JASMRH010000009.1, from coordinate 68,765 downwards.
CGGCATAATTGACACCATAGATTCAGTAAAAAAACTTTGATTATATGAAGTTGATATAAGCCTATTATTATTTAGATTCAACATTTTGCTACCATTGAATATTAATTTTAAATCTTTGACAACTACGTACTGAACATTCGCATTAAGAAAAAATACGCTGTTAGTATTAAAACTAGAATCTTGATTATCAATAATAAAACCTAGATCCCATTTTAATTTGTTCTTGTTTTTACCGCGCAATGAAAAAGCAAGTTGATGATTTATTGTACTATTACTAAAATTATTACGCTCCTGTTCTATCCTTCTCTGAATATAATTATAATCAAAACCAAACTGAATATCCGAATTTTTAAAATTAGAAATCAGAACTTTCGAGAAATTAGAAGATGTATTTGTAGGTTCTTACATCCACTCTGGAAACAAGATCGCTACTTTGGTAGCTTTATCTGCTGCTCCTGCTGGTGCTGAAGAAGTTTCAAGAAACGTTGCTATGCAAGCTGCTGCTATGTCTCCTATCGCGTTAAACGAAGAAGGTGTAGATGCTGCAGTTATCGAAAAAGAAATCGAAATCGCAAAAGATCTTTTGCGTCAAGAAGGTAAACCAGAAGCAATGTTAGACAATATCGCTAAAGGTAAATTGGCTCGTTTCTTTAAAGATAACACTTTAGTAAACCAAGATTATATTAAAGACAACAAATTAAGTGTTGCCAACTATGTAAAATCTTTAGATAAAGATCTTATCGTTACAGGTTTCAAAAGAGCTGCTTTAGGTTAATCTTAAGCAAGTTTTAAAATACTAAACTCCATTTCAAAGCAATTTGAAATGGAGTTTTTTTATAAAATAAGAATGGCCAGCAGACCGTTTTCTACAAACGGAAATGAAAAACGAAATACTGTTAAAAAGAATAATTAGCACCTATCATCATATATCCTGGCATAATCGAAATGACCGATTCTGTAAAAAAACTTTGATTGTACGCTGTAGTTATTAGCTGACTATTTTTTAAGTTTAGCATATTATTACCATTAAATAACAACTTCAAATTTTTAGCGACTAAATACTGTACGTTTCCATTCAAGAAATAAAGCTGATTGGTATTAAAACTTGAATCTTGATTATCGATAACAAATCCCAAATCCCATTTTAATTTATTGGTGCTTTTACCACGTAATTTTAAACCAATTTGATGGTTGACCGTTACATTATTAAAAGCAAATAAGTTTTGTTCTAAGCGACGCCTACTAAACTTATAATCGACGGCAACTTGCACATTCGAGTTTTTAAAATTAGAATTTACATTAATTTTACCACTGAAATTATTCGACTTAAATTCATTGCCTACTCCACTATACTCAGAAAACCCTTTGGTCGCTAAATACACAAGGGTACTTTTAATCGAGAATGGCAATTTCTTAATTTTTAAATCGTAACTAAAAATCCCTCTTAGCGTACTGGAACCAGATACTAAAGTTGCTTGATTCTCGACGTAATCATCTTGATAAATTACATTATTTGAAACCGCTTGATGATCTTTACTATAGTTTAGAGATGAAAACAACACAGAATTAGTCTTAGCGTTGACATTATAGTAATTCAAAGAGAAACTGTCTTGAGGTAAAATTTTATTATACTCTACTAAACTCTCTTTATTAATTGTTTGAAAATCTTCAATGACATCATTATTTAATAGTTGCGAAAGCAGTGGCAGTCGATGACTCAAAGCGTATCCCAAGCTAACTTTGCTAAGAAAACCAAGATTATAGGATACATTCAAATTTGGCTCTATTCTAGAATAGGTAGTTTGCTCGCTGTTATAAGTGCTTCTAACATTGCTATTACTAAATCCTACAACAGACTGAATTTTTGAATTCCATTGTCGTGTCCAACTAATATTAGTCCGTAGCATATCGTTCTTTAGCTCTAATTCTGTTTCTGACAATGGTTCTTTATCAATGTCATTTTTGAATCGATCCCTTTGCGTCAGTAAATCCAACTTAACGCTGAAGATGTTCGACTTCTTAGATAGAGTGAAAGAGTTATAAAAATCCAAATTACTGTTCCTGTTTTTGCTTTTTTGCTGAAGCGACAGTACACCCAAATCAAATAATTCTTGATTCGCATTTAGACCTAATTTATCGCTATTTGAATTTAAAGCATGCCTAACAACCCCTGTATACTTGATACCCTTTAAAAACGAAGTTTGAACCTTAAAAACTTGTGAAAAGCTCAAGCCATTACTTTCATCTTTATATGTAGTGCGATCTAATTCGTTATCTAAATTTTGCTTCATGGCATCATCTGTTGGTGTAACAGTAGCAGAATAAGATATAAAGGTCGTTGCTGATTTATTAAATTCCCATTTTACAGCAGTGTTATTTAATAAGTAAGACGCTTTCTTTCGATCAAAATAAGAGAGATTATTGTTTTCCTCTCCCAAATTTGTTTGCGTTTTATAATTCTCTTCTAATAAATTTGCTGCATTAAAAGTGTTAGAAAGCGTGATTTTTGAACGGGGCGAGATAAGATTTGTATAAGTAAGCCCAATGAACTTATTGTTTTTTTCTTTATAAAAAGGTGTAGGATTTAAGAACGAGGGTAATTCTATATCATTTAATCGATTTGACTCAGGACTGTCGTCACCAGCAGCTTTCATTTGGCTGTAATCCTCCCTTGAAATAGGCACGTTACCAATGGTATTGTAATCAGAGATAATTGCTAAATTACCTTTTTTAAAAAACTTAAATGAATTAGAATGAAACCGCACTGCCTCTTTACCGCCATAACCTAGCTCGACATCAGATACCCATTTACTTTTATAAAAATCTTTAGTCTTTAAATTTAGCGCCACCCCTTTATCACCTCCAGATGCGATAGCAAAGCCTGAATAATTGGTATACAAATCAATCCCTTCGATCATATCAGCATTGATATTTTGAGTGGCCATTTGATGTTTGTTTCCAAAAAACTCATTACCATCAATCAATACATTATTAATCTTCTCTCCTTTATAGAAAACTTTACCATCAGCATCGACCTCTAGACCAGGAAGCTTATTTATCACATCTTCGATTTTATTTTCGGTTCCATCAACAACAGCTTTTAGGTTGTACGAAATACTATCTCCTTTAATCCGCATTATTTTAGGTCTTGCCTTAATAATAACATCTTCGAGCTGGTTTAGTTCGGGAAGCATCTCAAAAGTTAATAAGGCATCTTTCTCTATTATAATTTGCTCCACAACAGCGCTGAAACCTAATTTTTTAAGCGTTATTGTATAGGTACCGGAAGGCAGGCTTTTAATAAATACACCATCAGTATTGGTAGAACCAAAAGCAACTTGTTGTTCTTCTTGTGATACAAGTACAATAACTCTAGAAACAGGCTCTTTTTTTTGATTCAAAATTGTAATACCCAATTTATTTTGCGAAAATAAGAGCACTGGGAATAGTAGAAAGAGGAGTTGTTTTAAATTCAAATTAATAGGTTTATAAAAATTTAGTAATCAATGGCTGATTCCTCTCCACTTTAGTTGCTTTACCAAAGGCATGTCCGTACTGATACTCTAAAATAACGCCATTTACAAATGGAAGTTTATCGGGACTAGCCACTCCTGGCAAAGCCTTTGTAAAATATACTGTCAATGGCTGGTCTTTATAAACACCAATGGCTTCTAGACAAGAATACCCCAAAATTATTTTTTTATTATTGGTATACTTCCAAGAAGTTTTAGGCAGTTTCTCAGTGGTCACTTTATCATTAACGATTTCTTTATAGCTATTTGTTTTATAATCTTTTATTATTTTTAACGGACTATGGCTAGTTGAAATAGACATATTACTGACAAATTGCACCTTGCTTTTTGGATCATCTACTTTAGTAATTCCTTTACTAACTTCTTCTTTCTCTTGTGCTATAATTTCATAATAAACTTCGTTCCCCTGAATAGTCATAGTCGATTCTTGCTTGTTATTCTGGACCAATTTTAAAGCACGTTCTCTAATATATTCTGGCAAACCTTTCACTGCATCTTCTTTCAAAATCGTTTGCTTTTCGAATACAACTTTAATACCCGATTGGGCATTACTTTGTAGAAAAAACAAACTACATACAATAGCTAACCCTACTCTTTTATATGTATCTTTCATCTTAATTATCATTTCTTATATGTACTGAATAGCTTTCAATTTTAGCTCCTGCTTCATCAACATACGATTTTGGCTCCAAATCTTTTGCTTGTAAAATATCCAATTCCTTCTTACTGATAAAAATGGCATCATTAGGTACAGTGGCAATGGGCAGTTGATAATCAAAAAATTCTATTTTAGTTGCGTAAACCACTTTTTTATTAGATTCTATGCTCAGCACTAATCCAGGTATATCAATTGGTGTTATTGGACCGTCTATTACAGCTATATCCTGCGTATACCAGTACTGAATGGTATCCTTATTTGATTTTAATGCATATGCCGATAAACAATTATATCCATCGATAATTTTGGTTTTACTATCGTAATGTAACTCCTCTTTTTCAAATGGTGCTTCTACAAAGTACTCTTTGTCACTAACCGATGTACTATTAGTACTAATTTCCCTTTTAAAATCTTTTAAATACCAGACTTTAAAGGGTTTCAATATCATACCTAAATTTTGATCCGTTGGTGTACTTTTCTCTTTTGAGGCAATAACTTTTTCTTTAGTATTGACACTTTCGTATAAAGAAAGATCTCCGTTGTTAGTCAATTCAAAATAGGTGGGTGCGGTCATAAAGCTTTTTAACTCTTCCCTACTGTCCTCTGGTAATTGATTAAAAAAACTATCATTGTAGATAAACTTCTGCTCATAAGAGACTTTGATTGTCTTTTGGGCTACAGACAGAATAGGAATGATTAAAGAAAGAAATAATAAATATGGTTTCATGGTAAGATATTTTAATAAGGAGTGGTAAACCACTCCCTAATATATGAATTTCAATATTAATCTACAATAGCTGCAAAACCATCATCGCATGTAACTAAAGTTGCATGATGAAATTTCAGAACCATTCCTCCGTGACCATCACTTTCTCCACTTGCCCATCTAATAGTACTAGTTTCACAACCTTCTACAATTTGACCTTCTACTATATTTGAATCAGCTAATGTGGAAAGACTTGAAGATGTCTCAAAATCTATAGCTGTTTCAGATATGTTTTTTTCCGTTGCAAACGAAGTTAAAGAAAAAGCGAATACTAAAGCCGCACTCAATAAAAATTTTTTCATAATAAATAATATTTTGGTTATTGTCTTGTTAAACTATTTAACAAGTGGTTTTGGACGTCCGAGAACAAAGCAAAAAAAAAAAACAATAAAACCTAATTATTTTACTACAAAAATGAATTTATTGTTACTATTAATCGTACAAGTCAACAAGCACAAGGACTCACAAAGCAATGAATTTCTATTAGTTACAAAATGCGAGTTTAAAAAAAAGAGTAAAACATAGCATCAGGATAGCATTACTAATGACTTCCATACAGTACCAATAAAGATCAAATTCTAAAAGCGATATTCCATTTTAAGCAATACATACCTAGGAACTAATCGATACTCCGTCTTTGAAATACTGATATCCGAAACACTATAGTTTTTGAACGTTTGGGTATTAAATAAATTATTCCCTGAAAGGAAGAAAGTGAGCTTATTCTCTTTTACGACATACCGCGCCTCTAGATCTAAAAAATAATATTTGTTACTGTCTTTATTTAGGTTTCCAAAAAAATAACGTTCTGATTGTAGTTGTACATTAAATGTATCACTAAACATAAACGACAAATCAAAAAAGCTCATATTATCTGTAAATGCAATAGCCGTGCTAGTTTTTACTTGGTTGTAATTCCATTTTGAACCAATATGGTAATTAAAAAAACCTTTGAATCCTGAGCGTAATTCAAAACCATAATCAGCACTAAAGTTATTAACCTCGCGAAGATTAGAGTTATTTACGCTGTTTTTAAAATTGGTCTTGGTTGCCCCTAAGTTGACTTTTAAGTTGGATTTTATAGGTTTAAAATATCGGTCTACACTAGACGAAATTGATAAAAACGCTCTATCCTTAATAATTATTTTTTCAGACTGGGAAAAATTTTGAGATACGAACGAATTAGTACTATAAAAGTCATTGTTCTTAGCATACAGTAGAAAAGTATTCGAAAAAAACTTGTCGCCCCAATTTCCGTAAGAATAATTCAAAACAGCATTAGATGCATTCAATTGATTAAAGACCTCTAAACCCTTTGAAAACGAGCGGAAACCAGTTTGCAAATACCCTGAGTACACATCTAAAACACCCGCATTTGTCGTGGTGTACGAATAAGAACTTACTATTTTATTCTTACTATTTATTTTCAATTCTAAGCCCAGCTTTGGAACAAGATAAAAAGGACGCTGACTCGATACTACCGCATCATTTTTTAACTGATTGAACAATTGATGAAAATCTGACTGCAGCAACAGCGTGAATTTATTTAATTTAAGACTATACTTGCCCGAAAAACTCAGGTCATTGCTAGTATAAACTATGTTGTTCTGGTATCCTTGTGGAGCACTAATACTGTTTGAGCCGTCTAACAATTCAAATCTAGATTCCAAATCATCAATACGCAATTGATCTTTAATTTTTAACTCTAGTAAACTCCCTTTTTCTTTTTTGTCCAATAAATGCGCTTCAAGACCTACAAACTGCATTTTATTTTTGCTGTATTGTTTTGTATTATCAGCGTTTACCGCAAATAAATCCTGAAACAAAAACTGATTTACAGCGTAGTTTTGCGGTGCTTCATCGCTAATATAACGTCCTGAAAACAACAAAACTTTGTTCTTTTTGAACTTATTAGTATAAAGCATTTTTTGATCAAAAAGCGTATTGGTGGTGTTTAAATTTTCCTTTATAAAATCATTATTAAACAGTAAATCACTTGTGTTTTGAACAGTAGTCGAATTAATTTTACTGGTATATTCTAAGGTTTTAGTTGCGGATATATCGTAGATCAAATCCGCTTTTCCAAATCCCGTACTATGCTTTTTTCTACCTACAAAATCTTCACTATTTTCAAAACTAGTAGTCCCAACAGCAAATGATTGAAAACTATTTCGAAAAAAATCATTTTCATCTGTGTTTAAAAATCCTATAACCTTTAGCTTTACTTTGTTTGAAAGGGTAAAAATACTATTCAGCGACCCCATTTCGGCATTATTAAAACTTACCCTCTTTTGTTTTAGATTAGGTGTGTCCAACCCCCATTCTAGTAAAGCAATAGCTGATTGATCATCTCCTATACTTCCGGGCTCATTAAATCGATATGGTCTAACAAGCTCATTAATATCACCCGTTGCATCAACTCCAATAGTATTGAGATTTGCCAAAAAATAATATTTATTCTTCTTCCCAAAGTTCATCAGATTGGTTCTAACTTCATATCTATTTGCTGAAACTAAACCATAGCCTAGATTCATATTACCAAACCATTGTCGTTTAAAATCCTCTTTTAACGTTAGATTGAGTGCTACTTTATTGCTATTTTCAATCCCTTTCAAATGTTTATTGTTCGAATACCTTTGCAGTAGTTCTATTTTATCAATAGGATTTACCGGCATGTTTTTAGTTAGAATTTTATACCCTTTTTCAAACATGTCGTCGCCATCGATCATCACTTTTTCAACTTCTTGATTACCTACTTTAATTGTACCATCAGTACTGATATTCAAACCTGGGATTTTCTTGAGTAAATCTTCAACCACTTGTTCGTTACCTTGGGCAAATGATTTTGCATCATAAATAATTTTGTCGCCATCTACAATAATAGGACGTACTGTTTCAATCACTACTTCTTTGAGTTCAATTTCACTATAAACCAGCTGTATATCTTTTTCGACTTTGCTCGTTTCAGGCAAAATCTCAACGGCAACAATTTGAACTTTATAATTTAAAGAATTGACAATCAGCTGAAAGCTACCCGTCCTAACAGTTTTGAGTAGATAATTGTCATTACTATCTGTTGTAGCATACGCCACCACAGCACCATTTAGTTTTAAAACAATCGTTGCAGGACCATGTTCTGCTACGACTCCAAACGAAACTTTCCCTTGAATAGTCTTTTGCGAGAAGCCAATGTTGTACACAAGCACAAGTAAAACAAGCATGAATACTTTACTCATGCTGTTCCCATTCAAATTGTGTTTCTATTCCCGTACGCCCCACATTAATAGCTTGTGTTTCTACCCCTCTGGGCATTTGCGCTGACAAGGTCGAACTACTTTGATCGTATTTTAAGTCTATATAATTTTTATATGAAATTTGCTTAACCGCAGTATCAATTGGCACTACTACAGTCGGGTTATTCGAAAAAACAACAGATCTTGCTGCCCAATTATAGCGTTTTGTCTCATCGTATATTTCTAAAATTAGTCCCGGTAAATTATTGAATTTCCATGGACCAAAATTCAATGGAGTATTCATGTCATACCAAGCAATAAAATTTCGACCTCTAAATTTCAGTGCCGCTTTATTGCATACAATATCTCCCACATTCTTTGTTTCCTCATAATTGATTTCCCACTTCAGTTCTGGAATGGTATCGTTAATTAAATAGGTTTCATTTTTTATGAACTCTGTATACTGAATAAGCTTTTTATCAACAGTTGTTTTCATATACCGTTCCGCATTCTTACCTATCATAGTCATCACATCACCTTTCACGCTACTTCCTGACTCTAAAGTGCTTGCCGTCAAAAAGAAAACCGCATTGTTCTCCTTTAGATTAATTTCTAAAATGCCTTTCTTGGTATTAAGCAATTCGGTGTTGTAAAAAACACTGTATTCAATTCTCGCAAAAGAATTGTTTGTGGATTGACAGGAAGCTATAGTAACCACTAATAAAAAAAGAAGAGATATAGAATTTCTCATTATTTCGGATATTTAAAAACTAATTATTACTGCTCTGTTCCATTCCATTTCTCCATGTCATGACTCATCTAAATATTGTTTTAAAAAAAGCTAAACTGCTTAATAATAATCAATACCCCTTGAGAATTTTAAAATCTATTTATAATTTTTTTCAATATTCGTCGATTCAGTATCATTAACCTTAATTGTGGTACCTCTAGGCAATTTTGTTTTTAATTTTTCTACAAAATCAGAGGTTATTTTTTCTTCATATTGTACAAATTCTTGAAATGTAATTTTTTTTCCCAACGTAGGCATTCCAAGTTTTTGATTTTGTTCAAATATAATACTTGTGAGTTGGAATTTAACGCTTTTGTCCTCCGTCTCTATTTTAACAATCAAACCAGATAATCCGTGAAATTTCCAAGGTCCAAATTTTGTTGGCACTTCGTTAGTGTACCAAACATTATACACTCTACCTCTAAAATCTAAACTTGCAACATTGCAAGTAAATCCATTCATTAGGATCGTGCCTTTTTTTAATATCCAATCCATCTTTGGAAGATCCTCTGTCACCACTACTGCTACAAATTCATTATTTGTATAAATATGGTCTCTAAAAACTATTTCATTGTTTGACAAATAATATTGTTGCCCTATACTATCTTTGCTTTCTTTTTCGAAAAATACATTTTCAAATTCATCGGCATACAAGGTATCCGCAAGTTTTTTACTCTCAAAAAACTCCGAATATGCTGCTTTTTCATTAACTCGTAATTCAACTAATTGCGTTTTTCCTGTATTTGTATTCTTAAAATCATAGGTTGCAAACACTTGAACCTGTTCTTGACTGGAACAAAAACTAGAAAAAAAGACAAAAGTTAAAACTGTAAAAATATTTTTACTTTTCATTGATTGTTCATTTGATTGATAAAAGACCTCAACATTTCAGTTGAGGCCCTAATAAATACACTTTATTTACATAGTAGCAAGACCAACTTTAACAGCCAATTTTAAAGTTTGACAACCACCCCAAGACACATCGTGAATGGTAACAACAACATCAACTTTAGTACCTTCAAAATTACCTTTAACTTTAACTTCACAATCATAAAGACATTTACTATTCTCTGTGAAATTTAAAATTTTTAAGAGCTTAACGTCTAAAAGAAACGTTGCTAAATCGTCGCTAACCAAATTACTACATAAATCGTTTTTGGAAATAAATTCGTTTTGACCAACAACAGTCTCTCTAATCTTATTTGCCCCAAATGAGTAATACGTAGAAAAGAGCAGGATAAAAACTAATAGTATTTTTTTCATTTTCATAATTTTATAGATTATCTACTAGCAGCTACTTCTTCAAGAATCTTAACCGTATCTTTGATGCAACTACCCGAATCACTTGTAAAAGTAATATCAACATTTATAGGCTTTCCATTTATAGTACCTTTTATTGTAACATGACATTCTTTAAAATCATTTTTAAAAAAAATAGAAGTGACCGAACTACCATTTTTGAAATTTGTTGCAATACTAGATGTTAATTGTTGAAATTCTTCAGAATTACAACTGATTTTAACATCTTCTCTCTTTGAGTCTAGATTCTCCCCTGCAAACGAAGTTAAAGAAAAAGCGACTACTAAAGCCGCACTTAAAAATAATTTTTTCATAATATTAAAATAATTTGGTTAAATACTCACTGATTTTTTCAGTAAGTGGTTTTGGACGTCCGAGAACAAATCAAAAAAAAAAAAAACAATATAACCTAATATTTATCGTACAAATTATAAAAAAAAGACAAGATTAATCGTACAGTACCGAAAACACTGGGACTACAACTCATTTAAAAATAACGACTTATAATTCTACGACTTAAAAATGACAAGATCACACCCAAAAGGTTAATTACACTAAAAAAACCATCACTAAATCAATGTCAGCTTCGTTATTTTAAAAAAACAAAAGAATAAATTTGAGTTCTACTATCTTTGAAAATACAAAACAATTTACAATGGACGATCCAATTAGATGCAACTGGTGTTTATCCAGTGACTTATATAAAGAATACCACGACCAGGAATGGGGAACCCCCGTTTATGATGATGCCACTTTGTTTGAGTTCCTTATTTTAGAGACTTTTCAAGCTGGACTCAGCTGGATTACCATCTTGAATAAAAGGGAGAATTTCCGCAAAGCATTTGATAATTTTGACTATAAAAAAATAGCCCAATACTCCGAAGGAAAAATCGAAGAACTCCTATTAGATGCAGGAATCATCCGTAACAAATTGAAGGTACGTTCAGCAGTTTCAAATGCTATTGCCTTTATAGAAATCCAGAAGGAATTTGGTAGTTTCTCTACATACATTTGGGCTTTCACAGATGGCAAACCTATTATCAACAACCCAAAAACACTACAAGACGTTCCTGCCACTACCCCACTTTCTGATGCCATAAGTAAAGATTTAAAAAAACGTGGTTTCAAATTTGTTGGCTCCACAGTTATCTATGCAAACATGCAAGCCACCGGAATGGTCAACGACCACATTGCCGACTGCTGGACAAGAAAATAACGTTCAGTATCCGTTTGCAATTGCGGTATTGTTTCACCATTACTGAAGCATAGCTATATACTTTAGTAATGGAACTAAAAATCCAAATCAAGCAATAAAAACCTATTGATATTTACTTTACTAAATAACAGAACTGTATTGCCGCTGCAATCAACAATACCGTTATTTCATTACCCATCCAGAATGACCACCCCTCATCCCTATCTGACAAAAGTCTAATCATTTCAGCAATCAATGCTGCTCAAAATGGGATTCCATTTACATAACAAGAAAAAGAAAAGCGAGACACAAGAAAAACACCTACAAAACCGTCTTAGCCCATCTGCGAATCCGTTTCATATGTGTTCCCTCATAAAACCAAGAAACTTTAAAATACTAGAATTCGATAAAAACATAAAGAATCCCATTCGTCAAAATGAATGGGATTTTTCATGTATAACAATGCCATTTACCATATCTCACAAAACCAAAAACGTGAAAAAAAAGAGTCAAAAAAAACCCATAAAAACCCAAAACATGCACTTAAACTGAATTATTAAACACTTAAACAAGTAAATTTTAAAATGAAATAACATTGAGTAATTTTACTTTCAGATAACTTAAAAACATAACATCATGGCAAGATTCTTACTACTATTCGGAATAGTTTTAATCGCATTAACTATTGCGAGCAACACTAAAAAAGAAAACAAGAACAATAAGAAAGTTGTTACTTTTATCGAAACTCAAACTAATCCTGTAATTGCTAGCAATATCGATTTTAGCATTAAAGAATTACAAGCTAACTAAGACGCTGTAATCGCACAGAGATTTTTTACACAATAAAAAATAACATAATCTAGATATAAAATTTCCTTCAAAAGAGATTATTAACATTATAATTAATAGCAACTCTTTTTATTTCATTCTAGCATGTATTTTAAAAACCAATGCATTTGCCCCATGCAGTGGTATATTTATCAAATCACTTCTTTTTAAAAGTAAACTTATTTAGGCTAATTACAACTTCAGGCTTAAATACTTACATTACCTAATAAACACTCAAGAATTACTTACTCCTTCCCTTTATCTTTTTTTAGTATATAAATATTAAAAGCTAAGATACAATTGGTGTGTACCGCCTGACAATTACACGAAATATACTATGATTAAGAATGGGACAAAACCTATTTATGATGATATTACTTTATTTGACTTTTTGATTCTCCACACTTTTTATGCAGCACTAAATTGGATAAATATCCTCAACAAACCAAAAAAATTTAGAACGGCATTTGATCACTTTGATTGTAAAATAGCCACTAACAATTCTGAGGGAAAAATTCAGCAACTACTTTATATGCAGGAATCATTTACAATAAACTAAAAGTATATTCTGCCGTTACAAACGCACTTTTCTTCATCAAAACCCAAGAATAATTTGGAAACTTTTCAAAATACATTTGGCTACTTACAATAGAAAAAAAAACTCGCCAAAAAGACTAAAATACATCCCTACCACTATCTCACTTTTTGATGCGATAAGCATAGCTTTAAAATAATAAAAATTAAAAACAGCGACTGATTAGTAAAAAAAACATTACATTTGTCTCTAACTTTAGGGGTGTCTACAACATTGTAGGCTGAGAATTACCCTCTGAACCTGATCTAGTTCATACTAGCGTAGGGAAAAGTAAGATGACTTCCGTGGTCCCATCTTGGGCACTTTGTAGCCATTCCTAAAGTATAACTATATACTAAATTCAACAGGAATGGAGCTAAAAATCAACAACCAAATCAAACAATTTCAAGCAGATGCCCTAAGCATTCAAAACCTGCTCGATATTGAATTTCCCCTAAAACAATCCGGCATTGCCGTCGCAATCAACAATACCGTTATTCCAAAATCCAACTGGAACGACCACCCCTTATCCCAATCTGACGAAATCTTAATTATTTCAGCAACCCAAGGAGGCTAATTAGACTGCTCGGGCGGGCTATTCGTTTCAAGTCCGCAGTTATAAACTGTAAAAAAACAGTCGCAACAAGAGCTTCCTACGGTCGCTTTCTTGCTCCTTGTTTCTATCAGTTTATCACTTTACGGGCTTTCCATTGCTATCCCTAGCAGGAGAAAGAAGATAGAACATAGAATAAAGAGCAAAGAAGTAAGAAAACAGAGAAAATCACAAACTCTGCAAACTAGAGAATCCGTGCAAATTCGTGTTTTCGCTTTTGCGAATCCGTTTCATCCGCGTTCCATTAAACACAAGTAACAACACAATCAAAAATAAACTTTAAGACATTCGACTTTATAACTTTAAGACTCATAAAATGACAAACGAAGAAAAAATATCTAGAACCCCATTCCCCAATTCTATAAAAGTATATATCAATGGTACAATCCATCCGATAAAAGTAGCCATGCGCGAAATCTCACTTGCCGACACAAAAATGTCTAATGGTCGCATAGAGAAAAACCCGCCAGTAACAATCTACGACACATCTGGTCCGTTTACAGATCCTGATATCGAAATCGATATTCGAAAAGGATTGCCTCGCATCCGCGAACAATGGATACTAGACCGTAATGATGTAGAAGAATTGACAGAAATCAGCTCTGATTACGGAAAAGAGCGCCTGAATAACAAAAAACTAGACGAATTGCGATTTGAATATTTACACAAACCCATGCGCGCCAAAAAAGGTGCAAATGTTTCGCAATTATATTACGCAAAACAAGGCATCATAACTCCTGAAATGGAATACATCGCAATTCGCGAAAACCAGCGCATTGAGCAATTAGACAGTCAAAAAAAAGCGATGCAATGCCAGCACCAAGGGCACAGCTGGGGAGCAAACACACCTAAAAGCAAAATCACAGCCGAGTTTGTTCGTAACGAAGTAGCCATTGGCCGCGCCATAATCCCGAACAACATCAATCATCCTGAAAGCGAGCCAATGATTGTAGGACGTAACTTTTTGGTCAAAATAAATGCTAACATCGGGAACAGCGCCGTAACCTCAACCATTGAAGAAGAAGTAGAAAAATCGGTTTGGGCTTGCCGTTGGGGCGCCGACACTATCATGGATTTATCAACAGGTAAAAACATTCACGAAACTAGGGAATGGATTATCCGCAATTCGCCAGTGCCTATTGGAACCGTCCCTATATACCAAGCACTAGAAAAAGTAAATGGAATTGCCGAGGATTTAACTTGGGAAGTTTTTCGTGATACTTTAATCGAACAAGCAGAACAAGGCGTCTCTTATTTCACCATTCACGCAGGAGTGCTGTTACGTTACATTCATTTAACTGCAGAACGCGTAACCGGAATCGTATCTCGTGGTGGTTCTATCATGGCCAAATGGTGTTTATTTCACCACAAGGAAAATTTTCTTTACACTCACTTTGAAGACATTTGCGAAATAATGAAACAGTACGACGTGGCTTTTTCCCTTGGAGATGGTTTACGTCCAGGTTCGATAGCTGATGCAAATGATGCTGCACAATTCGCTGAACTAGAAACTTTAGGTGAATTAGCAAAGATTGCGTGGAAACACGACGTACAAGTTTTCATTGAAGGTCCCGGACATGTACCCATGCACATGATAAAAGAAAACATGGAGAAACAATTAGAACATTGCAACGAAGCACCTTTTTACACTCTTGGACCATTAACTACTGATATCGCTCCTGGTTACGACCACATTACTTCGGCAATTGGCGCTGCAATGATTGGTTGGTACGGTTGCGCGATGCTGTGTTATGTTACCCCAAAAGAACACCTTGGCCTACCTAATAAAAAAGATGTAAAAGACGGTGTAATCACCTATAAAATTGCCGCTCATGCTGCCGATTTAGCTAAAGGTCATCCTGGTTCTCAATATCGTGACAACGCTTTGAGTAAAGCGCGTTTTGAGTTCCGTTGGGAAGACCAGTTTAATTTATCATTAGACCCCGATACCGCGAGAGAATTCCATGATGAAACGCTTCCTGCTGAAGGTGCCAAAGTTGCCCATTTTTGTTCTATGTGCGGACCAAAATTCTGCTCTATGAAAATATCTCAAGAAATACGTGATGTAGCCGAAGCCGAAAAAGGCATGAAGGAAAAATCAGAAGAGTTTATTGAGCGAGGGAAGGAAATTTATAGCTAAGCAAAAAAGAGAATAGAATAAAGATCAAAGAGACCAGATTATGATTGTAATCACAAACCCTATTTCAACACAAAATGAAACCAACACCATTCACGCTCTTTTTGAGTGTGGATTGGAGTTGCTTCATGTACGGAAACCCTATTTTTCCGAGGAGGAAATGAAGGTCTTTTTGTCGAAGGTTACAAAGGATTATAACTCTCGTTTGGTTTTGCATCAGCACCATCAATTAGCATTAGACTTCGGAATTAACCGAATCCATTTAACCGAAAGTACAAGAGCAACATGGAAATTGGGAACAGAAAAAAAGCGAGATCAATTTATCAAATCGACATCGACTCATGTTATTTCTGATTTTAATCAATTAGATGATTGTTTTGAATACGCCTTTCTGAGTCCGATATATCAAAGTATCTCTAAACCAGACTACCAATCGAATTTTGATATAGAAAAAGCCATTAAAGATCGTACTAATTTTAATACCAAACTCTTTGCCTTGGGCGGAATCTCTCATAAAAATATAGAAAACACCTATCAATCCGGCTTTGATGATGTGGCGCTTTTAGGAATAATTTGGAATACGAACCAACCCATACAAAATTTTAAATTATGCCAGAAAATCGCCCATTTGTATTAAGTATCGCAGGTTTTGATCCTTCAGGAGGTGCAGGAGTTTTGGCTGACTGCAAAACTTTTGAGCAACATCAGGTTTATGGCCTTGCTGTTACCACAGCAAACACCATACAAACTGAAAACGAATTTTTTGAAATTCAGTGGACTTCGCTAGATTTTATTATAACATCCTTAGACAAGCTGTTTGATACATATAAAATAAAAGCGGTGAAAATTGGAATTACACCTTCGCTACCGTATTTAAATTCGGTTGTAATGCATATAAAAAAACTTTCGCCAACAACAAAAATCGTTTGGGACACCGTTCTGAAATCTTCGACTGCATTTGATTTTTTAGTCATTGAAAACCAAGAAATCCTAAAAAACATTTTGACTCAAATCGATCTAATTACACCCAATTATACTGAAATAATACAGTTATCTAACGAACCAACAACTGCCGAAAAAATAGCAAAAAACCTATCAGAACATTGTAATGTATTATTAAAAGGTGGCCATAATCCCACTGAGCAGGGAGTTGATTATTTATACATCAAAGACCGTTTTTTCAGACTCGAACGGCATCATAACAAAATATATGAAAAACATGGCTCTGGTTGTGTGCTGTCAGCATCGATTACAGCTAATCTCGCCAAGGACCAAAGCCTATTAAATGCATGTAAAAACGCCAAAATATATATTGAAAACTACTTATTATCTAACAATTCAAAATTAGGATATCATTATGCTTAACAAACTACAATACATCTCGCAGGGCAGAACCGTCGAAGAACAGGTTAAGAACATACATCAAGCTTTAGACAATGGATGCACCTGGGTGCAAATTCGGTTTAAAAATCATTTTTCTGACGATGCTTTTGCATTGGCGGAAGCCGCAAAAATTTTATGCGAAGAATACTTAGCCAATTTCATTATTAATGATAATGTATATCTCGCACAACAAATCGCCGCCGATGGTGTACATCTAGGATTAACCGACATGTCAATAAAAGAAGCGCGCAGCATTCTTGGAGACACAAAAATTATTGGAGCCACTGCTAATACATTCGAAGACATTCAAAATCATGTTCAAAATGGCTGTGATTATATTGGTTTAGGCCCTTTTAAATTCACCACAACCAAGGAAAAACTGAGTCCGATTTTAGGTCTTGATGGCTATCACAACATTATGGCAAAAATACAAGAAAACGGATTAACAACGCCTGTTTATGCAATAGGCGGAATCACATTAGACGACGTTGAGCCGTTAATGCAAACTGGCATTTACGGGATTGCTGTTTCAGCATTAATAACCCATTCAACTAACCAGAAAAAAATAATCAAACAACTAAAAAACGACTTACATGGAAGCATCATCGTTTAAAATAGGTGATAAGATATTACGATCTCGTTTGTTTTTAGGAACGGGAAAGTTTGGTTCTAATCTACAAATGGAAGAGGCGATTTTAGCTTCAGGAAGCGAATTAGTTACGGTTGCTCTTAAAAGAATTGACCTTGAAACGGACACTGATGCCATCTTATCTTGTTTACAGCATCCAAACATCAATTTATTACCCAATACTTCGGGAGCAAGAAATGCCAAAGAAGCTGTTTTTGCTGCTCAATTAGCTAGAGAAGCATTAGAAACCAACTGGTTGAAACTTGAAATTCATCCCGATCCAAAATACTTGATGCCAGATGCTATTGAAACCTTAAAAGCAACAGAAGAGTTGACTAAACTTGGCTTCATTGTTTTACCGTACATTCATGCTGATCCTGTTTTATGTAAACGTTTAGAAGATGCAGGAACAGCCGCCGTGATGCCTTTGGGTTCGCCAATAGGTAGTAACAAAGGCTTGAAAACGATTGATTTTCTCGAAATTATAATCGAACAAAGTAAAGTCCCTGTAATTATCGATGCCGGAATTGGAGCCCCATCAGACGCTGCAAAAGCTATGGAACTGGGAGCAGATGCTGTTTTAGTAAATACAGCTATTGCAGTTGCTGGAACCCCCCGTTTAATGGCTGAAGCATTTAGAGAAGCGGTGATTGCTGGTAGAAAAGCATATGAAGCAAAGCTAGGACAGCAATATAAACATGCGATAGCTTCGAGTCCGTTGACCGCTTTTTTACACTAATAAAAATTAACCGCAAAGTCCACAACGCTTTGCGAACCTTGCGGTTAAAAATAACAAAATCTTGCGCGCTTTGCGCTTAAGCCTATGAACACATTTAAATCAGTCTTTGAACAATACGATTGGGAAACAATCCAAACAAAAATCTACCAGACGAACGCCAGAGAAGTAGAACAGTCACTCGCTAAAACCAGACGGAACTTAGATGACTTTTTAGCTTTGATCTCTCCCGCTGCTCAACCTTATCTAGAACAAATGGCGCAAGAATGTCATGAACTAACCAAGAAGCGTTTTGGGAAAACCATCCAAATGTATGCGCCTTTGTATTTAAGCAATGAATGCCAAAACATTTGCACTTATTGTGGTTTTAGTTTAGATAACAAAATCAAGCGAAAAACATTAATGGATTCTGAGATCAAGCAAGAAGTACAAGCTTTGAAAAACCTTGGTTTTGACCATGTTTTATTAGTCGCTGGAGAAGCTAATTATACGGTGAATATCAATTATTTCTTAAATGCGATTGAAGTTATTAAAAATGATTTTTCGACAATATCTGTTGAAGTGCAACCACTTTCACAAGATGAATACGAGCGATTACATGAAGCAGGCGTGTATTCAGTATTGGTGTATCAAGAAACCTATCATCAGGAAGTGTATAAAAAGTACCATACCAAAGGTAAGAAATCCAATTTTGATTTCCGTTTAGACACGCCAGACAGAATTGGCAAAGCCGGTATTCATAAAATAGGCTTGGGTGTTTTGCTTGGACTGGAAGACTGGCGTACTGATAGTTTTTTTAACGCCTTGCATTTAGACTATTTACAAAAAACATATTGGCAAACGAAATACTCTGTTTCATTTCCACGCCTACGCCCCGCGGAAGGAACTGTTCCGCCCAACTTTATTATGGATGATAAAGACTTAACCCAGCTGATATGCGCTTACCGCTTATGGAATGAAGATTTGGAGATTTCGATTTCGACTCGGGAAAATGAGAAATTCAGAAACAACATTATTCCCATTGGAACGACGAGTATGAGTGCGGGTTCAAAAACTAATCCTGGTGGATATGTAGTCGATCCGCAATCACTAGAACAGTTTGAGATTAGCGACGAACGCTCAGTAGCTGAAATTGCACAAATGATAACGCAAAGTGGGTACGAACCGGTTTGGAAAGATTGGGACCGAAGCTACAAATAATTGTAGATTTTTAATTAACGAATTTTGATTGCAGATTGTTTGTGACAGCGGTCGTAGTGAAATATGATTCAAGAAAACCATGATAAGAAAACTAAAAAACACAGTAACTACTTAAGTCCATTCACTAAGAACTATACACTTATGGACTTTTTCACTAAGGAATAACCAACTATTTACTAAGACCTAAACATGAGCATAATACAAGATTTTTTACGATACAACCGCCAAACGATGTTACCCGAAATTGGTGACGAGGGACAAGGAAAGCTTAAGAAAGCGAGAGTTTTAGTGATTGGTGCTGGCGGACTAGGCTGTCCCATTTTGCAATATATTGCCACGGCTGGCGTGGGGACTATTGGAATAGTTGACTTTGATATAATCGAAATTCACAACCTACATCGTCAAATTTTATACAATGAAGACCAAGTAGGATTACCAAAGACTACTACGGCAAAAGCTATGGTTGAAAAACTAAATCCGTTAATTGAAGTTATAGCCTTTGATGAGAAACTTACTTTGGATAATGCTTCACGAATCATCAGTCAATTTGACATTGTGATTGATGGTTCCGATAATTTTAGCACACGGTATTTGGTCAATGATACTTGTGTGGCTTTGGGCAAAACTTTAGTATATGGAAGTATCCTGGGTTTTGAAGGGCAGCTTGCTGTTTTCAATCATCAAGGAAGTAAAAATTTACGTGATTTATTTCCGGAACCGCCAAATCCTAAAGACGCTCCTAATTGTAGTTTTAATGGCGTGCTAGGGACCTTACCGGGAATGATTGGCACGATGATGGCGCATGAAACATTGAAATTAATCATCGGGTTGCCGAATTTAAGAAATGAACTGGTTTTATTTAAAACTTTAGATTGGAGTTTTACTAAACTAAAATTCTAAAACATCTTCAACGGATATGATTCCTAAATTTTGACATACTATATTTACATCAAATAAAATGGAGTTATTAACTTCTCTATAGGTATTTAATGTCCGTAAAGGTTCTTTTGTAACCACCCCTGTTTTTGGATTATTATTTACCATAATTCATCTACCGCAGGGTTTTACATTTTTAAACTGAACTTTTCCAATATAGGCACTTTTCAGAATTGGTCTTTTTTCAAAAATTTAATAAAATCGTCTCTCTCAATTTCGCGGCAACCTAAACTCTCTAAATGTGAATTATACACTTGACAGTCTAATAGTTTGTAGTCATTTTGCTGCAAGTGTTTTACCAAGGCAATAAAGGCTACTTTGGACGCATTTGAAACTTTTGAAAACATACTTTCACCGCAAAAAACATGACCTAGATCGATGCCGTATAAACCGCCGACTAATTCATTATTCTGCCAAACCTCTACTGACTTTGCTATTCCTAATTCGTTAAGTTTACAATACGCCTCAATCATATCATTTGTAATCCAAGTTCCGTTTTGCCCGTCGCGTTCTATTTGTTGACAATTAGCTATTACATCTCTAAAATTTTGATTAAATGTTACTGTAAAAGTCTTTCGATTAAGGACATTTCGCATACTTTTTGAAACTACAAATTCATCTAGAAACAAAACCATTCGTAGATCAGGCGACCACCAAGTAATGGGCTCTCCATCTTCAAACCAGGGAAAAATTCCGCTACTATACGCTAATTGCAACCGTTGTGGTGATAAATCACCACCTAGCGCAATAATTCCGGAAGAATGCGTTAAAGTAACATCTGGAAAAAATAAATCTTGAGATAAATAATACATAAATTTGGCATTATAATTACAATGTAAAGGCTTATTTTTGATAAAACTACTTAATTTACAACAGCCCAGCCCTTTTTTTAATAAATTACCAAAATGAAAAAAACAACATTACTACTCCTTTTTATCCTAATGATTACACAAATGTATGGACAAAATGCAGATAGTTTAACGGTATCAAAAAAACTAACTTATAAGTCTTTTATTGTACCCGCTGCATTTATTACTACTGGTGTTATTTTATTGAACTCCGAATTAAATAATGATATTCAAACAAAAACAAATAATATTTTTGGTTCTGGATTTAGATCACAAGCAGATAATATATTCCCCCTAGTTCCTATTGGACAAATCTATTTAGGTAAATATCTAGGATTTAAACCCAAAACTGACTTTAAAAATCAAACTGTAAACATCGTACTTGCTAATACAGCGACTTTGGTTATTGTTGAAATAACTAAAAGCTTAGCCAAAAGAGAACGTCCGGACAAGTCTAATGATTTAAGTTTCCCATCTGGACATTCAGCTATTGCTTTTACAAACGCAACGCTTTTATATTACGAATATAAAGATTCTAATTTTTGGTACGCTAGTAGTGGCTTTCTATTTGCGGGAGCAACTGCAGCTTTTAGAATTGCAAACAACAAACACTTTGCTTCTGACGTGATTGCTGGAGCCGGAATAGGTCTAGCTTCTGGCATTATATTCTCGCATCTTAGTCCGCTAAAATCTATTAGAGTTTCTAAAAAATCAAAAACTACTGCTTTTATTTATCCGCAAGTAGGAAACCAAATAGGACTGGGCGCAATCATAAACCCTAATTTTTAAGCATAAAAAAAGCCTTGAAATTCAAGGCTTTTTAAACTTTATTTTTTATTAAAAAGGCAAATCGTCTGGTTCGTCTTCATTTAAGTTTGTTGCTGGAGCAAAAGTTTGAGCAGTAGGCATAGGTGCTGAAGGCGCTTGAGGCTCAACTCCTGCTTTCTCAATTCTCCATCCTTGGATACTATTGAAATATTTAGTTTCTCCTTGTGGATTAACCCATTCTCTACCTCTTAAATTGATAGAAACCTTAACTGGCTCACCAACTGCGTAATTGTTTAACAAGTCACATTTGTCTTGAGTAAACTCAATCATAATATGTTGAGGATATTGTTCTTCTGTTGTAACAACTAACTCTCTCTTTTTAAATGCGGCACTAATTTGTTGTTCTGGATTAACAACTTTAATTTTTCCTGTAACTTCCATCTTCGTTATTTTAATTGTTATTTACTCTTGTTTTTTGGCCAAAAGTACTTTCCATGCGGTAAGAACATCGTCTTCATTTAGATACTTTTTAGCCTCTAAATGCAGCTTATCCTGGTCGTCAGAGCTTAAAACTCCCTTCACAGAAAAATTCTGTTTTACAAAGATACTAACTTCTTCTGGGGTAGGCAAGGCTTCTATGTTTCCTAATTTACCTAAATCATTTCCATCAAAAATATGGCTTTCCTTAACACGATGCGGAATGACATCTACTCCAATCCCAAGCGTTGATAAAGGCTTAGGCACTTCAAATAAACCTTGATTTGATCTCGAATACCAATTACCTCCTAGTCTGGAAACTAGATCAATTTTATACTGATCTATTGCTCCATTAGCATCTAAAACAGCTTCGTTAATATGAATTCGTACAACTTCACAGAGGATTAAATTTCCGGCACCACCCTCACTTCCTAATGGAATTATTTGAGTCACTTTACATTCAAATTGTACAGGTGACTCTTTTACCCGGTATGGCTTTACAATATCAGACTCCACTTGCGTTAATCCTGATTTTAAAAACTCATTTACACCATCGGCATATTCTGTGCTTGCAAGAGAAGTTTGCTGTACCATGTCAAAATTCACGACATTAATAACCACTTCTCCCGTTGCTTCACAATTAATTAAAGTGTGTTTAATTGAATTATCACGTACTCTTCTAGCCGGTGAAAATACCAGAATAGGGGGATTCGCACTAAAAACATTAAAAAAGCTGAACGGAGACAAATTTGGGTTTCCATTTTCGTCTACGGTGCTTGCAAAAGCTATTGGTCTAGGACCAACAGAACCTTGAAGATACCCTTGTAACTTTGCTGTTTCTATACTTTTTGGATCAATACTAATCATACTTTTTTATTTTCACTACATTAGTTCCTCGATTTACAAAAGTAAGTAAATGGTTTAAGTTTAAAAAGAGAGCGCGCCTTTATTTAATCCTCAAGAACAGTCCCACACAATATTTTTTTTCCTTTGTATTGAGAACTAAAATAATACTGTTTATATTTCGTTATATTTATCCCACAAAACCTCCTTTATGCAGTTTTCCGAAAGAAGAAACACGACCCGTTGGGTAATTATATTCGCTTCCTTTTTGATCATTTCATTGATTCTTTGGAACACCTATACCTTTTTTCAAATATTCAAAAATGAAGAACGATTAAAAATGAACCTTTGGGCAAAAGCTCAAAAAACACTGATTAACGCAGGTGAAAACACTGATGTTGAACTCCCTCTTCAAATCTTTAGTAACAACACTTCTATACCTATTATCCTTACAGAGCATGACAGCATTATAAACACTGTTAACATTGATGATGCAATTATAGAAAACAATACCAGAGCTGTCGCATTTTTATCAGATTTAAAAAACGAAAATGACCCTATTGTAATTGAATACGACCCTGGAAAATTTCAAAAGTTGTATTATGGAAATTCAGCATTACTCAATAAACTAAAATACTATCCTATAGCATTACTACTAATTATCGTATTGTTTACAGCCTTAGTTTATTATTTTTATCGAAGTACGAAAATAGCAACTCAAAACAAACTTTGGGCGGGAATGGCAAAAGAAACGG
This sequence comes from Flavobacterium sp. Arc2, assembly GCF_041431385.1. Lineage (NCBI taxonomy): Bacteria > Pseudomonadati > Bacteroidota > Flavobacteriia > Flavobacteriales > Flavobacteriaceae > Flavobacterium > Flavobacterium sp. Arc2. The sequence continues at coordinate 44,565 of NZ_JASMRH010000009.1, read as the reverse complement.
CCCATCAAATAGGCACACCACTTTCTTCTTTAATAGGCTGGGTCGAAATCTTAAAATCTGAAAACATTGACGAATCAACAACGATGGAAATCGAAAAAGACATCGACCGATTACAAACTATTACGGATCGATTCTCAAAAATTGGTTCAGAACCCATCTTAGAAAAGAAAGATATTGTAGACGAGACTTTTCAATCCTATAACTACCTTCAATCCCGATTTTCGAAACAAATTGAATTCACTTTCGAAGGTCCGAAATCACCCATTTTTGTTATGATTAACCCAACCTTGCACAGTTGGACCATTGAAAACCTAGTTAAAAATGCTATTGACGCTATGAAAGGAAGAGGCAAACTCTCTCTAAAAATAGAACAAGAACATGACTCCGTAAAAATAAGTGTGACTGATAGCGGGAATGGGATTCAGAAAAGTCAATTCAAAAGAGTCTTTGAACCAGGCTTTACCACTAAAAAAAGAGGATGGGGATTAGGATTATCTTTAACAAAGAGGATTGTGGAAGAATACCATAAAGGATCAATTAAAGTTTCCCGTTCTGAAATAGGAAAAGGAACAACAATGCAAATTTCTTATAAACTAAAATAATCAATCTCGCTCTTTAAAATTGTTCACCATTATTCTACTTCCAATGGAGAAAAAAAACAGACAAAACTAAATAAGATTTTTCATTTGAATTGTTCCATTAAAAAATACGGATTTCACTACCGTACACCTATTATAAAATTGGTATTACTTTGTGAAATCCGTGTACTTAAATTATAAGTTATTGTGAATGCTCTTGGCTAATTCTTCAAATTCGTCCTTAGTTAGGGAGACTTTGTTTTGAAAACGCATTTCATCCATCTCATTCAATGGAATCAAATGAACATGTGCATGAGGAACTTCCAGTCCTACAACTGCCATCCCCACCCTTTTGCACGGAACTGTTTTTTCTAATGCAATAGCCACTTTTCTTGCAAAATGCATTAATCCTAGATAATGGGCTTCGTCCATATCAAAAATCTTATCGACTTCAAACTTCGGGATACAAAGCGTATGCCCTTTCGCATTTGGATTTACATCCAAAAAAGCCAAATAATTATCGTCTTCCGCTATTTTATAACAAGGAATTTCTCCGTTTACAATTTTAGTGAATATTGAACTCATTTTTTAAGATTTTGATTATTATAACTGTTATTCTATGAACAAATACTAAAACTTAGCTAGTCACGAGAAATCTCCATTATTTCAAATTGAAGCACCCCATTTGGCACTGTAATTTCAGCAACATCGCCTACTTTTTTACCAAGAAGTCCTTTCCCAATAGGGGAAGTAACTGATATTTTTCCGGTTTTCAAATCGGCTTCACTTTCAGCAACAAGTCTATATTTCAATTCCATTCCGTTAGATTGGTTTTTGATTTTTACGTTAGATAAAACTAACACCTTAGAAACATCAAGATGTGTCTCGTCAATTAGTCGTGCATTAGAATGTACTTCTTCCAGCTTAGCGATTCTCATCTCCAGCATTCCCTGTGCTTCTTTTGCGGCATCGTACTCTGCATTTTCAGATAAATCACCTTTATCCCTAGCTTCAGCTATATCTGCAGATGCTTTTGGACGCATCACACTTTTTAAATAATCTAATTCTTCTCTCAATTTTTTTAATCCTTCTGCCGTATAGTAAGATATTGCGCTCATAGTTTCATCGTTTATGTAAATAGAAAAAATCCCATCAGGACGGGATTTCTTTCCACAAAGATACTTTTATTTTTTGTAGTCTATAATTATATGTTAATCATATTTAATTCAAAGTTAAATAAATTAAATTTGTTTCGCTAATACTTTCAATTTATTTTAGATAATGAAAAAACACCTTCTTTTACTTGTATTATTACCCTTCTTTTTTGGCTGTAGCGACAGTGGTTTTAACAATAAAAACCCCTATTTGCCTAACTATACATTTACTATAGATATCAACATGAATTTGCCTGCCTATTCAAATCTTCAATACCCTAGTAATGCCGTCTATTATTCTGGAGCAGGAATCAGGGGCATCTATATTTTCAATACTGGAAGTGGGTACAATGCATTCGACGCTGCTTGCCCTAATCAAACTTTAACATCTTGTTCTACTATGACCTTAAAAGGCATTAACGTGGTTTGTCCCTGCGATAATACAGAATACAGTTTATTTACCGGTTTAAGTCAAGCTGGATTGCAGTATCCTTTAAAGCAATATCGTGTTGAAGTCAACGGAAACGTATTGAGGATTTATAATTAACACAAAGGCCCGAAAGCAAAAACTTTCGGGCCTTTTAATATAGTAGAGGTTTTTAATCTAAAACTTCAATGTCAATCCTACAAGGAAATTAATTCCTGCTTGAGGATAATACCCAGCTCCTTCAATAGTAGTAACTGCCGGAGGATTAGAATAATCATCATCATACGTATAAAAATACCCGTTTGAAATGTATTTGTAATCAAAAATATTATTTACTAATCCTGTTATCAAAATAGATTTAAAAACCGACTTAGGTTTGAACTCATAAGACACATTCAAATCGTTTACAAAATAAGATTTCAGTTTAGATCCATCAGAATCTATATTTCCCATGTATTGCTCACCAACAAACTTAGAGAAAAACGTTATTTGAAAATCTTTTACCGGTAAAAAAGTAATAGCATTCCCAACAATAACATCTGGAGAATAGGCAATATTTGTATTTCCTAATGCAGTTAAAACTCCGTCTCTTGTAAAAAAGAAATCTTTATTCTTATTGGTACTTAAAGTCATATTAGGTCTAATCAACAAATTGTCTAGCACTGCAATTGTAGCATCCAGCTCAAGACCTAAACGGTAACTATCTCCGCTATTTTTACGTACAGGTGCGCCTACATCATCTAACGCTCCTGTAAGAATCAATTGATCTTTGTATGCCATATAATACACATTAGCGTTAAATTTTACTTTCTCAGTAGCATGACGCAATCCCAATTCAAAATCATTTAGTTTTTCAGGCTTTGGACTTCCGTTTTCATAATCAGTTCTATTTGGTTCGCGATTGGCACGAGCATAAGAAAAATACAAGGCATTGTTAGTATTGATTTCAAAATTCAAGCCTGCCTTAGGATTAAAAAAGTTAAAGTTGTCATTGACAATTCCGGTTTCGGCTCCATTAGCTTTATAGTGTACGTTTCTCAACTGCAAATCGCCAAAAAGACTTAGCTTATCTGCTATTTGATAGTTTGCTTTTGCAAAAATATTTCCGTCAGTCTTTGTCGCTGCATCATCATAATAACGGTCTCCTAATTCAGATGTTGAGGCATATCTAGCCCAAATTACTTTACCAAAATGAGTTCCTTCATATTTATTATAACCTCCGCCAACAATCACATCTAATTTTTCGCTTTTATAATTAGCAGAGAAAGTCGTTCCGTAAAAATCATTATCCAACCATTTTTGACGAACTAAATCTGTTCTGTTAATTGTAGTTCCGTCAATCACAATAGGAGTAAATCCATAAGCTGAGAATTTTGCGTTCTCTTTATAATTTTCATAATAACCATTCCCTTTGGTATAATGAAAAGCTAAATTAGTATTCCAATTTGTTGACACCTTTTCACTCCAGTGCAATTGATAATGATCTTGCTGGTAGTTATCAGTTTCGTTATCATAAAAACGAGTTTCACCAAACTCATCAGTATACATTCCAGCAGTATTAAAAGTTCGGTCATTTTTGAGCACATCTAAATCTTCTAAACCATTCCATGATTGATACGTTTTTTCTGTACCTCCAAAAGCCAGTGCTTTAATCAAAGTCGTTGTACCCACATATGTTCCTTGTAAAAAATACGATTTCAAGTCGGAACTAGCGCGATCAATGTATCCATCAGACTTCAAAGCAGAAAGACGCCCTGCTAATTCAAAATGATCATCAATTAAACCCGTACTGAACTTTACGGTATGCTTCCGCGTATTAAAACTTCCAAAAGAATTTGATATTTCTCCATTACTTTCTTTAGCATAACTATCCGTAAGCATGTTTAGGCTTGCGCCAAAAGCACCAGATCCATTCGTTGATGTTCCTACACCGCGTTGCAGTTGCAGACTCTCAACAGAGGAAGCAAAGTCGGGCATGTTTACCCAATACGTTCCATGACTTTCTGAGTCGTTATAAGGAATCCCGTTGATGGTAACATTAACACGCGTAGCGTCGCTACCACGCACACGAATTCCGGTATAACCAACACCATTTCCAGCATCGGATGTAGTGACCACTGACGGCAAATAATTCATTAAAATAGGAATGTCTTGTCCTAAATTTCGAGATTTAACATCCTTTTTGTCCAAATTACTAAAACTAACCGGCGTTTTTGTAGTAACACGCACTGCCGAAACCAGCACCTCATCTAGTTGATTAACGGAGGTAGTATCTTTAACTTGTGAATAAGAAAATAGAGAAAAGAAGATGGAGAAAAGAGTAAATAAAAATGTCTTGCGATTTGCATTTTTTTGCAACTTTGAGACTTTGCAACTTTGAGACTTTGCAACTTTGTAACCAATAATTGTATTCATCCGTAAAAAAGATTACAAATAAAAGGGGGAATTATTCTTTTTGTTTAATTAATAAATGATTGTTTCCTACGGCAAAATAATAGCGTGCACTCTATAATTGTGTCGTTTTTTCCCTTAGCAACATTACTCGCTCAGGTTCGTTGGGTATGATCTCAGCTCGTTATTTAGAGCACCCCTTTGAGACGGGGCAAAGGTAATCCTAAAAAGAATAAAAATCAAACAACTAATTAAAAATTAATAATATCCTCATTAAATGTTAAAAATTGATTTAAAGTTGGAATCTCATTTTAGCTATTTGCAATTATTCTTTTTAAGTCAAGTCCTTTTAGTGGTTTATTAATATATTCTTTAACAAACGGATAGATCATAGTTTTTTCCCTGTCTTCATCAGAAATGGAACTGGTAACAATAATAACTTTTAAATTATGAGAAAATGAATTTAAATTTTCTAAAAATTGGAACCCATCCATAACTGGCATGTTTAGATCTAATAAAATAACCGTATTTTCTAAATCCCTTACATTATGATGGATAAAATTAAAAGCCACGTCTGATCTATCATAACTCACAATTGAAGAGGAATCAAAATGCTTTTTAATTTCAAACTCAATTAAAAACAACATGATTTTATCGTCGTCGATCAATATAAAATTTGGTTTTTCCATAGTTAAAAATCTATTTTCACGATAGTTCCTTTACCAACTTCGCTTTCAATTTGTATTTTCCCATTATAATTCTCAACAATTAGCTTTGTTAGATACAATCCAATTCCGCTTCCCGTCTTCTCATGATGGAAACGCTTAAAAGGTTTAAAAAGTTTGCCTTTTTGAAAATTAGAGTCAAATCCTATCCCATTATCTTTTATGATAATCGAACTAACTCCATTATTCATTTGACTACTAACCTCAATAAAAGGTACTATCTCTCCATCCTCTGACGCATACTTAATTGCATTACTTACTACATTTAATAGCATACTTTTTAAATGGACTTTTGAAATTAAAAAAGTTGGACATTCAGAGAAATCTGATTTTATCTCTATTTTCTTTTCATCGATAAGAAATTTAAGTTGTAAAATCACATTATCGAATACCTCTTTAATATCTTGTTCTTTGACTCTTTGCTTTGAAAAACTTTCTTTTTGTTTGACAATAGTCGTCAAACTATCTATGGTGTTTTTCATCAATTCGACACTAGTACTTGCGTTGTCAATTAATAAAGAAGTCAACTCAGGATCTTTGTCCTCTTGTTTCAAAAGGTCCAACAATCCCTCTAAATTAGTTAAAGGACTCCTGAGATCATGAGACGCAATCAAAGTAACTTGTTTTAGTTCATTATTATTTTCAATTAGCTTTTCATCAGCTATTCTCCTTTTTTTCAATTCTAGCGATAGTTTTTGATTCTTTTCAAATAAGTTTTTACCAGCTCGATCTAGAATCTTATTAAATATTAATGAAAGAATTATAATCATCAAAATTGAAATTATAATCAAAGAGCTAATGCTTTTCTTCAAATCATTAAAATGAATTGAATTGTCATGTAGAACAAATACATGACCAAACTCTGTTTCATCAAAATCGATCAGTGGTATTGATTTTGACAAATAGTCAATACCATTCAAGTTTATAGAAGTTACTGAATCTGATACAATCTTTGTTTCGATAATATCCTTATTGATTTTAGTGTTTTCAGGAAGTGTTGACCACTCTAAAAACAAATTGTTTTTTCCCTTTTTAAAAAGGCCAAACTTTTTAATTTTATCTTTATTTGATTTTAAGTTGGATGCATTTACTTTTGCAAAAAAAAGAAAATCCATGTGAGTTTGCTTAGCAGTCTCTTGTAATATTCTATAAAAATCTTTACCCACAACGATATAACCCACTACCTTTTGAGCCGTATCACGTACAGGCACAATTACTTTTAAACTCACATTTGAATAAGTTCCTGAACCGATATGATAGAAACTCGTTCTAGTTGCAACCGCTTTTTGATATATAGATTGTTGCGTTACTTTTTGTCCATATTCATCCGGGCGATGACTTCTAAATCTAACAATTCCATCATCAGAAATAAAATTTAATAAATCAGGCTTTAAATCTAAATTTGCATTGTTATAATACGACTTTGAGACTTTTTGAAATAAATCAAGGTCATTCATTTTAAAAGCTTCAATCAAAGAATCATTTGTACTCAAACGACCAATATACAAACGCAGACTTAGTGCGTCAGACTGAACTTTATCTTTCAGCATCGTGTCAATATTTTCATATTCAAACGAAACTTCTTTTTGTATTACTTTTTTATGCAATACATAAATACTAAAAAGCGAAACACCAATAAATACAAAGGCAAACAAGAAAAAAGGAATGAAAATCGATTTTTTTAGGCTCTTAATGCTTAATAACTTACTTAATACTTCCTTCAATTTTCTTTTCATTTCTATATTTTATATGCTAGGAATGCAATTAACCTGTTCAACTATAAATTCTTAATTGCATTTTGAAAAAGAAAAAATTTGTACTGTTTCTTTTTTTTATATTTCTACTTTAATCTTAATTATTCAAACATTTTTTGACTTGATGCTTTCTACCATTATTAATCAATATTTGGTTTCCTACGATTTTGCTTCACTTGAGATACGTTCTTTTTATTTTTAATCCTTTTTCGTATCGCCGATTTTGGAATTCTAGTCGCTTTTCTAATTTTCGGAACCTCCAAGCCTTTTTTAATGACTTCTAGAAAACGTTTAGTGACTATTTCTTTGTTCCTGAACTGGCTCCGGTCTTCGTCGCAATTTAAAATTAAAACAAAATCAGTTGTTAATCTCGAAGACAAATTCACTTTCAGCAATTCTTTTTCTTCCTCGTTTAATCCTTGCGAATGTTCCACATCAAAAGTCAAAACAACTTTAGAAGATACTTTGTTTACGTTTTGTCCTCCAGCACCGCTGCTGCGAACTGCTTTATAATTAACTTCGCTTAAAGTTTTCTGAATATCCATTTGGATTTAATTTAATGCAAATTATTCTTGGTGTGCATTTTTCAGCAAATCATTTACCGTTTTTACTGGATTAAAAGTTAGCAAAGGAACTTCTATAAAAATACTTAACCAATTAGCCATAGCACCATTCCATAGTCCTGGCAATTCATAGCCTCTAATATTTATTCCAGAACTAGTTTTCTTGACTAAAAACCCACTATTATGGTCAATATATAGCGTCAAATCAAACTTTTCGTTCTTATAATTCTTGGTTCCGCATACTAAATCAACCGGATTAAAATGAGTCGCACTATTCAAAATACTATTTTGTTTACTATCGTTTAAATCTATCTGCGAGGTTTCTACTATTTGCAATGAAACATTATTATTCTCATCCTCTATCCAGAACGGTCCTCCGCCAGCTTCTCCTTCGTTTTTAACCATTCCGCATACGCGCATTGGCCTATCTAAAGCCATTGTAATAGCAGCAATCTTATTTTCGAATGTAACAGAATCAAAATTTTCAGGCAATTTCACATTTAGCTTATCATTTAGAAAAGCAACTATTTCATCTACTTTATTAGCATCAATTGTACCAGAGTCAATTGCATTAAGGTATTCAAAAACTTGATTTTGCATCTCTAATAAAACCCCTGCCAAGCCTTTTTTATACAAGGCAATTTCATCATTATTATGCAAGATTACATTATCAATATTCTTTATAAAAATAACATCTGCGTCTAGCGAATTTAGATTTTCAATTAAAGCACCGTGTCCTCCTGGTCTAAAAACTAAATTCCCTTTATCGTTTCTAAAAATAGCGTTGTTTTCCTCTACCGCAATAGTATCAGTACTTTTTTTCTGATAAGAATACTCAATATCAACACTGTTTTTTGTCTCTAGTTCTACCCTTTCTAAAGTGCTTTTAATGATTTTTTGAAAGTGAGACTGATGCTCCTTTGAAACTGTAAAATGAAGATTAGATTTTCCGTTTGAACTAGCGTAGTAACCGCATTCATACAAATGTTCTTCTATCGGAGACGCGTTATTGGCGTAATATTTATGAAAAGGTAAAATTCCCTTTGGCTTATTAGCGAAATCAAAATACTCAGGATCTAGAAGCATTTTTATAAAATAATAGTTTTTATAATCTCTCTCTAGAATATTAAAATTGGGGTACACCGTTCTTAATTTTTCATGAACTCTATCAAAAAAAGCAAATTTATCCATACCCACAATAAACACCGCCAAATCTGTATCTTTTTTTCTGTTGACATAGGCGTTTATGGTCTCTTCTCCTAATTTAAACTCAGACAAAAAGACTAGTAAAAACTTAAACATTCTACTAGCAGCTCCTGAGGCAGGAACAAATTTTAGCAACTTATATTTTGATTTCTCTTCATCGAAAAAAGCGCCCTTTTCTGCAAATTCTTTCTCAGTAAATTTCACAATTCCGTTATCAAATGTTGCTGCCGACAGCAGTTTCATTTTAGGGATACCGTTCTTAAAAATCGCTAACTGACGTTTTATGTTTTCAATTGGAATTCCATACTCATAAATTTGAACAAAATCGAGCGAAGACAAACCCATTTCTTTGGCCTTTGCCAAATCATCAATAATTGAGATTGCTTTTTGCAGTCGGAGGTCCTTATCTCCAGAAAGTGTTATAAATGGTTTGTTGTTTTCGATCAGTGATTTTTTAAACAACCCAAAAACAATATCTCGCCCCTCAGCCCTATCTCTTAAATCATCTTTCTCCCACGGCACATCAATATCTGTAAGAAAAAACAAATCATACTCATGTTCCTGAGCAGCCTTGTCTAACAATGGGTCACAGTAGTTGTAATATACTTCTGAAAAAACCTTAGTCACCATCAAATTTGTATCGCAAAACAAATACTTATTAGCAACTGACTGGCCTTCATTTTCTAATTTAGTTTGGCCATAAGCAATGGGTAGCATATCATCTACATCACAAATCTGCTGCTTTTCATTCCATTTTTCTTGCAAATAGTTCCGTGCAAATTCAGGAACCCAAGCCGTTTTATAGTGATTGGCAAGTTGTATCGCTAAAGTTGTTTTTCCTGTGCTTTCCGGTCCAAACATTGCAATTTTTATAATTGCAGATTGCTCTTGTTTAAGATTTTTCTCCATTCTAAATAGGCTGAAATAGCTAAAATTGTAAAAATTAAATATTGTAACGATAACATCCCTAGTCCGCGGTAGGCGTATAAAGGTGTTACTATTATATCCCCAATAATCCAGAGGGTCCAGTTTTCTATTTTTTTATTGGCCATATACCACATTCCTGTAAAAAATATTCCGGAGGCTATAATGTCAATATAATTATCTGTGTTTATTTTATAATCGAAAACTTTATAAATACCGAAAACTACAAAAATTGTAATAAAAAACAGCCCTAATCCAATTATTTTTTCTTTCTTATTTGTTCTTGTAATCGGTAGATTGTCACCGTCTTTTACTTTTCTCGACCATTTATACCACCCATAAATGCTCATAATTGTAAAATACCCGTTAATCATCATATCCCCAAGATAGCCCGCTATAAAAAGAAGATATACGGAAATTATCGTTGCAATTAGACCCGTAGGATAAACTAAAATATTTTCTTGTCTGGCAAACCACACGCTTAAAATTCCAAATACAAAGGCGATAAACTCCAGTATAATATGGGTTAAAGAAACATCTTTGTATGCATTTAAAAAAAAATCTATCATTATTTACTTTCAATTTGGTGTTGTTCAGCCACTTCAAAGAAATCGACATTTCTTTCAAAGGCAGTTCCTATGACTACTAAATCAGCTCCAGAATCATAGGCGTTTTGAATTCCGAGTAAATCTACAATTCCACCACCAACAATTAAAGGTATTTCAGTGTTTTTAGAAATTAAATCAATCATTTTTACGGGAACTGCCTGTTTTGCACCACTGCCTGCTTCAAGATAGATCAATTTATTACCTAACATTTCGCCTGCCTGGGCCGTCGCCAGCACCAAATCAAGATTATCTCTATCCAAGGGTTTTGTTTTACTTATTCGTTCTACTGCAGTTTCATTTCCGCCATCTATTAAAATATAGCCCGTGGGAATTATCTCAAGTTGGGTTTGTTTTAAAATGGGTGCCGCTTTTACATGATGCCCTATTAAATAATCTGAATTCCTTCCTGAGATAAGAGACAGGAATAAAATCGCATCGGCTTCTTTAGATATTTGGGATGGATTGCCTGGAAAAAGTACCATGGGCAAAATACAATTTTGCCTAATTTCAAGAATCAATTCATCTATCCTATTAGATTCTACCAAGCTTCCCCCAATGAAAACATGAGTCGCTGGCGATTGATTAATTTTATTTATTAAATTGTCTAAATTTTCCCAAACAACCTTGTCTGGGTCTAGCAGAATCGCTAATAGTTTCTTTTTATTAGTCCTACAGTTTAGTATTTCTTGATATATCTTGTTGTTATTTTGCATCAGACTGTAAAAATAGCGGTTTTTATTTGAATGTTTAAACACATTTTACAAGACATTGTAGTCAAAGTTATTTCTTCAATACCTGACCAAAATCATAAAACACGGTTTTTTATAAAACTATCTTTGTAAAAATAAATTACAAGTTTGGCATTTGTCACTAAATAAACTAATATGAATATTGCTCCTAAAGACATTACTAGCCGAGAAGACCTTGCGCTTTTAGTGAATACTTTTTACGATAAAATAAGAGCAGACGAGGAGATTAATTTTTTCTTTAATGAAATGATTGAAGATTGGGACGAACATCTAGAGAAACTAACTAATTTTTGGGAGATGAATCTCTTTGGTGGTAAAATGTACAAAGGGGATCCTTTAAAAGCTCATGTTAAAGTTGATGCCCATTTTGGTGGTAAAATAGGACCTAACGAATTTGGGATCTGGTTGAATTATTGGACACAAACGCTAGACGAACTTTTTGAAGGCGAAAACGTTGAAATCCTAAAACGTAGAGCCCGAAAAATGGGGACCTTTATCTATATGGGTATGTTTAATAGTAGAAGTTAGGGTAATTTTTATTTAACATATAAGCCATATAAGTTTAGTAGCTTTACGTGGCTTTGCTACTTTATTGATGTTTAAAATAATTTAAACATTTAAGAAATATAAGCTCATATAAGTTTTATGGAAATTAGAATTTTGAAAAGCGTAGCTATATTCTCTTTTTTCTAACCTCTAAAGTCTATTTTCTAACTTCTATTCTTTTCCTCTAAAGCATAAACAAGTCCGAAACCTTCAATTTCTTCATAAAACAATTCGTAATCCACAACTATACCCTCAAAATGAAGCTCTGCTTTTCCTTTTAGATCATCTAATTGAAATGCTGCAACCTTAATATGGTCTTTAAAACTGATCCCTTTTTCATTTCGGATTTTAAAAATAGCTTCTTTTGCTCCCCAAATCACGGTAAGCTTTTTGACATAGGCTTCTAAATCATTTTCATCCAAATAGCTATATTCCTCATCAACAAACTTGTGCGCAATACGGGTGATTTTTGGGCGCTGCAATTCGATGTCGATTCCTACGGTTTCGTTGCTCACTATAATGGCCGAAAAATTATGGGAATGCGTTATAGAAATGTACTTTTCGTCATTGAGATGTGGTTTCCCAAATTCATCATAATACAAATCAAAATCAGTATAACCGGCAGTTTGCAATAGTTTGCGAACACTGAGAAAACCCCGCTGATGCAATTCAGACTTCATTCCGTCAAGACGAATGCAGTTTTTCTCGTTTAGTTGTACTTCGTTGTTTAATTGCTCGAAGGATTCGGTGATTTTCCAAACGAAAATTTGTGTTGTGGAACTAAAGTGTATCGTTTTGTATAAAGGCATGATCTATAATTGATTTTCATAGCCCCGATGGAAACGGCATCCTTTTTATCTTGCAAATAGTTTCTGGTTACCAAAACAAGTTCCAGATAAAAAGATATAGTGAACAGCGGGATTAGCTCCTGAAAATGAAGCTAAAGGGTATTTTAATTATTATTTTACTGATTTTTAAAAGATTACACTATTAAACAATTCATAAATATAAGCGAATCCTTTTTAAATCATAAGTTATTCCGTAAATTTGCAAAAAAATACAATACAAATATACTATAAATGAGTACTACAACTATGCCTTTTGTGGCTTTCAAAGTAAAAGATATCTCTCTAGCGGCCTGGGGAAGAAAAGAAATTGAATTAGCAGAAGCTGAAATGCCAGGTTTAATGGCACTTCGTGCTGAATATAAAGACGAACAACCACTTGCTGGTTCTCGTATTGCTGGATGTCTTCACATGACAATCCAAACTGCAGTTTTAATCGAGACTTTAATCGCTCTTGGTGCTGAAGTTACTTGGTCATCTTGTAACATTTTCTCTACTCAAGATCAAGCTGCTGCTGCTATGGCTGCTGCTGGAATTCAAGTTTACGCTTGGAAAGGGTTGAACGAAGTTGATTTTGACTGGTGTATCGAGCAAACATTATTCTTTGGTGAAGATAGAAAACCATTGAACATGATTCTTGATGACGGTGGAGATTTAACTAACATGGTTATTGACCGTTATCCAGAATTAGTTGCTGGAATCAAAGGTTTATCTGAAGAAACTACAACTGGAGTTCACAGATTATACGAAAGAGTAAAAGCTGGAACTTTACCAATGCCTGCTATCAATGTTAATGACTCGGTTACTAAATCGAAATTTGACAACAAATACGGTTGTAAAGAATCGGCTGTTGATGCAGTTCGTCGTGCAACTGACATTATGCTTGCTGGTAAAAGAGTGGTTGTATGTGGATACGGTGACGTAGGAAAAGGTACTGCTGCTTCTTTTAGAGGTGCTGGATCTATTGTTACAGTTACTGAAATCGATCCTATTTGTGCTTTACAAGCTGCAATGGACGGTTTTGAAGTTAAAAAATTAAACACTGTTGTTGGAAATGCTGATATCATCATCACAACTACTGGAAATAAAGATATCGTTCTAGGAAGTCACTTTGAGCAAATGAAAGATAAAACTATCGTTTGTAACATTGGACACTTTGATAACGAAATTGCAGTTGCTTGGTTAAACACTAACCACGGAGCTTCTAAAGTTGAAATCAAACCTCAGGTTGATAAATACACTATTGACGGTAAAGACATCATCCTTTTGGCTGAAGGTCGTTTAGTGAACCTTGGTTGCGCTACAGGTCACCCAAGTTTTGTAATGAGTAACTCATTTACAAACCAAACTCTAGCTCAAATCGAATTGTGGAAAAACAGCGCAAATTACGATAATGACGTATACATGTTACCAAAACACTTAGACGAGAAAGTAGCAATGCTTCACTTGGCTAAATTAGGAGTTGAATTGGAAACTTTACGTGATGATCAAGCTGCTTACATTGGAGTTCCAGTTGACGGTCCATTCAAACCAGAATATTACAGATACTAAATGATTGTAGATCGCTGAATGGCGATTTATGATTTCAGATTTATAGAAACCCTTGCAGGAAACTGAACTAAATTCAGTTTGAATGTGAGGGTTTTTTTTATGTAATTTTAAAAAATTTATTGTATTGTGCTAGGTTTGTTTGTAATATTTAAATTTATAACATTTCTGAAAAAATGGTAAAAATCAACTATTTCGCAAACTAGTGATTAAAATTATTATTAAATTTATATCTAATCTAAAATAAAAATCATGAAAAAAATCACATTAGCATTAGCAATTTGCGGTTTAATTTTTACCACATCTTGTAAAAAAGAGGTTACGACAGAAAAGGAAACAGTAGTTCATTCAGATGGAACAGTTACAACAGAACTAGACACTGAAGTTGACTATGTCCTAGATTTGGACAATTCTGAAAGAGAGTACCGTCAAGCAGAAAATGACGTTGCAGACGCTGTGAAACGAGGAGATGCGACCGCTGAAAAAACGGCACGTGAAGCCTCAGCAAAAGCTAAATTAGCATGGGAAAGCACGAAAGCTGCGATGAAAGAGGCGGGTCAAGACACTAAAGAAGCGTATAACAGAACGCTTGAAAAAGCAAAAATTGACTAAAAAATGAAACCAGCCTTAAAGGCTGGTTTTTGTTTTTGGGCATGTCCCACTTCCACTAACGTTACAGCGGGTCAGGCTGTGCGCTGCAATCTTTATGTTTTTAAAGAAAAAACATAAAGGATTTACGCTTCCATCCTTCATGCTACCCATTTTAAACAATATTGTTTTCGTTAATTAACACAAACTTTCGAATAGTAACACACTACATTAATTATATAAAACTGATTCTTAATTATAGTATATTTGATAGGATTACAATCAAAAAAACCAGTTTTTAATCCTATGAAAAACTATATACTCCCTTTACTATTATTATTAACCACTGCACTTTGGGCCCAAGACAATAATCGAAACGAATATCAGCAACAAGAATTTAAGTTGGCGCAAAATTTACTTGAAAATCACGATTATCTGGTCGCGATCAGAGGATTTACAATAGCACATAAGATAAACCCAAATTCAGAAACTGCCCAAATTGCTTTAAAAAAAGCAGATTCTATAAAAACTATTTTGAGGAAGGATAAAATTAATAGTTTAATAGGGAATTGGAAATGGATTTCTAAAGATGCAAATTGGGCGATGCCAGGTGATGGCTTAGTTGCAAAAATGATAACAATTACCGCCGATGAAATTCTGTTTTTTGGATTGTATCGTAATTCAAAAAAGTGGGAATTAGCAAAAACTGAAAAAATTAATTTTTCCGAAAATCCCGAGTCCTATTCTTTTGCAGATATTTTATATTCAAATAACGAAGTCTGGGATTACAATATTAACAAAGATTCAGGTGAATTAACAGCATTTTATATTGGAGAAAAAATAGGAGATAATTATACTCAATTAGTTTGTGGCAATCTAGTTTTTTACTATTTTAAACTGCAGTAAGGACTGACCACACAAGTCTAAAATCGACACTAAGAAATACAACTACCTTATAATCTACAGTAATTACAAATAGAGACGCTACAGTCTGTCTCCACTACCGCATATCGCTACGAAATACATAATTATTATAAATCAACACTACAGCCCTGTATTAGTCTAAGTTTATGGTATATTTGATTACTTTAGAGAAATAAATTCACTGATAAGCTCTATTTGTAAAAATCAAGTAAAAAACTTTAAAAATAAAATTATGAATACTTACACCATCATCGGCCAACTTGTAATCGCGATATCCGTGGGTTACGTCTGGATTTTTAGATTTGACAACATCGTGAAAGAATTCAAACAATATGGCCTGTCTGATTTGACGAGAAATATCGTGGGCGCTTCAAAAATAGCATTGGCAACGTTATTAATAACTGGAATATGGTTTCCAACATTAGTGTTTATACCGGCACTCGTAATGGCTTTTTTAATGGTGTGCGCACAGTTTTTTCATTTCAAAGCAAAAAACCCATGGCTGAAACACCTGCCTTCTTTATTTCTTTTAGCATTATCTCTCTTTGTGGCCCTATCGGCTTCTTAATAATAAAAATATGGATTTCTTAAATGCACTTATTTTCTTTTCGGCAACCTCCTTTCTCGTATACGGGATAGCTTATTTTGTCTCCTCGAACATGAAAAATGAATTTAAACGCTTTGGTCTTGAAAAATTTGGCCCTTTAACCGCTCTTTTAGAACTGGCTGGGGCCACAGGTTTATTTATAGGCTTGCAAAACCATACCGTTTTAGTTCTGTCTTCAGCAGGGTTGGCTTTATTGATGCTTCTTGGCACGGGGGTAAGAATAAAGATGAAAGATTCTTTATTGGTTTCTTTACCCGCCTTTTTTTACTTTTTATTAAACGCATTTATTTTATATGAAACAGTAGCGTAAACCCATCTGAAGCTTTTCATCTTCTTCGTCGATGATTTGAAATTCTTTGAAAGGACGACTAGCTGCCCATTCTTATCACAACCTAAAACAAAAAAATGCCATTCAGAGTCTCCCGATCGTAAGCGATATAGAGTACCAAAGCTGCTAGCCTTTAAAAGACTGGCAGCTTTTTTTTAGGTGAAAAGGTGTGAAAAACCAACAATTCCACTGCGAGCCGCTTCGGAGCTTACAATGACCGTTGGAAAAAGAACATAAAAAAACCCGTTTCTTTCGAAACGGGTTTTAAAATCATTGATAAAATCAATTATGCTTCAACTTCAAATGGAAGTATAGAAACGTAAGATTTGTTATCTCTTTTCTTTTGGAAGTGTACAACTCCATCTACTCTTGCGTGTAGGGTGTGATCTTTACTGATGTAAACATTTGCACCTGGATTGTGTTTTGAACCTCTTTGTCTTACGATGATGTTCCCTGCGATAGCAGCTTGTCCACCAAAAATCTTAACGCCTAAACGTTTTGATTCTGATTCTCTACCATTCTTGGAACTACCGACACCTTTCTTGTGAGCCATGACGTATTAGTTTTGTATTGTTAATAAATTAATTAAACTGCTTTACCGCCGTTTAATTCATCTTGTAATTTTTTTAATTCATCCATTTTACCATCTGCAGCTAATTGTGCTTGTTGAGCCCAAGTAGTTGGATCTAAATGAGATAATTTAGATTCTGATGCTTCTAAAATTTCTTTTACAGCAGCAGCTTTTGCTTTCGCTAATTTAGCAAATGTATCGATACCAGCAGCAACTAAAGCTTCAGCAGCTTTAGGACCAACACCTTCAACAATTTTTAAATCATCAGCTTTTTTAGATGCTTTAGGAGCTTTAGCTTCAGCAACTTTTGCCGCTTTTGGAGCCGCTTTTTTAGCACCTGATGCAGAAATACCTTCGATTAGAATCTGAGTAAGATACTGTCTGTGACCGTTTCTCTTTTTGTACCCTTTTCTTCTTTTCTTTTTGAAAATGATAACTTTATCACCTTTTAAGTGTTGTAACACTTTAGCTTCTACTGAAGCACCTTCTATAGCGGGGGCGCCTATCGTGATTACGCCATTGTCGTCTAACAAATAAACTTTGTCGAAAGAAACTGTAGTTCCTTCTTCATTTGCCAAACGGTGAACGTAAACCTTTAGGTCTTTGCTTACTTTGAATTGTTGCCCTGCTATCTCTACGATTGCATACATACCAAATTGATTTATTGATTTTTAAGGTTGCAAATATACAATTTAATTTTTATTGTGCAATCCCTTAAAAGTAAAAATACAAATTCTTTGCTTTCCTGCCTATTTTCGGGGGCTTACAAGTACTAAATTTAATACCTCCCAGTAAAAAAACGGAATACTAGACATACATCATTAAAAAAAGGTATTTTTGAACTAACAATAATTTATGTTTTTATCTATTGTAAATGCATGTTTATTAATCTTAATAAAAAACAATAATGGGATTAAATAATGCCCTTCTCCTTGGCGGAGTCGCTACTGCTCAAAAAATAGCTTTTGAAGAATACAATCTCGATAATGGCATGCATGTTATTCTGCACCATGACCCTTCGGCACCTGTTGTAATAACTTCAGTGATGTATCATGTAGGATCCAAAGACGAAAGTCCAGAAAAAACTGGTTTTGCCCACTTTTTTGAACACCTATTATTTGAAGGAACTAAAAACATCAAAAGAGGTGAATGGTTTAAAATTGTAAGCTCTAATGGCGGAGTTAACAATGCCAATACTTCTGATGATCGCACCTATTACTACGAGGTATTCCCTTCCAATAACTTAGAACTGGCTCTTTGGATGGAATCAGAAAGACTAATGCACCCGGTTATCAATCAAATTGGGGTCGACACCCAAAACGGAGTTATTAAAGAAGAAAAAAACTCCCGTTACGACAACCAGCCTTACGGTAAAATTTTACCTATTGTTAAGGAAAACATGTTTAAAAATCATCCGTACCGTTGGTCTACTATTGGATCCATGGAACATTTAGACACCGCAACTTTAGAAGATTTTAAAGCGTTTCACAAAAAGTTTTACACACCCAACAACGCAGTTTTAATAGTTGCTGGAGATTTCGAAAAAAATCAAACAAAAGAATGGATTGAGAAATATTTTGGTCCAATCGAAAAAGGCGAAGTCTTTAAAAGACAAATGTTTGTCGAAGAACCAATAACGCACACGATTAAAGCTACTTATACAGACCCTAACATTCAAATTCCGATGGTGGTTGCTTCGTATAGAACCCCTTCTATGAAAACGAGAGACGCTCGCGTTCTCGACTTTATATCATCTTATTTAAGCGACGGTAAGAGTTCGAAACTATACAAGAAAATTGTAGACGAAAAAAAGATAGCCCTTCAAATAGGCGCTGTAGGTTTTAGTCAGGAAGATTACGGAATGTATATTCTATATGGCTTACCGATGGGGACACATACCGCCCAAGATTTACTAAATGAGATTGACGAAGAAATCGTAAAAATCCAAACGGATTTAATCTCTGAAAAAGATTATCAAAAATTACAAAACCAGTTTGAAAACCAATATGTGAGTAACAACTCCACTGTGGAAGGAATTGCTGAAAATCTGGCAAAGTATTATTTGCTTTATGGAGACGTCAATTTGATCAATACCGAAATTAATCTTTATCACTCTATCACTAGAGAAGAAATTAGGGAAGTGGCAAAAAAGTATCTAAATCCGAATCAAAGATTAGTCTTAGACTACATCCCTACTATAGAAGCAGATCTAAATTAACGACTCCGTAACTACGAAAAACAAGTATTCTATTCATCCTATTATTTGTAACAGGAATTATGCAAGCAGAAAATCGCAACCAACCCAAACCTGGAAAACCTCCAGTTGTAAATCTTAAAAAACCACAGACCTTTTTTTTAGCCAATGGATTAAAAGTATTGATTGTGGAAAATCATAAATTACCCCGAGTCACTTTTAACCTGACTATTGACAACCCTCCTTTTGCAGAATACGGCAAAAAGGGAGTAGATGAACTTTGCAGTAACTTAATAGGAAACGGCAACATAAAAATCACAAAAAATGATTTTAATGAAGAAGTAGATTTTCTGGGAGCAAACATTGGTTTTAACTCACATGGAGCTTATGCAAGCGCCCTTTCTAAACATTCTGGTCGAGTACTTCAACTATTAACTTATGGCGCGTTGTATCCTAATTTTACTCAGGAAGAGTTTGACAAAGAAAAAGCAAAGTTACTCGAAGGCATAAAAGCGCAGGAAAAAAATGTTCCCGCAATTGCGAATAGAGCTGTTAACGCTTTGGCCTTTGGCAAGAATCATCCAGCGGGAGAATATACCACCGAAGAAACACTTAACAATGTTACCTTAGACGATGTAAAGACAAATTATGGGGCGCATTTCGCACCAGAAAATGCCTATTTGGTAATTATAGGAGACATCAAATACAAAGAGGTAAAACCTATTGTTGAAAACCTTTTCGGATCGTGGAAAAGGGCTAACACACCCGTCATAACGTATACCAATCCACAAAATGTTCCTTTTACCCAAATTAATTTTATTGACGTCCCTAATGCTGTTCAGTCAGAAATCTCATTAGTCAACACCATTGATTTAAAAATGGCCGACAAAGATTTTTTTCCCGCAGTAATCGCGACCTTCATACTCGGAGGAGACTTTAACAGCTACTTAAACATGAACTTAAGAGAAGAACACGGCTGGACGTATGGCGCCAATACCATTATAGGAGCAGGAAAATATGTTTCAAAATTAAAATCGACGGCCTCAATAAGAAATACAGCAACTGATAGCGCGGTGATAGAATTTATAAAAGAAATTAAAAGAATAAGAACCGAAAAAGTATCTGAAGAAGTACTGAAGGATGTGAAAGCGGGATATATTGGGCGTTTTGTAATGCAGGTAGAAAAACCATCGACCATTGCACGATATGCATTAAATGTTGAAACTGAAGATTTATCTCCTGACTTTTATGAAAACTACATCAAAACCATAAACGCAGTAACAGCAGACGATGTTCTAAAAGCAGCCAACAAATATTTCCTTATCAACAATACCCGGATTATAGTTGCAGGAAAAGCTGCAGATGTTATTCCGGGATTAGAAAAACTTAATATTCCGTTGTTTTATTTCGACAAATTTGGTCAGCCAATAGCAAAACCTACAATAAAATAAAAGACAGCTATTCCAGACTATAAATTTACAAAGACTCCCCTCAAATTCACTGATGGAGAGTCTTTTTTTATTTTTTTTACCTCATAAAAAGACCCGATAATTATACAATAAAGTTATTTAATACCTGAAAAAGATGTAAATTCTTATAAAAAATTATTTTTGATGTAACAATACAATCAAAAACACGACATATACAATAATCAACCTATTAATACCTATGAAAAAATCAATAATGGCGTTAAGCGCCACACTTTTGCTTGGCGGAGCCGTTTCTGCACAAAAAGTAGCCTTCGAAGAATACAATTTAGACAATGGTCTACATGTTATTTTACAAAACGACCCTTCGGCCCCAGTTGTGATAACATCAGTGATGTATCACGTAGGAGCCAAAAATGAAAACCCAGAAAGAACTGGTTTTGCTCACTTTTTTGAACATTTATTGTTTGAAGGTACTGAGAATATCAAACGAGGTGAGTGGTTTAAAATTGTGACCGGTAACGGAGGAACAAATAATGCTAATACAACCGAAGACCGCACGTACTACTACGAAGTATTTCCTTCTAACAATCTTGAGTTAGGTTTATGGATGGAATCTGAGAGAATGTTACATCCTGTTATCAACCAAATTGGGGTTGACACCCAAAATGAGGTTGTAAAAGAGGAAAAAAGATTGCGTTATGACAACAGCCCTTATGGACAAATGATTCCAGAGGTAAAGAAAAAAATGTTCACAAATCATCCTTATCGCTGGACGACTATTGGTTCAATGGATCATTTAGACGCTGCTAAATTAGAAGAGTTTCAAGCCTTCAATAAGAAATTTTATATCCCAAACAACGCAGTTCTTGTAGTAGCGGGAGACTTTAACGCTGCTCAAACGAAAGAATGGATCCAAAAATACTTTGGCGCCATAAAAAAAGGAGCTGCTATTGAAAGAGAAACTTTCGTAGAGAAACCAATTACTGAAACCATCAAAGCAAGATTTGAGGACACAAACATCCAAATCCCAATGGTTGTTGCGGCATACAGAACTCCATCTATGAAAACTCGTGACGCTAGAGTTTTGGATTTTATCTCAACAATATTAAGTGATGGTAAAAGCTCTAGACTATACAAAAAGATAGTTGACGATAAAAAAATGGCCTTGCAAATTGGTGCGTTCAGTTACAGTCAAGAAGATTATGGAACATATATCCTTTATGGCTTACCTCAAGCACCAAGCACATCTGAAGACATTCTTACCGAAATTGATTCTGAAATCCTAAAACTACAAACAGAATTAATTTCTGACAGAGAGTTACAAAAACTTCAGAACAAATATGAGAATCAATATGTAAACAGCAATGCCTCTATTGAAGGAATAGCAGATAATCTTGCAACCTACTACATGCTTTACAAGGATGTAAACTTAATCAATACAGAAATTGAAATGTACCGCACCATTACTCCAGAAGAGATTAGAGCTGTTGCAAAAAAATATCTAAATCCTAACCAAAGATTAGTATTAGATTATGTTCCATCATCAGACAAAGCCAAAAAATAATACAGAACTATCATGAAAAAAACAATATATATAATTTCAAGCCTGTTTTTGACTTTAGCCTTACAGGCACAAGTAATTCCGCAACCAGAGCCTACCGCTCCTCCTACAATTAAGATTGGTAAATCCAATAATTTTGAGCTAAAGAACGGGCTGAAGGTAATGGTAGTAGAAAATCATAAATTACCAAGAGTTGCCTACAGACTTAGCTTAGACAACATGCCTTATGCGGAAGGAGACAAAAAAGGAGTAGCAGATATTACCGGTATGCTTATCGGCAGTGGAACTACCAAAACACCAAAAGATGCCTTTAATGAAGAAATTGATTTCTTAGGTGCAGAAATAAATTTTAATTCAAATGGCGCTTCAGCCAGCGGATTGTCTAAATATTCTGGTAGAATACTGGAATTAATGGCTGATGGCGCATTGAACACTGTATTTAAACAAGAAGAATTTGATAAGATAAAAGCAAAGCTTTTAGAAGGAATAAAAACACAAGAAAAAAGTGTGACCGCAGTTGCTGGACGCGTTGAAGACGTTTTGACCTTTGGAGTAAATCATCCTTCAGGTGAATTTTTAAGTGCCGAAAGCATTAATAAAGTCAACCTACAAGATGCCGTTGCAAACTACAAAACTAATTTTGTACCTGGAAATGCCTACCTAGTTGTTGTAGGAGATGTTAATACGAAAGAAGTTAAAAAAATGGTTGAAAAACTTTTTAGCTCTTGGGCTAAAGCAAGTGCTCCGCAACTTACATATCCTGATCCTAAAAATGTACAAAAATCACAAATTGATTTTGTTGATATGCCAAATGCAGTTCAATCTGAAATCGCAGTGGTTAATACAGTTAATTTAAAAATTACCGACAAACAATATTTTGCTGCAATTTTAGCAAACCAGATTCTTGGTGGCGGTGGAGAAGGAAGATTATTTTTAAACTTGCGTGAAAAACATGGCTGGACTTACGGAGCTTATTCTAATATAGGATTTGGTAAATACGTAGAAAAATTTCGTTCTTCAACATCAGTAAGAAATGCTGTAACAGACAGTTCAGTAGTTGAAATATTAAGCGAGTTGAAAAAAATCAGAACAGAATTAGTTTCTGCTGACGATTTAAAAAATGCAAAAGCAAAATACATAGGTAACTTTGTAATGCAAATTCAAAAACCAACGACAGTAGCACGTTATGCATTAAACACTGAAACACAAAATCTACCTGCTGATTTTTACGAAAATTATATTAAAAATATAAATGCAGTAACAGTAGAAGATATTAAAAGCGTAGCTAACCGATTTTTCTTAGCTGACAACATCAGAATAGTAGTTGTGGGTAAAGGATCAGAAGTAGCTCCTGCCTTGGAAAAACTAAAAATCCCTATGTTTTATTTTGATAAATATGGAAATTCAATAGAAAAACCAGTTTTCAAAAAAGACATACCAGCAGGCGTAACCATCAAAAGCGTATTAGATAAATACATTACCGCCATAGGTGGAGAAAAAGCCGTAAAAGCTGTAAAAACAATCTCTATGGTAGGCTCAACAGTAATACCTCAAGCACCATCACCTTTAACTTTTACTTCAAAAGCGGATGCAAAAGGAAAATTAAGTGTAGAATTAGCAATGGGAACGATGAGCATAATGAAGCAAGTAGTTACTGAAACTAATGCTTATGTGTTACAACAAGGACAACGCAAAGACTTTGAAGGAGCTGAATTGACTGAAATGAAAAATAGCGCAGTCCTATTCGACGAATTACAGTTGGCTAAAAAAGAAGGAGTAGCACTTGATGGTATCGAGACTATTAATGGTAAGGATTCTTATGCCATCAAAGACGGTAAAACTACCCTTTATTATGATGTAGCTACTGGTTTAAAACTAGCAGATTCAAAAACAATGGATCAAGGCGGTAAATCTATTACTCAAGTAACTAATTTTGGGGATTATAGAGAAGTTAAAGGAGTGAAAGTCCCTTTTAACATTATCCAAAACGTAGGTTTTGAATTGGATATCAAAATGTCCGATGTAAAAATCAACGAGGGAGTTACAGATGCAGATTTTAAATAATCAAATCCCTCATTAACAAATAAAGGCTATCTTAATCGATAGCCTTTATTATTTTATAAATATCTAGTTTAAGAACATTACTTTTTAGCAGATAAATACACTCCTATTAATATTATAAAAGCTCCTAAAAACTGAATTGACGTTAGCATTTCATTATCTAACAACCCCCAGAAAAAAGCCACGACCGGAATTAGATACGTTACCGAAGTTGCAAAAACTGGCGAAGAAATCTGAATTAGTTTAAAGAATAATATATTTGCAATTCCAGTACCTACCACTCCCAAAATCATAATAAACAGTACCGAGTGCTGCACTTTTTCCACTGTCATTACATCATAGAAACCTGTAGCATACAAAATAGCCAAAGCTGGAAATATCAAAATCAAGAAATTCCCTGTTGTAATACTTAGCGGTGTCAAATCAGAAAGGAAGCGTTTAATTAAATTGACATTTATAGCATAGCAAATAGACGCAATTACTACTAAAATCGCATAATAATAATTTTGATTGGGATGATTCATAGCACCATTAAAAACCAGAAGCAAACTACCAACCAAACCAATAAGAACACCCCAAACTTGTCTTTTTTGGAAACTTATACCAAATACTACCGCTCCTAATATCAATGTACTTAAAGGTGTTAAAGAATTAAGTATTGCCGTAACTGCACTATCTAATTCTGTTTCGGCAATAGCAAAAAGAAATGCAGGCACAAAAGTCCCAAAAACAGACGTTAAGGCAATATATTTCCATTTTTCTTTCGGGATTTTCGATAAACTCTTAAAACCAATCAATAATAAGAAAACAGCAGCAAAAATTATTCGAAGCGAGCCCACTTGAATTGCGGTCAAGCCAATTAATCCTTTTTTTATTAAAATAAATGAACTTCCCCAGACTAAAGAAAGCACTAATAAATAACCCCATTTTAACTGTTTCGATTCCATGATTCTAATTTTACCCCAAAATTGTATTATTTTTATGAATTAGCTCTACTTTTTTAAGTAATTTTGTTTTCGGTTAAAAAAATAGTTAAAACCCTTAACATCAAATCATAATGAACATTAAAAAATCAATTGCTGTTATAGCATTAGCGGGACTTTTGTTTGTTAGCTGCAAAAAAAACACTGAAGAAGCGCCAAAAGAAACTGCAAAAACAGAAACGGAAGCTCCAAAACTAAAAAAAGAAATCGCTGCCGAAAACGTACAAACTGCAAACTTCTCTGTAGAAGGAATGGTATGCGCAGTAGGTTGCGCTAAAACAATTCAAGAAGAACTAACCGAGCTTGACGGAGTACAAACCGCTACGGTAGATTTTGATACAAAATTAGCAACGGTAACTTTTGATAAAACAGTACAAACTCCTGAAAGCTTAACTAAAGTAGTTCAAGCAACTGGAGATGGAAAAACCTACACCGTTTCAAATATGAAGTCGTAAGTACACCTCTTTATTGTATAAAAAAAGCATCCATGTGGATGCTTTTTTTATACAATATGAATTTGATTTTATTAGGACCTTGTCTTTTTGATTGCCATTTTCAAAAGAAAGAACATAATAGTAAAAAAAAGAATTGAAGCTACTACAAAGAAATAATTAATCAAATAATAGGCGTCTCCAATATTTACTGTAAAAAAGAAGTCACTAAAATAAAGGTAGATTAATAATACGCTTAAAATCAAAAAAAATATTGTCTTTTTTTTCATATAGCTGTAATTAAAACTTACTTCCATTTTAAAGTCTCCATCAAGCGTTGCATGTCATTTTTGATATAACTGGCCGCCGGCATAATAGAATCAAAATTAGGTTTAGCATAAAAATAAACCGAACCAGTAACAAAATGCTTGGTACTGTCAGTTGCATAGAATTGCGAATTAGTTGCCGCATTCCCGTCTACCTGATAAAACATACCATATACCTTTTTTGAAGGGTTTAAATAAGGCTGTTCTAGGATATCATCGGCTTTTATAACGTGTTCGTAGGTTAACTTTTGAGCGTCCCGCAACAAGACATTGATATTGTTATTTACGGGTTTGTAAGTCAAATATATGGTCGCTTTCATTTTTGGATACGTAATTGTGAATCCGCAATCCTTTTCTCCTTTTATAACCGCTTCTGAATTCATTTCGAAAGTAAACGGACATTCATTTTCAAAATGAGCATAATTCGCAACCGGATAATCTAAGCGCAAATAACTGGCAGGTTTTGGAAAAACATCCTCTTTACAACCAGAAAACAGGAACAATCCCATAAACACTAGTGCAAGTACTATACTAGAAAAATATTTTTTGTTATCCCGCTGCAAATTAAACATCAACCGTTACTTTTATCTGTTTTATACGTTTCTTATCTACTGTCTCAATTGTGAACAGGCAATTTTCGTAAGAGATTTTTTGCCCTTTCATTGGGAAATTTCCTGATATTTCAAGAATAAATCCAGCCAAGGTTTCGGCTTCCCCTTTTTTTATCTCAAAAACGTCCTCGTTAACATCTATAATTCTATAGAAGTCTTTCAGGTTTATTTTACCCTCAAAAAGATAGTTTTTTTCATCAATTTTAGTAAAATTGACATTGTCATCATCAAACTCATCACTGATGTCTCCAACAATTTCCTCAATTACATCTTCTAGAGAAACCAAACCAGAGGTTCCCCCGTATTCATCCACCACAATAGCAAGATGACTTTTCATTCTCTGAAAATCTTTTAGCAAATTATCCAGTTTCTTATTCTCAGGAATAAAAAAGGGTTCTCTTATTAAGGTGTTCCACTCAAAATCTTTCTCATCAAGATGACGCAATAAATCCTTAACAAACAAAACGCCTTCTATCTGATCAATATTGTCTCTATAAACAGGAATTCGTGAATATCCTTTTTCGATAATTTTAGAATAGATCTCAGAAAATGGTTCTGTTATTTCTAAAGCAAAAATATCAATCCTCGGACTCATAACCTGCTTCGTATCTGTATTACCAAAAGTTACAATCCCCATCAATATCTTCTGCTCCTCTAAAGAAGTTTCATCCGAAGAAGTAAGCTCTAAAGCTTGAGACAACTGATCAACTGAAAAATTTGTTTTTTGCTTTCCTAATTTATTGTGCAAATAAATGGTCGTTTCACGCATAGGAACGCTAATAGGCGAAAGCAATTTATCTAATATCGAAATTGGGTACGCTATCATTTTTGCAAACTTGATATTGTTTCGGCTAGCATATACTTTAGGTAATACTTCACCAAACAACAAAAGTAAAAAGGTGACTACAATAACTTCGACGGTGAATTTTAAAGCTGGAGAACTGATCGCAGAAAATAAGTTTCTCCCAATAAACGAGAATAAAATTACCACTCCGATATTGATAAAATTATTAGCCACAAGAAGTGTCGCCAAAAGTTTTTTGGGTCTGTCTATAAGATCCGCAAGAATTCTTCCTTTAGAATCATTCCCTTGCATTGTCTCGTCAATGTCTGTTTGAGACAAAGAAAACAAGGCTACTTCAGCACCAGAAACTAATGCAGAGCAAAGAAGCAATACAAATATTCCGGCAAAACCAAACACTAGATCTGTATCTAATGTATATGCGAAATTTAAACTGGGCTCTGGGTCCAAATTAAAAAAGATTAGTTAAACAATCAAAATGGCAAATCATTGATAGGCAAGCCATTATTTTGTGGGTCAAAGTTAGTGTTTTTTACGGATTCCGGGCCGTCAATTTGTTTGTTGTTTTCAGCAGATTTCTTGGTTGACAAAAAAGTAAACTCCGTAACTTGAATTTCAGTGGTGTGTTTTGTCGTCCCGTCCTCTGTCAGCCATTGGCGTGATTTAATACGTCCCTCTATATAAATTTTGTCTCCTTTTGATAAATGTTTTTCACAAATTTCGGCTGCTTTATTTCGCACCACTAAATTATGCCACTCCGTAGAAGTGATTTTTTCGTTCGTTGTCTTATTAATATAGACTTCATTTGTTGCCAGTTGAAATCTACCGATACAATTTCCCCCATCAAAATAATGCATTTTTATTTCATCGCCTACATGCCCAATCAGCATCACTTTATTTAACGTTCCGTTCATTTTGTTTTTATGGTATTTCTATCAAAGATACATTTTTTTAAATGTTCTCTTTATTCCTTTTCGATAAAATTATGAATCACTATTGGGAAAGGAAAGGCTTTCAAATCTTCATTGTTTATTCCGTTTTCGACAGTTCCTTTCAGACTCACTTTCCAGAACTTAATATATAGATGTTGATGTGATAATTTATGAATTATACTTTCTTCATTACACTCCATAAAACGAACCACCTCATTATCCTGAAAAAAATCATTCTGAACTTGTTCATATATATATTGCAAGTCCTCCACTTTATCGGTTTCAATCACAGGAAACTCATATAAATTGTGCCAAATCCCTTTTGCTGTTCTCTTTTGAATCACAGTATTTTCATTATCGTCCTCAACAACCAAGTAATTAAAGTAGCGATTGCGCACTTTCACCTTCTTAGATTTCACCGGCAACTGGTCAACTTTGTTTTTTTGGAGTGCAGCACAGCTATCGTTAAACACACAAATACTGCAATTTGGACTTTTAGGAACACATTGCAAAGCGCCAAACTCCATAATGGCTTGATTAAAAGTCGCAGGATTGTCTTTTGGCATTAGTTCGAAAGCCAAAGCAGCAAATTCTTTTTTGGCGGAAGCCAAAGCAATATCAGTCTCTACGTCAAAATAACGAGACAATACCCGAAAAACATTTCCATCTACAACAGGAACCACTTCATTATAGGAAAAAGAGGCAATCGCGGCGGCGGTATATTCCCCTACTCCTTTTAACTTTAATAACTCATTATAAGTAGGAGGAAAAACACCTGATAATTCGGAAGCCACATATTGAGCTGTTTTATGCAAGTTTCTAGCACGCGAGTAATACCCAAGTCCTTGCCAAAGCTTTAGCACTTGTTCTTCACTCGCTGCGGCAAGATCAAAAACAGTGGGAAATGCAGCAGTAAATGCTGAAAAATAAGGCGTTCCTTGAGCAACACGAGTCTGCTGAAGCATGATTTCTGAGAGCCAAATTGGGTATGGATTTGTAGTGCTTCGCCATGGCAAATCTCTTTTATTTTGTAAATACCACTTTATAAGCAAGTTAGAAAATTTCATTATTAAATATTTGTTAGCAAAAGTAAAAGTTTATGTGATTAAATTTTAATGAATTAGCTTGAATATTTGTTTTTTAAATTCATATATTTGCACACTCAAAAAAATGATTACAATATAATAAATAAGGAAAGAAAATGACGAAAGCAGATATCGTAGCAAAAATTTCAGAAAAATTAGGTCTTGAAAAAGGTGATGTGCAAGCAACAGTAGAGACTTTTATGAATGAAGTTAAAAATTCATTAGAAACTGGAGACAATGTTTATTTAAGAGGTTTCGGAAGTTTTATCGTGAAAACTAGAGCTGAAAAAACTGGAAGAAATATTTCCAAAAATACAACAATAAAAATTCCTGCACATAACATACCTGCATTCAAACCAGCAAAAGTTTTTGTTGAAGGAGTAAAGATCAATAACGAAGCAAAATAAAAATATTAATTAATCATAAAATCGACAAGATATGCCAAGTGGTAAAAAAAGAAAGAGACATAAGGTAGCAACTCACAAACGTAAAAAAAGAGCGAGAGCTAACCGTCACAAAAAGAAAAAGTAGTTTTTAACTACTTTTTCCTTTTTAAAAGTTCATTGAAATCGAAAATTAGTCCTCAGTCCTCAGATGTAAGCATTCAGTATACTGATTCCTTAAATCTGAGGACTGCTAGCTAGTTTTCCCCGGGTTCAATACCTGTTAAAATTATTGTTTAATCCATCCTAGCTTTAAGTGTGAGGTTAGAAAATAGATTTTAGAAAATAGAAGACAGAAAAAAGATTTTAGAAAAGAGAGAAAAGAAAACATAAATTCTAACTCTAGTTTTTAAAATCTCTATTCGCTTCTCCCTATTCTTTATTCCATATTCTTTTCTCTTTATTAAAAGTTTGGATAAAAATTTACAACGTGAATAAAGAATTAATCATTCGATCTAGTTCTGATTTTGTAGATTTTGCCTTATTAAAAGATGGAAAACTAATTGAATTACACAAGGAAGAAGAAAAAAGCAATTTTCAAGTAGGTGATATTTTTATTGCCAAAATACGAAAACCAGTTGCTGGTCTTAATGCTGCTTTTGTAAATGTAGGCTTCGAAAAAGACGCTTTTTTACACTATCATGACTTAGGTCCTAATTTAGTTTCCCAACTGAAATTCATAAAACTTGTAAGCGCAGGTAAAATAAAAGATTTCTCCCTAAAAAACTTTCAGTTTGACAAAGAGATAGACAAAGACGGTATTATTACTGATGTAATTAATGCTAATCAATCGATCTTAGTACAAGTTGTAAAAGAACCAATATCTACCAAGGGTCCAAGAATAAGCGCTGAGCTTTCTCTTGCCGGAAGATTTATTGTTTTAGTTCCGTTTTCTGACCGTGTATCTATTTCTCAAAAAATAGAAGACAAGAAAGAAAAAGACAGACTAAAAAAACTTGTACAATCCATCAAACCAAAAGGATTTGGTGTTATTGTTCGCACAGTAGCAGAAGGCAAAAATACAGCCGAATTAGAAAAAGACATGCAGAACCTGCTTAGCAGATGGGATGCAATGTGTAAAAAATTACCGACCGCTCATCATCCGTCAAAAATTTTAGGGGAACTCAACAGAGCTTCTTCTATCTTAAGAGACGTCTTTAATGATACTTTTACTAGTATACAAATTGATGATGAAGAGTTGTACAACCAAACGAAGGACTATTTGCAAGAAATTGCACCTTCAAAACAATCAATTGTTAAGTTTTATCAATCAAATGACACGCCCATTTTTGAGAAATACAACATAGAGAGACAAATCAAGACTTCATTCGGGAAAACAGTATCCATGAGTAAAGGTGCTTATCTTATTATCGAACATACTGAAGCCTTACACGTCATTGACGTAAACAGCGGAAACCGTTCTAATAAAGCATCTAACCAGGAAGATACTGCAATGGAAGTCAATATGATTGCCGCTGCTGAAATCGCCAGACAATTGCGTCTACGTGATATGGGTGGTATTATCGTAATTGATTTTATCGACTTGTCTAATCCAGAAAATCGTAAAACATTGTTCGACTTCTTGAGAGAAGAAATGAGCGATGATAAAGCAAAACACAAGATCTTGCCTCCTAGTAAATTTGGATTAGTCCAAATTACAAGACAAAGAGTAAGACCTGAAGTAAACATTAAAACTAGAGAAGAAGATCCTAACGATGTGAATGGTGAAATTGAAGCGCCAATCTTAATTATCGACAGAATCAATTCTGATTTAGAAGGAATATTAAAAACTAACAAAGACGTTGTACTTAACGTACACCCCTTTGTTGCAGCATACCTTACAAAAGGTTTTCCATCATTACGTTCAAAATGGTTTTTTGAGCATAAAAAGTGGGTGAAAATTATACCTCGTGACGCTTACACGTATTTAGAATATCATTTCTACGACAAAACGGGAAATGTTATAAAAGAATAAATCAGAAACTCCTCATGAAATTGAGGAGTTTTTTTTTGCCTTTTTTTAAGTAAAGAATTATATATTTCAGGAGCTAATCCAGCTATGCGCTACAATATTCCATTCCAAAAAAAATAAGATAAAAAATCACAATGCCATCCGGGCTAAAATAATTTTAGATAAGAACCCTGATTGCAACAACAGTAAATGTAAACTTTATAAAAAAATAGTATATATTAGCACAGTGCAAAACACTGTATTTGCCTTCAAAAAAACATTAACTATAAACTATGAAAAAGAATAATCAAAAAACTTTGAAAACAATTGGAATTATTATTTCAGTTCTTATTCTTCTATTTTTTGTTCGTTTTGCCCTAGGAGAATTCTTAGCAGGATGGAATAGCGTGAATTAAGGGAATTATAAAAACAGTTTGTAATTATATTTTTTTAAATTCTTTTAACGTAGATTATTATTTTTTTTTATTTTACCGCCTTTACAATAAACAGCTTCATCATTTTGAAGCTTCTTTGCTTGTGCCAAAATCAACACCTCGCTCGCTCCTCAAAAAAGCCACACCAAATCAGATTCTATAAAGCAAATGTATTTCAGTACAAAAGACAAAATTGAAATAGTTGAAATTGCCATAACTTGCATTGTAATGTTTGTTTACGGAACAGGAAAAGTTGTTCAAATTGGAAAAGCTGTTTCTTGAATGACTGGAATGCAATTGATGTGGGCCTTTTACGGATATTCCAAGACCTATGCTTTGATTTTAGGTATTATGAAATATCGGGTAGAATTCTGCTTTTGACAAAGAGAACCAGGGTTATCGGTTGTTTATTTTTATCGACACTACTTGTTAATATTATTCTATAGGATATCTATCTCAACATACACATACGAGCATTAAAAGCCGCTATATTATATCAGTTTTTGATATTAATTATTTTATGGCTAACGAAAGACTTATTCAAAGTTTAAAATTATTGATCAATAATGCTAAACCTGAACAATCAAAAGCAAAGTTCTTAATAAAATTGCTTATTGCCTTTATCGTATTCGCATTTTTAAGAATAGCAGAATACTACATAGCCATTAAATTGCAATTAGCCAGGTGGTGAGAAAACAGCAATCCTAGGGCAAAGTATAAAATTTTCTATACCGAGGAAATTAAGCAATCACAAAATCTAGTTTTAAAAATTTAAAGCCTGACATAATCATCATTTTACATATCAATATATATACTATATTAGCCGCCTGATGCACGAAAAACTTTAGCACAACTGCCTATAGCGCCGCTAATACTAAAACAGGTTCGTTTCAACAGATTAAAATCAATGCCATGAACTATTTTGTATTTCTTGTAGGAGTCATTCTTCTACTTGCTACCGCTGCTGATTTAATAAACACCTCCTTGTCTGGACGTGGGGCAGGTTTTATTTCGAAACGGTTATCTAAGTCCATCTGGAATATACTGTTGATACTTACTAAAAAAACAGGGCGCCGAAAAATCCTAGACCTAGGCGGCGCTATCATTTTAGTTTCTATTCTTATTAACTGGTTGCTGCTTATATGGATTTCTGCCAGCCTGTTATTCATAAGCTGTCCCGACTCGCTGATGAATGTAGAGACCAACTCTCCTACGACAGTAATAAACAAGATATTTTATACTGGCTATACGCTATCAACATTGGGATTGGGAGACATAGAACCAGAAGGTAATTTTTGGGATATACTTACCGCCATACTTTCATTTACTGGACTGATTCTGATTTCCATTGCCATCACTTACTTAATCCCAGTCGTTTCAGCCGAAATAATGAAAAGAAAAATAAGTGTTCACATCAATACTCTTGGCGGCTCGGTAGAAGAAATCCTATTGAATTATTGGAATGGAAAAGATTTCAAGGAGCTGGAACAACCTTTTATAAGCCTTATCGATTCTATCATTTTACATGCCCAAAACCATAAAGCATACTCCGTGTTACATTTTTTCCATTCATCAGATAGGAAAGAAGCCTTCGTTCTTAATCTCACAAACCTTGACGAGGTCCTGACTGTACTGTTACATAACATCCCAGCAGAACAAGGACCTTCATTCAATGTACTTATCAGACTCCGGAAAGCTATTTCCAGCTATCTCGTAACGCTACCAGCCACTTTTATAACTCCAGGCAAAAAGACGCCTCCCGTACTAATTCTTACGGCACTTGAAAATAAGGGAATAAAAGTTATATCTGGTGAAAAAGTAGATTTAGAATATGCAAAACTAAAAACCAGACGCAGGTTATTGTTGTCACTCATTAAAGATGATGGATGGGAGTGGGCTGACCTTAATTGCGGAAGTTACAATCATGAAATAAACACAAGCGAACCCTATTGAAACGTTTGACTGAATTTTATTCAGGATGTACCCAACAAAGTTCGATGAAAAATTATTTCCTTTTCGCAACAAAAAAACGCTTCATCAAGTCTGAAGCTTCTTCTGCCATAACGCCGCGTTTTACAACCGTTTTAGGATGCAGCTGGGTTCCCATTTTCTCAAAACCCCTTTTTTCATCACGAGCTCCAAAAACGATCTTAGAAATTTGACTCCAGTATAAAGCACCAGCACACATCTGGCAAGGTTCGAGCGTTACATAAAGCGTACAGCCCGTTAAATACTTACCTCCAAGATAATTAGCCGCAGCAGTTATAGTTTGCATTTCGGCATGAGCGGTCACATCATTAAGTAATTCCGTCAAATTATGACTCCTCGCGATTATAGTATCATTGACTACTACAATAGCACCCACGGGGATTTCACCTTTTTCAAAAGCCATTTCGGCTTCATTCAAAGCCTTTTTCATAAAATATTCGTCAGTGAAGATGTTTTCCATAAAACAAAAATACTGTTTTGATATTATTATTCTGTACTTTTAATTCTTGCTATTAAATTTTATGGAATCAAATTATAAAATAAACATACCAGAACCTTGTAATAAGGATTGGAACAAAATGACACCAACCGATAAAGGTAGGTTTTGCAGTAGTTGTTCTAAAACTGTGGTTGATTTCACCAATATGATACCTGATGAAATTCAACTCTATTTTCAGCAGCACAATAATATTTGTGGCCTATTCAGAAAGTCACAATTGGATTCTTTGACAATCCAAATTCCAAGTCGGGTTGTATATTCACAAACTCAATACCACAAGATGTTTTTAATGGCCTTATTTATAGCAATGGGAACCACGTTATTTAGCTGCGCAGATAAAAACGGCAACAAACAAAAAATCGACAAAGTTGAAATAGTTGCTGATTCTATAGAAATGAAAAACACAGTTATTGGAATGCGATTACCTCCAAAACACGACCCAAATAATAGTTTACAAAATAATATTCCGCCACCACCTCCACCAAGAGCAACTCATATTAACTTTACCAAACCCATAACAATTACATGTGTAGAAGTAACACCTAAAAAACAAGAAGTAGATAATATTCAGAAAGTTGCTATTGAGGAAGAAATAATATATATGGGTGGAGCGATTTACACCGATCCTGAATACAACGGCGGTATGGATAAATTCAAAGATTACATTCAGAGTAATTATGTATTTCCTGAAAAAACAAACAACTTAAATGGCGAAATACAAGCCTCTTTCGTAACTGAAAGAGACGGCAGCATAAGCAATATCAAATTGCTTAAAGATATTGGTGACGGAACGGGAAAAGACCTGATACGACTTTTGGAAAAATCTGAAAAATGGATTCCAGGAACTCAAAATGGAAAAATGGTACGTAATTTATACTCCATAACACTAATTATAAAAACGGACACTTTAAAAAAATCGTTTTTAAAGAATAGATATAATCAAAGAATTGACTCTATAATTATTAAACAATAAGCTATTTGAATGAACTAAATTTCCACTATAATACTGTAAATTTGCTTTATGTCAGATAATTTACTTTCAAGCATTAATTACCCAACGGATTTACGCCACCTAGACGAAGCTCAACTTCCTCAAGTAGCCAAAGAATTACGTGATTTCATAATCGATATTGTCTCCATAAAAGAAGGGCATCTTGGAGCAAGTCTTGGAGTAGTTGAACTTACCATTGCCTTGCACTATGTTTTTAACACACCCGATGATTTATTAATTTGGGATGTAGGCCACCAAGCATATGGACATAAAATACTGACTGGAAGAAGAGAAAATTTTCATACCAACAGGCAACTTGGAGGTATTTCTGGTTTCCCAAAAAGAAGCGAAAGCAGCTATGATGCCTTTGGCGTAGGCCACTCCTCCACTTCTATTTCTGCTGCGTTAGGAATGGCAATTGCCTCTAACTTGAAAGGAGACTTCGACAAACAGCATATTGCAGTGATAGGAGATGCTTCTATAGCTTCGGGAATGGCCTTTGAAGGATTAAACCATGCTGGAGTTACTGATGCAAATTTATTGGTGATCTTAAATGACAACGCTATCGGAATTGATCCTAGTGTAGGTGCCTTAAAAAATTACCTAACTGCAGTAAAAAACGGAAAAAACCCAAGACAGAATAACATGATCAAATCTTTGAACATTGATTATTCTGGACCTATTGACGGACATGATATATTTGCCGTAATTAAAGAACTGAAACGTTTACAAAAAATAAAAGGTCCTAAATTCCTTCACGTGATAACAACAAAAGGTAAAGGATTAAAACAAGCCG
The DNA here is from genome assembly GCF_041431385.1 of Flavobacterium sp. Arc2. Classification (NCBI taxonomy): domain Bacteria; kingdom Pseudomonadati; phylum Bacteroidota; class Flavobacteriia; order Flavobacteriales; family Flavobacteriaceae; genus Flavobacterium; species Flavobacterium sp. Arc2. Next base: position 8,010 of record NZ_JASMRH010000009.1, on the reverse strand, counting down.
AGGAAGATCAGGTAAAATACCATGCTCCAGGAAAATTTGATGCTAAATCTGGAGAAATTCATTTAAAATCAGAAGAAAACCTTCCTCCTAAATATCAGGATGTTTTTGGTTTAACGGTATTGGATTTAGCTCAAAAAAACAAAAAAATAATCGGAATTACACCCGCTATGCCCTCAGGAAGTTCCTTGAAGTTCATGATGGAGGCATTACCAGAGCGGGCATTTGACGTGGGAATTGCTGAACAGCATGCCGTCACCCTTTCTGCCGGAATGGCGACACAGGGAATGGTAGTATTTTGCAACATCTACTCCACTTTTTTACAAAGGGCCTATGACCAAGTTATTCATGATGTCGCTTTGCAAAACTTACCCGTTATTTTCTGCCTAGACAGAGCAGGACTTGTGGGAGAAGACGGAGCAACCCATCATGGTGTTTTTGATTTGGCTTATTTGCGTTGTATTCCCAATATGATTATCTACTCTCCACTAAATGAAATTGGACTGCAAAACATACTTTATACAGCCCAACTAGGTTTAGATCATCCTATCGCCATCCGCTATCCTCGAGGCAGAGGAGTAATCTCGGATTGGCAATCTAAAAACTTCGGGAACTATGAAAAAATTCAAATTGGGACTGCAAATTGTCTAAAGAAAGGTACTGAAATAGCTGTTTTATCGAATGGTCCAATAGGTAAGAACGTTACTTTGGCATTAGCCAATTTAAACAATCCAGAAACAATTGCGCATTATGATTTTGCATTCGTCAAACCCTTAGATGAAAAAGAATTACATACTATTTTTAAAACCTTTAAAAAGATTATAACAATCGAAGATGGCGTTATAAAAGGCGGTTTTGGAAGTGCTATTCTAGAGTTTGCAATCAAAAATAAGTACACATCACAAATACAATTAATGGGCATTCCTGATGAGTTCATAGAACAGGGCACCGTTGAAGAATTACAACAATATTGCAACATTGACGTTAAAAGTTTAGAAATAGTTTTTTCAATTGAGTGAAAATAATTATTTTGCGCCCACTAAACACATTGAGCTATAAATGAAATTACTGTCTTCGCCCCTCCTGTTTTTTGTCTTACTGCTTTCAGCAAATATGTTCTCCCAGAAAATCATTACGACAATAGATGTCCCTAAAAAAGTCGATCCAGACACTATTTCTCATTGGGTTAAAAAAAACAGAATAGGGTTTGACATCTCTGAAATCGCATTTTTAAATTGGAATGCCGGTGGAACCAGCTCTATTTCAGGATTGTTAAAAGGAAAGTTCAATCGTATATACACTAAAAACAATTACAACTGGACAAACGAATTGATTGTACGTTATGGTTTAAACAAACAAGATGGAATTGAACTGCGAAAAACAGAAGATGTGCTACAGTTCAATTCTGCGCTAGGTTACCGTCAAGACACACTATCGAACTGGTATCATACCGCCAAATTTAATTTTGCTACCCAGTTCACAGATGGATATTCTTATCCAAATAAAGAAATATCCGTCTCCAGACCATTTGCACCTGCATATATTTTCCTTGGACTCGGAGCAGAATACGCTACAAAAGACAAGCACAAATTACTTTATTTATCTCCTTTCACTTCCAAAATAACAATGGTAATGGACCAGCGATTGGCTAACCAAGGTTCTTTTGGTGTTAAAAAAGCGCTGTATGATTTAGATGGAAATTTAGTTACTGAAGGCGAGCGATCCAAAGTTGAACTTGGTTTTCTGTTAACTGGTTTTTATAAAAAAGAAATAGTCAAAAATATTACTATTGAAAACAGACTGAGTTTGTATTCAGACTACATAAATAAATTTGGTAACGTTGATATCGATTATGATTTACAAATAGAACTTGTTGTAAATAATCATGTAAAAACAAATATTGGCGCACACATTATCTATGATGATGATATAAAGGCCAAAGAAGAAATCAACGGAACACAAGTTACAGTAGGACCAAAAACACAATTAAAACAGATTTTAGGAGTGGGAATCGTTTATGATTTCTAGTTAATCCTTTTTCTTTCCATTGATCGTTTCAAATAACTCTAAAGCATTTCCGTCCGTAAGTAAAGAAACAAAATGACAGATATGAAGTAACCTTTCATACAAGTCTGCTTTTTCGTAATGGTGTTTCTCTGGCAGTAATTTTAAAATTAGCGCATCATAATTGGATGCATTTCCATTGAACTTATTATCGTATGCTGTAATGAATTTATCCAACAAAGTTTGTATGATTTGGTAACCTACAATCTCTTTCTCGATAACTTCCCTACTCTGATAAATGTTGTTCACACTAATACTAATGATATCATCCATCTGTGCTTTATATTTGCTTTTATCTGTTAAAGCAAAAGGGAATTTTCCGTTTAAAATTGCTTCTTCGTTATCGATAAAAACTTTTACAGCATCATTGATCAAACTACCAATAGCCAAAGCACGCAAATAACTAATGCGGTCTTCCTTAGTAGTAAGTGTTTTGTATTTAGAGGTATCAATGCTGTCTTTGACTAATTTAATTAAGTATTCCAATGCAAAATCTTCAGAAACTAATCCAAGATTGATTCCGTCTTCAAAGTCAATAATGGTATAACAAATGTCATCTGCAGCTTCCACTAAATAAGCAAGTGGATGTCTTTCAAAACCTATATCATTAGCTGTTTTATTTGGGATTAGCCCCATATCTTTTGCCGCTTCTTCAAAGAACTTTTTGTCGGTTTGAAAGAAACCGTATTTTTTATCTGCTATATTTTTGGTCGGTTTCTTAGGCAAACTTTCTTTTGGATACTTCATAAAAGCTCCTAAAGTCGCATAAGAAATTCGTAGTCCGCCTTCAATACCTGGTCGACTAGCAGTAAGTACTGCAAATCCATTTGCATTTCCTTCAAAATCAATCAGGTCCTGCCATTCTTTCTTTGACAATTGGTCTTTGTACTGTTTACCGTTTCCAATAGAAAAATACTCTCCAATTGCTTTCTCACCAGAATGTCCAAAAGGAGGATTCCCGATATCGTGCGCTAGTGAAGCCGCAGCGACGATCGCTCCAAAATCATTCATGTGAAAACCATGCACTTCTTTTAAATATGGGTATTTTTCTATAATTTTCTTCCCCACCAATCTTCCTAAGGAACGCCCAACAACCGAAACTTCTAAACTATGTGTCAAACGCGTGTGTACAAAATCAGTTTTTGACAAAGGAATCACTTGTGTTTTATCTTGTAAACTTCTAAAAGCAGCCGAAAAAATAATACGATCGTAATCTACTTCAAAACCCAATCGAGTGTCGTCCTGTTCAATACGTAATCTTTTGCTTGTGTCGCCTTGACGTTTTAGTGATAAAAGTTGCTCCCAGTTCATACTGTATTTTTCGAATTTGAATAATTGGATTATTTTTCAAAGATAGAGAAATAGCGATAACTAAAAAGCGCTTTTACCTTGATAGTTTTTACATCCATAAATTGCACGAATCTTTTTTAGAAAATGTACCGCATCTTCATTATGTACTCAGAATGATGTAACTTGCTTCCGCTATTTATACTACACATAAATTGTATTTCGCAAAAGAACACCTTGAAAAATCCAGAACAAATACAAAAATACTACTTGCACAAAGATGATTTCTCCAAGCTTCATTTTGAAGTACAGGACCTCAAATCCTATTTTGACCGTAATCATACGCAAGCCTCCAAGGCACATATCCACGGGTTCTATCAATTAATCTGGTTCACCTCGGCAGGAATTCATTACATTGACTACGAAGCCATTGACCATCCAAAAAATAGTTTGGTGTTCATCAACACTAACCAGATTCATTATTTTTGTCCTGAATCAAAGAATGAAGGTATATTGCTTCATTTTAATGATTTTTTTATCAATCAATTCAATCAAGAACTAGCACAACGATTTTCCCTTTCCATTTTTAACGAAATTGGTCAACCTTATATTTCGGCACAAAACACTGAGGTCAGCCGCATCAACACCCTTCTACAATTTATTCAAGAAGAAAACCAACATACAGATACTTCGCAAAAAGAGCAACTTTTTTTCTTGTTGAGCAGTCTTTTACTCAGTATTGAACGCATCAAAAATAAAAATGAAATAAATGTGCTCTTTAAAAACACCGACTTTGAACTGGCCTATTCCTTTAAAAAAGAAGTCTATAACAATCGTGATAGCTTTCCTTCATTAGAACATTATACACAGAAACTTCATACTAATACTAAAAAGCTTACTACTGTCACTAAGCAATATTTAAAAGGAACGCCAGCGCAAATTATACAAAACGTAAAAATATTAGAAGCAAAACGCAAGCTTGCTCAAAAACAACTCTCTATTCAGACTATAGCATTTGATTTAGGTTTTGATCAACCTACTTATTTCACGAAGTATTTCAAAAAAGCAACTGGAGTTACTCCCAAACAATTCCAAGCTATCATTCCCTAATTTACCATTATCCCTCTCTGGATTACCATTTTATAAAATACTATTATTATACCTTCGTAACTATAAATTTTAAAAATTACGATCATGAAAACAGCATTAATTATAGGAGGAAATAGTGGTATAGGAAAAGCAACTGCACTGCAATTAGCAGAACAAGGTATTGAAGTACATATTGTAGGTGTAACCGAAAACAAGCTAAATGAAGCAAAAACCGAAATCGAAAAAGTAGGTAAAGTAACTGCACATCAAGTAAACATCAGTAACACTGCCGAAGTAAACGCTTTTATCACAGCGCTAGATTCAATAGCAAAAATTGACTATTTGGTAAATGCCTCTGGTATTTTTGGCCCAAAACCATTTTTAGATCATACTCTTGAAGATTACGATTCTTACCTAGATTTAAACCGTGGTTTCTTTTTTATCACGCAAGCGGTAGCAAGAAAAATGAAACTAAATGGTGGCGGAAGCATTGTAAACGTTGGATCGATGTGGGCAAAACAAGCTGTCAAAGCGACCCCTTCATCAGCTTATTCGATGCAAAAAGCAGGTTTACATTCTTTCACTCAGCACTTAGCTATGGAATTAGCTGATTACAATATTCGTGTGAATGCCGTTTCTCCTGCAGTAGTAAATACTACTTTGTATCACGGCGTTTTTGGCGGAAAAGAAGAAGCCGAAAAAGCACTTCAAGGATTTAATGACTTTCATCCAATAGGTAAATTTGGATCTGCTGATGAAGTAGCCAACGCCATTGTATTCTTATTATCAGACAAATCAAGCTGGACAACTGGCGCGATCATAGATGTTGATGGTGGTGTTATGGCTGGAAGAAATTAATTTATTAGAACAATTCTTATTTAATACAAAACTGATAGTGCTTTTACACTATCAGTTTTTATTTATAATAATATTTAGATGAATAAAAAGATTACTCCTTAGGCGCTGGGTTAAGCGGACTATTAACCGCTTTCCATTTACAAAATAAAGGTCTTTATATCGAAATTATTGAAGCTAGAAACCGTATTTGTGGCCGACTTCATACTATTTATTCTAATACCGCTCAAGTAGAAAGGGGTACGACTTAGTTTAATGATATTCATGTGAATTTAGCAATGTGCGCCCTAATAACTGAATTTTATGATCAACCGAATACCACATTAGATAAATTTATACTTCATACTTCTATCAGTCCCAGAATGGAGATATACCTTCATGAAGGGTATTTAGAAAAACTAAAAATACAATTAGAGACTAATTTTGGTCAGGAATTGCTACATTATCCGTCTTATCACGAAACCATTTCTACAAAAGAAAAAGAGACAAAAGTTTCAAACGAATATTTTAAATCAAAATACAACTATGCTCTATACAGGTCAACTTAATGAATTCATCCGACTAGCCGAAATTGACGCTAGCAATTGTGATTTGCTTAAAGAAACAATCACTGATGGCTTAAGTGTGATTTGGTCGCTGGACGAATTAAAAATTAATGTTGACGGAACCGAGCATATTTTTCCAGAAAATTCGGTTTTATTTTTAACCGAGTACCATAAAGTGGAAGTTCTAAAACTGAACAAAGCGCGTTTGATTCGGTTTAACAGGGCATTTTACTGCATTGCAGATCACGACAGCGAGGTAGGCTGCAAGGGAATTTTGTTTTTTGGTGCATCTCAATTTCCTAAGATTTCTATTCCTGAGGAAGAACTAGAGAAATTTGAAATTCTGTGGAAAATGTTTGCTATCGAAATGGTTTCTAAAGACGATTTGCAAAACGACATGCTACAAATGATGCTGAAACGTTTGCTAATTTTATGTACTCGAGTATACAAAGAACAAACCGAGTTGACCACATTTGATAAAAAGCAATTGGACATTGTGAGAGAATACAATTATTTGGTAGAAAGCAATTTTAAAACCAAACATCAAGTGGCTGATTATGCCGAGATGCTGAATAAAAGCCCGAAGACGCTATCGAATTTATTCAAAAAATACAACGAAAAATCACCTTTGCAGGTTATTCAAAACCGCACCATTCTTGAAGCGCGCCGACTATTGCGTTATTCTGATAAAAGTATCAAAGAGATCGCTTACGAAATAGGTTATGAAGACATTCAGTCTTTCAGTCGGTTTTTTAAAAAAATAGAAGGCGTTTCTCCATCTGATTTTAAAAAGATAGTTTAATTCCTTTTTAGCAGCTAATCCAGCCATCTGCTATATCTTTTACGCTGAACCCCAGCATAAAAGGTAATTGCGAGAGCAATTGGCTATCTGGGCTAAGAAACGGTGCTATTGCCATCAAGATACCACCTCCTATTTTCACAATAGATAACTTAATAATTAGCAATTTATATTTACTCCTTATACGTAAGGGTACAGATTAAAAGGGTTCCCAAAGATATGTTCTTTCCTCTTTGTTCTATTCTCTGTTTCCTCTTCTCTTTGATCTATCCTCTCTTCTCGTCTTTAAAAAACGAAACGATCTCACCTAGCCCTGATTGAAGTGGAAATCCTTTTTATTTTTCCTTTAAAAATAAAAAGATTGCAATGTAAAGCGGGACGAATCTTCTTAAAACCACTCCGTTTTCTGCTCCTAGAACTAAAAAAATACGCTTTTTTACCCTAAAAAAGGCGTTAAGGGAAGAATGAACAACTCTACGGGAAATGCGACCTAACTTCAAGGCCTCCTTTCGTCGCACCTTTGTACCATCAAACTGAAACAACAGGAATTATGAAAACAATACATACAATTATTGGAGGCTTTAAAAACATTTTAGGTCTTAACACTCCAACTGAAACGCCACAATTAATTGCAGTAACACAGGAAAATTTTTGTCAAAATCTGGCAATCACTGATTACTACTGTGACGAAAGCAACTTATTTATATAATTATTAACTCAAACAAAAAATAAAATCATGTCAAATTTCAACGTACCAACAAGAGAAGAAGTTTCTGAAAACAATCAAGCCATTTTTGATAACCTACAAAAAGCCGTAGGATTTGTTCCTAATATTTATGCCGGAATGGGACATTCTAAAAATGCATTGGGAAGTTATTTACAATTCTCAGGAGCCGCTAGCTCATTAACTAAAAAAGAAAAAGAAGTAGTTGATTTAGCCGTTAGTCAATTAAACGGATGTAGATATTGCCAATCAGCGCACACCGCTACCGCTAAGATGAACGGTTTTACAGACGATCAAATTATTGAACTTAGAAAAGGAGGTGCAAGCTGGGATAACAAAATCAATATTTTAGCACAAACAGCACAACGCATTGCCGCTACAAAAGGACAAATAGGAGCTGAAGCCCTGGATGCTTTTCATACCGCAGGCTATACCAAAGAAAATCTAGTTGATTTAATTATGGCGATCGGAATAATTACCGTTACCAATCTTTTTCACAATGTAACCGAAGTACCTATTGATTTCCCAATAGCCGTTGAATTGTAATTAATAATCTCAGCCGAGGGTTTAATTACTAGATTCAATTAATTAATGCAACTCTCAGGAAAAAAGATAGGATAATTTTTTCAAAAGAAAGGACATTTAAGTCC
>NZ_JASMRH010000008.1:0-189404 GCF_041431385.1 Flavobacterium sp. Arc2 | reverse complement strand
ATACAACTTTTCTTGCTTTAATATTCGAAATATACATTATATTTGAAAGAACATAACGGCGGTTTTTTCACAGACTGGCGATAGTGGCCAGCTTCTTTAGGTAGAATTCCTCTTAAAATGATAGTGTGCAAGGAGATGATTTCTTGTTCGCCAAAAGAGGCATTATTTTTAACTCTATTTTTGATAAATTCGATCGCTTCCTGATGATTAATCGCTTCGAGATGTTCTCGCATACTTTTACCAGAGATTGTTTGACCTTCATTAATAACCAAATCAGTTTCTGCTAGTGAAAGTGAATTTCCTTCCATCCAATTGCTAGCATGGGTATATTCTATTTCTAAAGCTTGAGCGATTACACTAGTTTCGGTTGTGGAAAAAGTATTTAGTTTTGCTTTAAATATATCTATTTCATTTAAAAGCTGTTGAAGAACTGTAGAAACTTTATTATTGGAAGGGCTAATATTTAGTTTAAGTTCTTCTTCGGCGGCTCGTAAGGCTTTTAAAGCAAATTCACCTTGTCCAATTTCATGGATAATTTTTTCTTTTAACCAAGAAACCATTATTGTTTCGAAATCAATTTCGAGAAGTGTAGCTAGTTTTGAGACTTGATCTTTTGTTGGTTTCCGGGAGCCACTTTCAAATTTACTTATAAGTGCTTGATCAATTCCTAAAAGTTGAGCTACTTCCCTTGTTTTTAAGTTTTTTAATTCGCGTGCTTCTTTGAGAAGTGTTTTCATTTTTAAGCCAGGATTTAAGTAGTCTTGACAAATTTAGTCATCAATACAGATCATAAAAAAGGGAAAATTATTTCCCTTGTCGATTTAAAATTCTTTCTTGATTCGGGCTAAATCTCGTTTAGTATCTTGTTCTTTTAGTGATTCTCGTTTGTCATAGGTTTTTTTACCTCTGCATAGTCCGATCTCTAATTTAGCCAATCCTTTTTCGTTAGTAAATAACTTTAATGGCACTATAGTAAGTCCTTTAGCTTGAACACTTCGTGCTAAACTTTTTAACTCTCTTTTGTTCAACAATAATTTTCGTTCACTACGTGCTTTGTGATTGAATTGATTTCCAAAAGTATATTCTTCAATATAAGTATTTATGGCAAAAAGTTCTGTACCACTGAACTCGCAAAAGCTTTCAGTAATATTAGCCTTTCCTAAACGGATTGATTTGATTTCAGTTCCCGCCAAAACAATTCCCGCCGTGAATTTCTCGATTATTTCATAATCGTATCGGGCTCTTTTATTAAGTATGTTGATTGATTTTAGCATAGAAGTACAAATGTAGGAACAAATCGATGAATAGGCACTATTTTTTATAAAATTGATTTAAATTTGTGCTATGGAAAAGCAACAGTCAAAAGATCCGCTTCACGGAATCACACTAAAATCGATATTGGAAAAGCTCGTGGATCATTATGGTTTTGATACCTTGGGCGAATTAATAAAAATTAAATGTTTCAATGATAATCCAAGCGTGAAATCTAGTCTTACTTTTTTAAGAAAAACAGATTGGGCTAGGAAAGAAGTTGAAGAATTGTATGTGAAGAATGTAAATAAATTTTAGTTTAATTTATAAGCTATCATGACTCCACCTCTATAGGGTAACCACTCTCCACTTTTATTATAATGCTGCGCTGTTTCATAGCGCTCACCAGTACTTAAAAAATAGCCTTTGTAGAAACCTTGATGCCAGCCTCCTCCTAAAAAACATTCTAAGTAAAATTTTTCGTTTATTTTAGCCTTGTACCCAACTGTAGCACCAAGCATATAACCGTGACCAATTTCATATTTATCAGTTCTTAAATAATTCCATTTCTGAAAATTGTATTTACTCCCTCCGATATTACCACCAACATAAAAACCATTATTTTGTTCCTTAAAATTATATCTAAATTCAGTTGTTAAAGTGTAGAATTGTCTTGGAATACCATTAATAGATTTCCATGGAAGCGCCAATATGTCTACTTGAATAGAAGTTTTTTCTCCTAATTTTGTCTCTATACCTATATTTGGTGCAGTTAGCAAAGTGGTAAAAGCATTAACTTTTACGTAGGTTTGACTTTGAGATTGTACTGCAAAAAGGATGGTTAACAAAAAGAATATTTTTTTCATAGTTAAGGTGTCAAGCAATTATTTAGGGGGCTAATTGGCTTTTTATTAGTAAAAATTGAAGTTAAACACAAATGTAATTGATTTAGCATGTCTAAAAAGTAAAAAACATTATGTTAAGATTTATTTAACAATGAATAGATGATAGAATCTAAAAATTGACCTTCAAAAAATTGATTTTCAATAAAATGTGCTTCTTTAGTAAATCCACTTTTTTGCAATACTTTTTCTGAGCCAGCATTGTCTGGGTCTATCACAGCTTCTATGGTATGAAGCTTCATTATATTAAAGCCATATTCGATTACTTTTTTTAAAGCTTCGGGAATAAATCCTTTTCCATGATAATCTGGATGCAGAATATAACCTACTTCGGCACGGTAATTTTGTGGTTGGATTCGGTAATGACCTATTACTCCAATAAGCTTATCACTGTTTTTTAAAGTAATAGCCCAATTAATTCCTTCGTTTCTATCAATTGTGGCATCAATTGTTGCAATATGCGCTAAAGCGTCTTCAGGAGTTTTTGCGATAGGTCTCGGAATATATTTCATTACTTCTTTGTCTGAACGTAAAGCAAAAATTTCGTTTACATCATTATTGACAACTCTGCGTAGTGATAATCGTTCGGTTTCTAAATTTGGAAATGGATTGAAGTTTATGGATAACATCTTTTTTGGTTGTATTTAGTGAATTATAGAATTTCAATACTGAATGCGGCATTAAAAGTCTGATTTGGTTCTATTATTTGGATACCTTCTTTATCCATTAGATTTCCAGTACTATCAACAGAATCTGAATATCCAAACCACGGTTCGATACAAAGAAACGGCGCATTTATTTTTGTCCAAATTCCCAAATGAGGGAAGCTTGGATAACGCACTCTAATGAATGGCGTCTTATTTCTTAAAATCGTTAAATATTTGGAATGTAACGATTTAAAAATCAATGCATCTTTTTCAAATAATTCATAGTTTAAGGGAACCAAACTATCAGGTGCGCTAAGGACCTTAGTTTTATTAGAAATTAAATCGTTTTCTAACAGATTGTATTCTAAAGGCTCGTCTTTTTCAAATTGCAAACTATAATCTTCAAAATTTCCAGACAAAGCAAAAGCTGGATGTGCACCGATAGAAAAAGGCATTTGTGCTGTACTTTTGTTTACGACTTTATATGAAATAGATAGGCTATTGTCTTCTAATTCATACTTTACTTGGAGTTCGAAGTCAAAAGGATAATTATTTCTGGTGTCTTCTGATGATTGAATTGCAAAAGTGGCGCTATTTTTTTTCTTTTCAATTAATTCAAACTCCATATCTCTAGCAAAACCATGTCTTGATAAAGTGTATGCTGCATCATTATGTTTAAAGGTATTATCTCTTAAAGTACCTACGATTGGAAATAAAATAGGGGAGTGTTTCCCCCAAAAATCGGCATTAGCTTCCCAAATATATTCTATAGAATTGTTTTTTTTTAGTGAACATATTTCGGCACCTAAGTGCTTAATTTGTGCAGTTAAATTAGAGTTTGTTATCGTTGTTATCAAAATGAAAGTCTTATTTCGGATTAATTTTTTTATCGATGTAAATATATTTCTTAATTTTTATTTTATGTAACTAAAACCTAATTATTGTATTATAGTAAGAATTTTATTAATTTTTGACTAAACATTGAATTTAATATAATGATATGATTATTTTTTATTAATTTGGCATTCAAATAATAAAAAACATGAAAAACACTCGTTTCAAGGTCATACTCCATATGGCTCTATTATTGGGAATTTCGTCTATATGGGCACAAGAAGTTCCTGCAACTGCGGCTAATACTAAACAATCTAATTACAATTACCATGATGCTTTTGCACCATTTTTTTATTCAAAAAATGGAACAACAACACGTTCTGCAAGCGGTCAGCCAGGTGCAGAGTATTGGCAGAACAGAGCAGATTATGTTCTTACAGCAAAATTGAATACACAGAATAATGAGATTATTGGTACCGATATAATTACCTATACAAACAATAGTCCTGATGCAATGTCTTTCGTTTGGATGAATGTAGATCAAAATTTATTCAAAGCAGATTCTCGTGGTAACGCAGTTGTGCCTTTAACAGGTAGTCGCAATGGAGCGCAAGGGGAAGTCTTTGACGGAGGTCATAAAATCAAATCGGTTAAAATTGTTAATACTACTAAAGGAAAATCCACTGAAGTAGAAGCTAAATTTTTAATTACAGATACCAGAATGCAAGTTTTTCTTCCGCAAGGGCTAAAAGCAAAAGGAGGAACGGTTAAAATTAAAATCGATTTCTCTTATATTTCTCCTTTGGAAGGTTCAGACCGTACTGGAGTTTTAGACACTAAAAACGGAAAGATATTTACAATTGCTCAGTGGTATCCACGTATGTGTGTTTATGATGATGTAAGAGGTTGGAATACGAATCCGTATTTAGGTGCTTCTGAGTTTTATTTGGAATATGGAGATTTTGATATAAACATTACAGCTCCGGCAAATCACATTGTTGTTTCTTCTGGAGAGTTAGTAAACCCTACGGCTGTTTATAGCGCTGTTGAACAAAGCAGATTTGCACAAGCGAAACAAAGCGATAAAACAGTAATGATTCGTACAGAAGAAGAAGTTGCTGCTTTAGCAAATACGACTACTACAGCTACAAAAACTTGGCATTACAAATTGAAAAACGCTAGAGATTTGTCTTGGGCTTCTTCGGCGGCGTTTATTTTAGATGGTGCTAAAATCAATCTTCCAAGTGGTAAAAAATCATTAGCATTATCAGCTTACCCTGTTGAAAGTGCAGGAAATGAAGCTTGGGGACGTTCAACAGAATTTACTAAGGCTTCTATCGAAAACTACTCTAAAAGATGGTTTGAATACTCTTATCCAGTAGCTACAAATGTGGCGGGAAATGAAGGCGGAATGGAATATCCTGGAATCGTTTTTTGTGGATGGAAATCTAAAGGAGAAGATTTATGGGGAGTTACAGATCATGAATTTGGTCACAACTGGTTTCCTATGATTGTGGGTTCAAATGAACGTTTATTCGCTTGGATGGATGAAGGATTCAATACTTTCATTAATTCATTATCATCAGTAGACTTCAATAATGGGGAATACAAGGCAGAACCGAATGATTTACACCAAAGAGCTGAAACTCTAACGGGTACTGATTTAGAAACTATTATGAGCTCTCCTGATAATATGAAGGAAGCTAATATTGGAGTTTTAGCGTATTACAAGCCAAGTTCAGGCTTAGTTATTTTGCGTGAACAAGTATTAGGACCAGAACGTTTTGATTTGGCTTTCCGCACTTATGTGGAGCGTTGGGCTTTTAAACATCCTACACCAGATGATTTCTTCAGAACTATCGAGAACGTTGCAGGAGAAGATTTAAGTTGGTTTTGGAGAGGTTGGTTTCAATACAATTGGCGTTTTGACCAAGGGGTTAATGCAATCAAATACGTAAAAAATGATCCAAAGCAAGGGGTGGTAATTACCGTTGAGAATTTCGAAAAAATGCCTATGCCTATCATTCTTGATGTGAAAACAAAAAGTGGAAAGGTAGAAAGAGTTAAATTGCCAGTTGAAATCTGGCAGAAAAACACAGAGTGGTCCTTTAAGCATCATTCTACAGAGGAAATTGAAAGCATCACTTTAGACCCAGACCATGTTTTCCCAGATAGTAATGAAGCTAATAATGTATGGACTGCTGCCAAAGGAGTCATTGAAAAAGCTATTATTTTAGATGGCTATTTAGGGACGTTTTCAAGTAAACAAATTCCTTTGAAAATCACTTTTTTTGAAGAAAAAAATACGCTGATGACACAAGCGACAGGGCAATCGCCTTTTCCTTTAGAAATTGCTGGAATTGATAAATTTAAATTTACTCCCGCTGGAGTTGAAATTCAATTCAATGAAGGTAAATCGGAATTCACTCTACATCAGGGAGGGCAAAATTTTATTTTTACAAAAGATAAATAATAGGAGACAAAGTTTCTCATAAAAAAAAACGCCAACTTCATAGTTGGCGTTTTTTTTTGCTTTACATTTAAAAGTAATCACTTAATATTTATTCTGGTATTTGTTGACTCAAACAATGAAGTGTTCCAAATCCCCAAATTAAATCAATAGCACTAATTCCAATGATTTCTCGATCTGGAAAGCATTCTGCAAGGATGTTTAAAGCTACACGATCATTAGCATCATTAAAGGTAGGAACCAAAACACATTGATTCATTATTAGAAAGTTAGCATAACTCGCCGGCAATCTTAAATCTTCAAAATCGATTCGCTTAGGCATCGGTAAAGCCACAACAATAGGCGCTTTTCCGTTTTCTAACTTGGCATTTTGTAAACGTTTTAAATTGTCTTGCAAAGGTTTATAATTAGCATCATTTACATCGGTTTCAATAATTGTTACTATTGTATCTTCGTTGATAAAGCGACATAAATCATCAATGTGCCCATGAGTATCATCTCCTTCAACTCCGTTACCTAACCAAATCACATTAGTAATTCCAAGGTATTCCTTGAAAACCGCTTCGTAATCAGCTTTAGTAAAACCAGGATTTCTAACCTGGATATCAGGATGCATTAAACATTCTTCGGATGTCAATAAAGTCCCTCTTCCATTACTATCAATTGCACCACCTTCTATAATTACTGGTTTTCCTTTATGCATAACTTGCGTAAGCGGAATATCTAGAAAGTTCGCTACTGTAGCCGGAATATGTTTGTCTAATTGATAGTTTTTATATTTTGCCCAACCATTAAAATTAAAATTCAAGGCTTCTCTAGCGTCTCCATTTTTGATTACAATAGGACCAGAATCACGCATCCAACTTCTATTCGTTTTTTGAATAATAAATGAAACATTGTCTAGGTTAACTCTTGCCATTTCTAGCATTTCGCTTACTTTTTCTTTCTGTTTTTCATCGGCAACTACTAAAAATACGGTTTCATAAGTAGCCACTTTTTTAATATATTCAACAAAAGCCCACTGGATAGCTTCGTACTTTCCAGGCCAGTCTTTTCCGTTATGCGGAAAGCAAAGTAAAATACCTTGTTGTTTTTCCCATTCAGCAGGAAACCTTCTTTTATTTTCAGTCATAATTAGTCAATTGCTCTTTTAGTAATATCTCCAAAAGCATCAATTCGTCGGTCTCTAAAAAACGGCCAATTCTGACGGACATTTTCTTGTAAATCTAAATCAACTTCAGCTATTAAAATTTCTTCTTTATCGTGTGAGGCTTGCGCCAAAATTTCACCTTGTGGTCCAGCGATAAAGGAAGCTCCCCAAAACTGTATACCGTCCGTATCAGGTAAATATTGCTCTAAACCAATTCTGTTTGCCGCAGCGACATAAACGCCATTTGCAACCGCATGACCTTTCATGACATTCATCCAGGCGCCATATTGGTTTTCACCATACTGCTCTTTCTCTCCCGGATGCCATCCTATTGCTGTTGGGTAAAACAAGACCTCAGCACCTTTAAGAGCCGTAAGTCTAGCCGCTTCTGGATACCATTGATCCCAGCAAATTAATGTTCCAATTTTTCCTTTTTGTGTTGGAATTGTTTTAAAACCTAAATCACCAGGAGTGAAATAGAATTTTTCGTAGAAATGAGGATCGTCTGGAATGTGCATTTTTCGGTATAAACCTGCTTCTGAACCATCAGTATCAATAATATAGGCACTGTTATGGTAGATTCCAGCCATTCTTTTTTCGAAAAAAGGAACAATGATTACCACGCCTAATTCTTTTGCCAAAGCACTAAAGGCTATAAACGAAGTGCTGTAAAGCGGTTCAGCTAGCGCAAAATTATCAACGTCTTCACTTTGACAGAAATAATGACTACTGTATAATTCCGGTAAAGAGATTACTTCAGCGCCTTGACTTGCAGCGTCGCGAACCCAAATTAAACATTTTTTCAGGTTGTTTTCGGCAACATCGTTAAGATTAAGCTGGATAACTGCTATTTTATATTTTTTATTTGACATTGTATAAATTTTAGAGTGCAAAAATAGTGAATTTTATAAAGATAGAAAATTGGAAAATTAGAAAAGGATGTATTTTCTTTTTATTGCTTTTTTAATTTATTTCTCATGAATCTCAATAACAGCTTGCAGGAGTGCAGTCAAGTAGTTTGGATATTCTTATTGTAATCATTTTATTAGTCTAACGTAACCGTAGCTGTTAGTTTTAGTGATTGTATTTATAATGTCATTTTTGTATACTAATTTAAAAAACAGGTAAAGTCGTTATGAAAAGATAAATTGACCGTTGGATCATGAAAAAAAAATAGAAATCAATTTTTGTTTTAGTATAAAACAGGAAATTGCCTAAAAATACTAATTGGGGTTTTTCACTTATTTGAAATATTCCTTTGATCTAAAAAATAAAAGGGAATAATAGTTTATTTGTGTTTCTATATGCTAGAAAAATCAATTATTACAACACTTCTTTTAAGTGCTTGTAATTTGTTTTTATCATTTCTAACACTTCATCCATGTTTCCACCCAAGATCATTTTGCTCATTGATAAAGCATAGCCTTTCATTTGTTCGAACTCCATTTTTGGCGGCATTGCTAATGCTTGTGGGTTTGTAAATACATTAACTAAAACAGGTCCATCATGAATAAAGGCATCCTCTAATGCTTTTTTTACTGCATCAGGATGGTTCACAGTGATTCCTTTGAAACCCATAGCTTGTGCTACCAATTCAAAATCTGGATTTACCATATATGTTTCATTATTGGGCAAGCCTTCTACCTGCATTTCTAATTGTACCATTCCCAAAGAACGGTTATTAAATACAACTAGTTTTATAGGTAGATTGTATTGTTTGATAGTGGCGAGATCGCCTAATAACATAGAAATACCTCCATCTCCACAAAAAGCAATGACTTGTCTGTCAGGATAGGCTAATTGTGCTCCTATAGCCATTGGCATGGCATTGGCCATAGAACCATGATTGAAAGAACCTAACATCTTGCGTTTTCCAGTGCCGTGAATGTATCGTGCTCCCCAAACGCAGCACATACCTGTGTCTACGGTAAAAATAGTATCGTCATTTGCCATATCGTTAATGGTGGATGCTACAAATTCTGGACTTATATGATTTTCTGACCCGGAATCTTCTACATAGATGTTCAGGTTTTCTTTTACTTTTGCGTATAATTCTAATTGCGCATTTAAGAAACTATCATCTTCTTTTTCTTTGATTAGTGGTAATAATGCGGCAATCGTATCCGTTATTTTTCCGGTTAAACCCATTTCTAATTTTGCGCGTCTACCTAATCTTTCTGGTTTTTCATCAACTTGAACAAGTTTGTTCGTTACGGGCATAAAATGTTCGTAAGGAAAATCCGTTCCCAGTAATAGTACAACATCAGATTCGTGCATCGCGTGATACGCAGATGGAACACCGAGCAAACCTGTCATACCCACTTCATAAGGATTATTGTGTTGCATTCCCATTTTTCCTCTAAAAGAATAGCCAATAGGAGCTTTTAGTAGTGCAGCCAGTTTTATAATATCATCATGAGCTTCTCTAGCGCCAATACCACAGTAAATAGAAATTTTGGGATGTTTGTTAACGAGATCTGCTAATTTTTGTATTTCGTTGTCCGATGGTCTAAAAACGGTTTCACTATGATAATTATACATTGAAGTAGCACTTTCTATGGCAGGCATAGCAGATACATCACCAGGTAAACCAAAGACAGCAACTCCCTTTTTGTGAATAGCATTTTGGATTGCCGTTTGTAGCATTCGTGGCACTTGAGTGGGTGTAGTCGCTATTTGGTTGTACACACTACAATCATCAAATAATTTATAAGTATTAGTTGATTGGAAATAATCAACTCCAAATTCAGGCGTATTAATCGTTGACGCAATGGCGATAATTGGAACACCTGAACGGTTAGCGTCATACAAACCATTTATTAAATGTATATGCCCTGGTCCGCTGCTTCCTGCACAACAAGCTAGTCCATCTAATTCTCCTTCTGCCGCTGCCGCATAGGCGCCAACTTCTTCATGGCGAACGTGAATCCATTTAATTTTTCCATTTCTTCGAACGGCGTCATTTAACTCGTTTAGACTATCACCAGTGATAGCATATATTCTTTTTACATTATTACTAATCAACATCTCTACGATTTGGTCTGCTACTTTTTTTGACATATTTATTGTTTTTTGAAAAGTGTTGGTAAACGCTCTTCTGAATTAATGCCTTATAAATTATAGGGCTTGGTAAAATTTATTTCCGTCTATAAAAAATGATGGAGTGCCATTGACATTGCTAAGAATGGTATATTCAAAACCAAGATGGTTTTTTTATGGTTTGCCGTAAATCCCTTGTAGTTACTACTCAATATTAGCTATTCAATCAGTATTGATCGGTTTTGCTCTATTAGCGTTTTTTTGTTTTAGCTAAGATAGTCATAAACTATAATAAATTAATGTGAAAAATTGCCAGTTAATGTTAAGGATATCTTTATTGAAATAATTTTGGTTGGAGTAATTATGAAGACGATTGATTATTGGAATGCGGGCTACTCTTAAAGCTAACTAATATATTCGTAAATGATTATGAAAATAGTATTTGTTCCAAAGAGGTAAAACTCCATTTCAGAATCACAAGAATGTCCATTTTTTCTCTTTAAAAAGACACGAACCCTAAGAATATTTAAGTTTTGTTTAACAAAGGACCACAAAGAAATCTTATACTTAGGAAGATTCGTAAATAAGTAAAAGCAAATGTAGTGCGTGAAAAGTCGGGATACATTTGCTCAGTTTACTTAGTGTAATTATAGTGTAGTGTTAAAGATTCGAAAATATACTTTGTTTTGCCTTTTGTTATTTAGGTTATCTTAAAGTCGTTAATTATTGTTTTAATTCCTTCTGAGTATGTCGTTACTTTAAAATTTGGGAATCTAGTTTTGAATTTTGAAGAATCAAAGATATTATCAATCGCATAACGAGGCAGTAATTCCTGAGTTTCTTTAAGGTTATGGTCAAAGAAGGAACCTATTTTTAGGACAAATTTACTGAGTACTTTGTATTGTATTTCTCGTCCTAATTGGCGTCCGATTTCGGCAATAAATTGCTTGTAGGTTAATCTATTGTCGTCACAAGGTAAATGCCAGGTTTGCCCATAGGTATCAGCTGTATTACCAATTAACGCCATCGCTTTACTGGCATCAGGAGTAAAGATTAGTGTTCGTAGTACAGAATCTTTTAGGAATACCTTAGGTTCTTTTCCATTTTTAAGATTTTCGAAAATCAAACTATTAGTAAGACCTTTCGTTTTACCAGGACCATAGAACTCAGGTGCTCTGCAAATTACTGCTTCGATTTCTTTGTTTGCTATCGCTTTTAATAGTAATTCGGCAGCCAGTTTCTTTCCTTTTCCTTTTTTTCCTTCAGAACTAAAAGGCGTTTCTTCAGTTTGGATTTTGCTACCTTGGGGATAAGCGTAGGTATTATCAAAGTAAACGAGTTTGCAGCGGTTCTTTTTACAGGCGGCGATTGTGTTTTGCATAACAATTAACCAATCCGTAAGCCATATTTCAGAATCGTAGGGAAGGCCCACTGTTAGATAGGCAATCTCAGTATTTTCAAGTGCTAAAATGACATTTTCTGGATCGAGTAGGTTTGCTTTAAAAAGAAGATCTTCTGGATGTACTTTTTGGGGGTTGCGTCCCACTAATCTAATTTGGTCACTATAATTTTTACGTAATTCATGTGCTAATTCTTCACCTATTATTCCGTTAGCTCCTAATATTGTTTGCATTTTATATTTTTTTTTTGTCGCTTGTTTCTAAGAGTGCTAAGGTAAGAATAATATGCACGGTATATTTCGATATGGAAAGCAACAATAAGTAATAGTAATGAAGATATAAGTATATATAATGAGACTTAAATTTAAAAGATAAGAAAAAGCGACTATTTTTGTTTCTTAGAATCAATCAAATACATGATTATGAAAACTATTTTTAAAGCAGCTCTAATTGTCATCACATTAACTTTTAGCAGCAGCTCAATATTGGCTCAATCGAAGGATAAAAAAGCGGATGCAATCGTAAAAGAAATGCTAACTGCTATGGGCGGAGAGAATAATTACAATAACACTCATTTTATCGAATGGGATTTTGTGAACAGAAAACTCATTTGGGATAAATGGACGGGAGATGTTCGAGTAGAGAACCCAACAGCAAATCAAGTGATTTTAGTAAATATCAACACGTTAAAAGGGAAGGTATACGAGAATGGTATATTAGTAAAAGACGAAACTAAGGCGAACGGTTTGCTTGAAAAAGGGAAGAATTGGTGGATTAATGATTCGTATTGGCTTGTGATGCCTTGGAAATTACAAGATCCTGGAGTGCACCTTACTTATGTTAAGACAGACAAATTACCAAATGGTAAAACGGCAGATATCTTGCAACTTACTTTTAGTGCTGTAGGCGTAACTCCCGAAAATAAATACTGGCTGTATGTCGATAAAGAAAATCACTTAATACAGCAATGGGCGTATTATAAAAATTTTAATGATGCTGAGCCAAAGTTCTTGAAGCCATGGAATAACTATCAAAAAGCGGGTAACATCTTGCTTTCTTTTGACAGACCTAATGAAGATGTCGGTCCAAAAAATGTAATAGTTAAAACTAATCTGGATGCTTCTATTTTTACGGAACTTTAAAAAGTAAGTATTTTTATTTACATTTCGATTATAAAAAAACCAGTCTCTATTTAGACTGGTTTTTTATTGTTAAAGATTAGAATCTTTAGCTATTTCAGGACAAGACATTGGGGAAAACAATGCTTTCGCAAGCTTATATAATAAGTCTAACGTTCCACTAATTCAATAATTTTAGAATATAAAACTCTTTCGTCAAGTGGTTTTGAAATATAATCATTCATACCTATTTCTTTGCATTTTTCAACATCAACTGTTGTTACATCTGCTGTTAAAGCAATGATTGGAATTTTTGACTTCATTGTGTTGCGAATATATTCTGTAGCTTCAAATCCGTTCATTTCGGGCATCTGCAAGTCCATCAAAATAATATCGTAAGATTCTGTTTGTAGTTTCTCAATAGCAATTTTTCCATTGTCAGCAATATCATATTTGAAGTTGAAATCGTCCAAAATTATTTTCATTAATAATTGATTTAGTTTAATATCTTCAACCAATAGTACTTTTATAACCTTGATTTCATCATCCAATTCTAAGTCTATAGTTTCTGATTTAATTGCTGCATTGGTTTTTTTAAAGGTTAAAGTGAAACTGAACGTTGCTCCTTCGTTAATTTTACTTTTTACCGAAATAGTTCCTCCTTGTTTTTCCACTAATTGTTTACAGATGCCAAGTCCTAATCCTGTTCCTCCAAATACTCTAGAAGATGAACTTGTTGCTTGTTGAAAGTTTTCAAAAATGTATTCTAATTCATCTTCTGCTATTCCTATTCCTGTGTCGGTAATTGCAAACTCAATGGTTACTTTCTCTTCATCTTCATTCAACAAACGAACAGCTATGGTAATTTTTCCTTTTGATGTAAACTTTAGAGCATTACCCAAAAGGTTTAAAAGAATTTGGTGTAGACGTACTTTATCACCTATTAACACTTCTGGAATTTTCTTGTCATATTCTTTAACTAACTCTAAATTCTTTTCCTTAATTTTTAAATCAAATACCTGAATCATGCTTGATATTGAAGATTCCACTTTAAAAGGTATTTGTTCAAATGTCATTTTACCTGCATCTACTTTTGCTAAATCCAGTATATCATTAATGAGTATGATTAATCCATCGCTACTGGTTTTTATAGCATCCAAATATTCTTTTTGCTTAGGTGCTAAATCTGTTTTTAACATAATCTTTGTAAATCCAAGAATCGCATTCATTGGTGTGCGGATTTCATGACTCATATTGGCTAAAAATTGTTGTTTGGAAGATAATGCTACGGTTAATACTTCTTCCGATTTCAGGAGATGTTTTTTCAGTTTTAAGGATTTGTTATTAATAATCATTAAAAAAGTTGCGATTAATATGGAGATAATGCCTCCTAAAATAACGTAAAGTTGGGCAAGGAAATAACTGTCAACGGCAATTTTATTTTTATCAATTAATGATCGTTCTTCTAATTTATCCATGTTATAGGAGAGTTTTCTAATGTCGTCCATTATTCGTTTTCCTCTCTGTGTTGAAATAATTTCGATTGCTGCACTTAATCCAATCTGCTCCCTGACATTAATAATTTCGACACTTGATGCAATTTTTAAATCAATAAGTTGTTTAAGCGAATCCAGTTTTACTATTTGAATCGGGTTATCTTTAACCAAATTCTGCAAATGCAAAATGTTTTTTTTAATTTTTGGCTTAGCCAAAGCATTAGGTTCTATATAAGCTTTATTCCCTGTCAAGGCAAAACCTCTTGCACCAGTTTCAATATCTTTTAACAATGAAAGATTGTTAGCCAAACCCATCTGCACCTCGTAAGTATGAATAACCTTGTTAGAATTATTATTTAACTCATAAATATTCTTTAACGAGAATACTACGATCAAAATTAAAATAGTAAATATGATGACGGAAATAAAGAAACTGTCTTTTGTAATTTTCATTTTGTATTAGAGTTTGTCATCTTTACTTAATGGCACAAAGCTTGATGTTAGCACTGTCTCAATAGTGTAGGACTCAACTTCCCGCGCCTTCGAGAGGCAACAGAGTTTTTCTACTGAACGAAGATAAGTAATAAATTGGTAATTCCACTAAACCCCGCAATCTTACCAAACGGCTCTTATATGAACCCCATTATTTTTAATTCTACTTCAATTGTAGAATTATCTAAAATTAAAATTATTTTTGACTTTTAGTTAATTCTGGATAGTTGAGTTTAGAAGTTCGTAAAACCTTGGAATAACTATCAAAAAGCGGGTAATATCTTGCTTTCTTTTAAGGTTAGCTTTGTATTGGTAAAGATTATAGTCTTTGCATATTTTAGAAGAAGACAGATGCTTGCGACAGAATGGAATTACCAGAGATCCTTGCGCCGTCAATTGAGAGGTATTGGTAATTCATGGTTGCGGATACCGTCTTTTGCGCTTACTTCAAATAGAATAAGAGTTAACGTTGAAAACTCCTCTTTTTTCTCAATATCAAATGTAAAGTCAAAGTTACCCCATTTTGGTGCGCCAGCGTCGGTGGTTGTAAAACCGCTTTTCAATTCGTTATGTCCATCCTCAATTACCCAATTAATGTTTGCTTCCCAAACTTGAGCTTGTCCTTGTATACGGAACTTATTATCATTTATCTTTTCTACCGTTACTTGGCGAAAATTTTCATTTGAAAATGCTGTAGCTATTTGTTTTTTTTGCTCAATGGACTTCATTACTTGAACTGTATCAACAGAAGTCGAGGTAGCGTTGCTTTTAGTTTCGTCGCTTTTTTGTTTGTTGCATGCAAATACTAGTAGTGCCAGTAAACAGATTGTTAGTTTTATCTTCATAGTTTTTATATTTTTAGAAGGCCTTTCTTTAATTCCCTACAGTAGTCAGTTCTGCTTTTTTTTAATGATCATAAATAAACCTGCTACCACCACACAATAAAAAATTCTAAATAGGAATCTTTGTGTTTTTGCCAACACAATGGCGCTTGTTTCTCTTTAATACTTGTGTGAATATATTTTTTTATTTCATTAAAGTGGTTCCAAATTTCGTTTTCTGATGGATCCATTCCCCATTCCTTTTTTGAAGGGATATAATAGGTTTTTTCGGGATTATCCAAGCTAATAAATGATTCAAGGTTTACATAGTAGCCTTTTATGGCTTTTTCATATATAGGGCTAAAAGTTTCTTTGTATTGATAAGGAATAAATAAGGAAACTAATAAACAGATTGCTTGAGAAATCGTGTCGATTGCTAAAGTATCAAACGATGATTTAGTACAATTATGGTAAAGTAAAGGAAACTGTTTTGTTTTTAATTTTTCTAATTTCTCTTTCAAAGAATCATTTCTATTTGGACCAATCCAATTATTTATTGGTTCCGCAGAAATACTTGGGTCAAACAGATAAAACTTATAAGCCAATTCCAAATGGATTAACTTTTCTGTATTTTCATCTTCAATAATAAAATCAATTTCGCCTATAGTTTTTTTATCTTCAATTATCTGTATATTTTCATATCGCACTTTGTAGTTAGTTGATGATTTAATTAATTCAGAAACAATTTTTTCTACTAAATGTCCCAATCTCACGTTGGTTGGTAGTTGAAATTCCAGATCAGTTGTCCCGTTTAAGGATGATAAATCAAAAGTTTGTATCCCAGTAATAGAAGAGTCCAGACTACTCGCTTTTAGTATTGATGTTATCCTTGACTTCGTTTTCATTTTATAGTAGGTATTAGTGTAGTTTGTTTCACAAAGAGATAAAAAGGAAACGGAGAAACTTGCAGTTTTTTAAAAGATACAAGTTTTTTGCTTTTTATATCGTTTTAATAAGAGAAGACCATATAAGATTTTTGTTTCACAAAGATACATAGAGCAAATTCAGAGATTTGCTAAAAAACACAAAAAGAATTTCTTCAAACTTCGTCATTGTGAGTAACCAAGTAATTATGCTTAGAACATTTTGCATAAACGTATCAAATTATATGCTAAAGTAGGACCTGGCACAAATTCAGAAGGGACTAGAATAGCTACATTAATTCAGTACAAATAGCTATTCCATTTTTCTTGGTCTTGCTCGTTTGAATTAAAAGCTAAAAAGTAAAGAAGCCAAGATATAAAAGTAATTAAAGGTTTGTTAAATTAATAATAACACAAGTTAGCAAGAAGTAAAATGTATTTATATTTGTTATACTATCGCCATATAAATGTAGATAGTGTACTAAAGCAATGGAGCTATTTATTAATACAAATTAAATAATTATGACTATAAATTTTGAGATCATCGAGAAAGAAAAGATAGAAACTTTAAAATTTCCACATACTGAAGTCTTAGAAGACGATATGGCTATTAGCCAAAGAAAAAATGAATTAGAACGCGCTCTTTCCTTAGGGAATTTAGAACATTCAAAAATTCAAATTTTCTTTGAAGATGATTTGTCACAAAAAATGGTCGAAACCACAGTTTGGGCATTAACGGATGAAAGTGTTGTGTTAAAAAAAGGAGTAGGAATCCCAATTAATAGAATTTTAAAAATCGCCTAAAATTGAATCTCCTGCAAAGATGCCTCTGTAAAGGTTTTCTGCAACGTTTGTCATTTAGACAAAGCAGAAATCTTCGCATAAACGATATAGGAGTTCTTGTATCAAAAAGATAAACAGAGGCTGCATCGAGATGAGCTAAGAATTACAAAGAATTATTGCAAGGATTGAAGCAATAAAACTAAGAGTATTTTTTACAAACGTATCTAATTATATTCTAGAATAGGAGAGATTACAGAGTCAGGAGTTATTTATGAAGCTGGTAAAGCATCTATACAAGAACCTTACTAAAGGATTCTTGCATAGTGAATGATCTAATTTTTCTGCTTACTCATTTTTTCAATTTCAGGTAAATCTTTTTTATACTGATCTATGTCCCAAACAATATTCCAAAATTTAACATAATCAGACAAAGGATCTAGACCAACTTCTGCTCTTCTTTTATCTACAT
This sequence comes from Flavobacterium sp. Arc2, assembly GCF_041431385.1. Lineage (NCBI taxonomy): Bacteria > Pseudomonadati > Bacteroidota > Flavobacteriia > Flavobacteriales > Flavobacteriaceae > Flavobacterium > Flavobacterium sp. Arc2. Next base: position 171,609 of record NZ_JASMRH010000008.1, on the reverse strand, counting down.
TGTCAGGATCTTCTAAAGGAAGTACATATTGAGTTTTTGTTACAGGATTTGTTCCTACTTGACTACCGTAAATTTGTTTTCTACCTTCTCTTAATGCAACTCTATCTTCTAACAATGCTAACGAATCAGAATTTGCATTTCCTTTTTTCACGGCTTCTCTCATCATTGGTAAATACCTTTGTTGGATTTTTAAATTTGAATGCTGAATTACAAGAAATACTGTTTGGTTTGCTTGTTGACCAACGACATCTTTCCCAGCCCAACCTTTTTCATCCAATATTTTTACGATTCTCTTTAAGTTCAAACTGTCTTTTAGAACCATAATTTTTCCTAAGCTATCCATTTCTTTCCCTTGGTAGCCGTATTTTTTTTGTGCAGAAAAATACTGATTTCTTATTTCTTGGTCTTCTTTTAATATCTCAAGTAATTCCTTTTGTAATGGCTTATCGTATTTTGCTTCCACTAATTCTGTCTTTTTTTGAAGATCTGAAATAATTTTGTTGAATTTTTTCTCATTTCGGACATTATCTAAATCAGAATCTGTGTTGATATGATTTAAATTATCGAATCCATTATTTATTGCGATTTCCAACCATTTTAATGAATTCTTTTTGTCATTTGCTAGCGATGCAGCGCAAGCTGCATTGTAAAAATTTTCTTTTAACTCAGGTTTAGTCTTAAATGCTTTTTCAAAAAAGGCTGTTGAGATTGTATAATTTTTCACTTCATATGAAGAATCTGCTTTTTTTATTAAATCGCCGTATTTCTGTCCGTAAGAAGTTAAAATCGTTGCAAATAATGCTAAAAAAGTTATTTTTTTCATGTTTTCTATTTGTTTTAAGACCGTAGTACGCAACTTGCATATAACATCAAATATATAATTCTTTTTTTATCTTTTTTTTTTCTTATTAATTACTCTTTTTGGTATTGAAGTGCAATTCACCTTATATGTAGCCCTGATAGCAACGGTATCCTTTATGTCCTCGTTCTTAAAACGAGGGTATAAAGATAAGGATAGCAGGAGGGATGGTGTTTTTAAAAGGACTACTTCTGCTCCTTAAAATCAGCATAAAAAAACACCAGCCTTTCGACTGGTGTTTTATACTACAAAAAAATATAACAAATAATAAATTATTCTACTAGCTCCGTTTGGTTTCTAAAAACCAATTCTCCGTTGAAAGCATCGAGCAGTATGATACTGTCCGTAGCGATTTTTCCAGCTAGAATTTCTTTAGAGAGGCTGTTTAATACGTCTCTTTGAATCACACGTTTCACTGGTCTGGCACCAAATTGCGGATCATAACCTTTCTCGGCTAGATACGCAATAGCATCAGGAGTAGCATCCATAGTGATTCCTTGCAGTGCAAGCATTTTAGTCACACTTTTAAGTTGCAAGCTAACAATTTTAGTGATATTAGCACTAGTCAATGGCGTAAACATCACGATTTCATCGATACGATTAATAAATTCTGGACGAACGGTTTGTTTCAATAAAACCAGAACTTCCGTTTTTGCGACCTCTGTGGCTTCTTCCATGCTGCCTTTTAAATTTTCAAATTTTTCCTGAATGATCTGGCTTCCCATATTAGAAGTCATGATGATAATGGTGTTTTTAAAATCGGCTAGACGTCCTTTATTGTCGGTTAATCGACCTTCATCTAGTACTTGTAACAAGATGTTAAACGTATCGGGATGTGCTTTTTCTATTTCATCTAATAATATTACAGAGTAGGGTTTTCTACGTACCGCCTCCGTTAACTGACCGCCTTCGTCATAGCCTACATATCCTGGAGGTGCACCCACTAAACGGCTCACACTATGGCGTTCCTGGTATTCACTCATATCGATACGGGTCATGGCATTTTCATCATCAAACAGGTATTCTGCTAATGCTTTTGCCAATTCGGTTTTACCAACACCAGTTGTTCCAAGGAATAAAAAGGTACCCACGGGTTTTTTCATGTCTTGTAATCCGGCACGGCTTCTACGTACGGCATCACTTACGGCTTCAATCGCTTCTTCCTGACCTACGACACGCTGGTGTAATTCTTGTTCCAGATGCAAGAGCTTTTCACGTTCTCCTTGTAGCATTTTCATCACTGGAATTCCAGTCCATTTAGCCACCACTTCGGCAATATCTTCGCGCGTCACTTCTTCTTTTATTAGAGAGCTTCCACCGGCCTGGTTTTCGACTAGTTCTTTTTGTAAAACATCGAGACGCTCTTGTGCTTCTTTAATTTTACCGTAACGAATTTCGGCTACTTTACCATAATCTCCTTCGCGCTCTGCTCTTTCGGCCTCGTATTTATAATCTTCAATTTCTGTTTTTATCGCTTGAATACTATCGACAACATCTTTCTCTGATTTCCATTTGGCATAAATTTCATTTCGCTCTTCTTTTAGATTGGCTAAATCCATTCCTAAAATCTTGAGTTTACTTTCGTCTTTTTCTCTCTTAATGGCTTCAATTTCGATTTCGAGCTGCATTACTTTTCTATCCAAAACATCTAGTTCTTCTGGTTTTGAATTGATTTCCATACGTATTTTTGAAGCGGCTTCATCCATTAAGTCAATGGCTTTGTCTGGAAGAAAACGGTTCGTAATGTAGCGTTGCGATAATTCGACAGCAGCGATAATTGCCTCATCTTTTATCTGTACTTTATGGTGTGTTTCATATTTCTCCTTGATACCACGCAGGATTGAAATCGCACTTTCAGTATCTGGTTCTTCGATAATTATTTTCTGGAAACGTCTTTCGAGCGCTTTGTCTTTTTCAAAATATTTTTGGTATTCATCCAATGTGGTTGCACCAATAGCGCGGAGTTCTCCACGTGCTAATGCTGGTTTTAAAATATTTGCCGCATCCATCGCACCTTCGCCACCTCCAGCGCCTACGAGTGTATGAATCTCGTCAATGAATAAAACAATATCTCCTTCGGCAGCGGTTACTTCTTTTACGACTGCTTTTAAACGTTCTTCAAATTCTCCCTTGTATTTAGCTCCTGCAATTAAGGCCCCCATATCTAGTGAGAATACGATTTTGTCTTTCAGGTTGTCTGGAACATCACCATCCACAATTCTATGTGCTAAACCTTCGGCAATAGCGGTTTTACCTACGCCGGGCTCTCCCACAAGCATCGGGTTGTTTTTAGTACGCCGGGTTAATATTTGCAATACTCTTCTAATCTCTTCGTCACGACCAATTACTGGATCTAATTTCCCTGCTTTGGCTAGTTCGTTAAGATTTTTAGCGTATTTATTTAATGAATTATACGTTTCTTCGGCAGAAGCCGAAGTCACTCTTTCTCCTTTTCGCAGTTCGTCAATCGCTGCTTTCAATCCTTTTTCGGTTACGCCTTGGTCTTTTAATATTTGGGCAACCTTACTTTTAGAATTAAAAATCGCAAGAATTAAATGTTCGATTGAAACGAATTCATCGTTCATTTTCTTGGCAATGCTCTCTGCTTCATTCAAAGAAGAATTTGCTGTTCTAGATAACATTACTTCGCCTCCTGTTACCTTAGGGAAACTCTGAATCGTGCTGTCTAAAATTTGGATAAATAGCGGCACATTTACATTTAACTTTTTCAAAATAAAAGGTGTCACATTTTCGTCCACTTCAAGCATGGATTTGAATAAATGTTCATTTTCTATTTGTTGTTGACCAAAGCCTTCAGCTAGCTGTTGTGAATGCTGGATAGCCTCCTGTGATTTAATAGTAAATTTATTTATGTTCATGGTTTTATATTTTTGGAGTTATTTTGGTAACTTTACAACTTGATAGTCAATTTATATTCCATTACAATAGTACAGACAAAATGGCGTTAAAAACATGATTTTTATCATATAACCAAGTCAAAATGACTTAATTACAGACAAAATATGAGTTTTTTTAAAAATATCTTTAGTAGTTCCTCAGAGGAACAAAATGATTCTAGACCTAAAATGAACTGGAATGCTTTAACTGATTTGGAGCAGCTTAATGAGATTATTTCTCTTTCTAATGAAAAGCCAGTCGTTATTTTCAAACACAGCACACGCTGTAGTATTAGTAGGATGGCTTTGAAGCAATTTGAAAATGAGTTTGATCTCTCAGATAAAGTTACACCTTATTTTTTAGATTTAATAGCATACCGCGATATTTCTAATGGAATAGCAAGTCGTTTTGGTGTTATGCATCAATCGCCTCAATTGCTTTTGATTAAGAACGGAAAATCAGTTTATGATGTTTCTCATAGCGATATTGATGCTGAAGCTTTAAAGGGTAAAGTATAGTTCTTAAAAAGAATAGAAAGTAAGCCGCGAATTCATTCCTTATTAATTTAAGTAGTGAATTCGTGGCTTTTTATTTTAAATACTTCTAAGAGTACACAAAGTAGAATTGAAAACCAATAAAAAAGCTCGCTTGAAATTTTCGAATATGTAGTTTGCTAGATTAAAACCGCAATGAATTACATCTGTTTTTTAATTTTAAAAACCCCTTTTTACAAGGTTTTCTTGTGGTTAGAGGTATTCCTCTGCTTCAATATGTTTTACTGCTATTTGTAATTGACTTTAAAAGACTGATTAAATCTTTAGAAGCAATAAATTATTCAAACGCATTAGTCTTCATTGTTTATTATACTAAAATTGGTGGTTACAAAAATCGTAAAAACAAGTTTTGCTAGTTTTTACACCGTTGGCAATTCTGGGTTCGATATAGTAATTTTATAAAAGATACCTTTTCAAATGAAATTTTAAGAAAAGTTATTTCCGTATCTTACATGCTGTTTAATTAATATAGAATCAAATACTTTATGATTGATCGTTTTTTAAAAGTTAGAGAAAATTCAGAACAGCTGTGTAAACCTTTGATTACCGAAGATTATTCGGTTCAAGCGAGTGAATTTGTATCTCCTCCAAAGTGGCATTTAGCACATACTACTTGGTTTTGGGAAGAATTTGTATTGACAAAATATGCTACAGCTTACACTGTATACGATGAGGATTTTTCGTTTTTGTTCAACAGTTACTATAATAATGTGGGTACGCGTGTTTTACGTCCTTCGAGAGGTTTGATGACGAGGCCCTCTGTTAACGAAGTTTATAAGTATAGAAAATATGTCACTGATGCTATGGTAGCATTTTTAAATACAAACCTAAATGAGGAAATCTTAGCTATTATTGAAATAGGTCTTAATCATGAGGAGCAGCATCAAGAATTATTAGTCTACGACATTAAATATATCTTAGGGAATCAACCCACATTTCCTGTATATGAAAATAGTTTTAAAACTAAAGCAGAAACGCAAGAAGAGAATTTCATCAAAATTAAAGCGGGACTCTACGAAATAGGACATCAAGAAAGTACTTTTTGTTTTGATAATGAATTAGGAAAACACAAAGTATATGTAGGTGATTTTGAAATTAGCAATAAACTAGTTGCAAATAGAGACTATTTAGAATTTGTTATGACTGGAGGATATCAAGATTTTAATTTTTGGCATGATGAAGGATGGAGCTGGGTAAACACAAATAAAATTGAAGCACCATTATATTGGTACAAAATAGATAATGAGTGGTGGAATTATACCTTGAACGGTTTAGATAAAGTGGCTCTTGATTTACCCGTAATGCATATTAGTTTCTATGAAGCGTTTGCATATAGCCAATGGAAAGGCTGCCGCTTGCCTACTGAATTTGAGTGGGAAATAGCGAGTGATCAATTGCAATGGGGACAACTCTGGGAATGGACAAATAGTGCCTACCTTGCTTATCCGGGGTTTAATAAATCTCCTGGAGCGTTAGGAGAATACAACGGCAAGTTCATGATTAATCAAATGATTCTTAGAGGTGGCTCAGTTGCAACTCCAGAAGGACACAGCCGAAAAACGTACCGTAATTTTTTTCACCCGAATATGCGTTGGCAATTCAACGGAATCAGATTAGCGAAATAATTTAAAACAAATAGTATGAAAGCAATATTTAATAAAACAGTTGTTGCTCAAAGTGACAACACAATAGTTGTAGAAGGAAATCATTATTTTCCTTTAGAAAGTATTCATAGGGATTACTTTACTGAAACGACTCATCATACCACTTGTCCATGGAAGGGAGAGGCTTCTTATTATACGCTGAAAGTAAATGATGAAATTAGTGAAAACGCAGCTTGGTTTTATAACAATCCAAAAGACGCGGCTAAGGAAATAAAGAATTACGTAGCATTTTGGAAAAATGTTTCGGTTGAAGAATAAGTTTCTAATTTAAAAATGCAGTTATGAAAAAGTTTGATTTTATAATAATTGGTAGTGGACAAGCAGGAATACCTTTGGCATTTAGCCTATCTAAAAAAGGTAAAGTAGCACTTATTGAAAAAAGTTTAGTAGGTGGAACTTGCGTTAATAATGGTTGTGTTCCTACAAAAGCTTATGTGGCTAGCGCACGCAGAATGTGGGATAGTATGCATGGTGAAGAAATGGGAATCGAAATCCCTGCTGGTGCAAAAGCTAATATTGAAAAAATTAAAGCCAGAAAAGATAATTTAGTAAATGGTTCCCGCGAAGGCATTGAAAAAAGTATTGCCGAAAACGATAATATCACACTTTATAGAGGTGAAGCACATTTTTTATCCAATTATGAAATTGCAGTTAACGAGGATAAAATCACAGCGAAACAAATTTTTATAAATGTAGGAGCAAGGGCAGCTATTCCTGAAGAATATGCGCATGTTGATTATTTAACCAACATTAATATTTTAGGTTTAACCAAATTACCGGAGCATTTATTGATTATTGGCGGAAGCTACATTGGGCTAGAATTCGGTCAAATGTTTAAGCGTTTTGGTAGTAAAGTAACCATCATTGAACGCGGCGATCGACTGATTAGTAGAGAAGATAAGAATGTAAGTGAAACGGTTGCCGAAATTATGCAATCTGAGGAGATTGAAATTAAATTTAATGCTAAAGAAATAAATTTATCTCAAGATACTAATGGAATTTCGGTGAAAATAAACGGAGAGGAAAAGGAAATTAAAGGCTCTCATGTTTTACTAGCGATTGGGCGTTCGCCAAATACAGATACGTTGCATTTAGAAAATACGACAATAGAATTTGATAAAAAGAAAGGTTATATTACTGTAGATGATTATTGCAAGACAAACGTAGAAGGTGTTTTTGCGGTAGGGGATTGCAACGGAAATGGCGGATTTACACATACTTCGTATAATGATTTCCAAATTGTAGAGAACTATATTCTAGGAGATAAAAAAAGAAAAATTAGTGATAGAATTACTACTTACGGATTGTTTATTGATCCGCCTTTAGGAAGAGTAGGAATGACAAAAGCTGAAGCTAAGAAGAAAGGTTTTGATATTTTAATTGCGCACAGACCAATGGATAAAGTAGCTCGTGCTAAAGAAAAAGGAGAAATAAAGGGATTTATGGAAGCGATCATTGATGCTAAAACAAATCAGTTTCTAGGAGCTTGCATTTTAGGTGTTGGAGGTGATGAAATTATAAGTGGAATCACCAATTTAATGTATGCAAAACAACCTTACACGGTTTTTAGAGATGCAGTTCACATTCATCCTACTGTGAGTGAATTAATTCCTACTATGTTAGAAAATTTAAAACCAATAACTAAAGAATAGCATTTTGATTACAAAACTATACGGTCATGTAAGGTCAAATAGCTTATTGTTTTATGGAGCATTGTTTGGCGTATTTTTCTTTTTTACTGGTTTACTAGCTCCTGAATTATTAAAGCAAGGACTAAATGAAGTAAACCAGAATTTATTATCGGTTTTTAGTACTTATTATTTATGGGTAGGCTTAATAACAGTGATTGCCGCTTTAGTTATTTTAGTTTTACCTTTACGAAAACAACGTTTAGGAAATGAAAAACCTGCCTATTCGTATTTTAGTTGGGTAGCCTTATTGTATAGCACGGGAATGGGTTCTGGACTATTATTGCGTGCAGTTCAAGAGCCTGTTTATTATTTTAGCAATGCTCCCATTGCAACCACTAATAATAAAATAACGGCTTTGCAATATACTTTTTTTCATTGGGGATTTACACCTTGGGCAATGTATAGCCTGTTTGGTTTAATTGTCGCTTATAATCTTTATGTGAAGAAAACTAACAATTTACTAGATGCCATTGTACCTTATACTAAAAGTAGAGGCAAAAAATATATAGCTACACTATTTATTGTTTTAATTACCATTACAGGTGTAATTGCTTCATTAGGATTAGGAACTGCGCAAGTGGTAAACGGCATCAATTATGCTTTTAAAGTTGATTATGGCAACAATTTTCTATTAGCGATGGTTATTCTTATTGGATCTATAGCTACCTATTCAGCGCTTACGGGTTTGAATAAAGCGATTAAATTCTTAGCCGACTTAGATTTTACTTTTTCAATACTTCTTATGTTGTTTATTGCTTTATTCTTAAATTTTAATACCTTTTTTTACCATACTGCGATAGCTTTTTATAATTATGTAATTCATTTTTTTGAAATGAGTTTGTCTATAGGAAATTACAAAACTTCCGAAAATTTCACGAAAGACTGGACAGTTTTTTATTGGGCTTTCTGGTTGGCTTGGGTTCCTTTTACTGGAATATTTATTGCTAGAATATCTAAAGGAAGAACAATAAAAGAGTTTTTAATTACAACAATTTTAATTCCGACATTAGCTACTGTTATTTGGTTTTCAGTCTTTGCTAATTCAGCTTTTGACATTGTTACCACTATAGATAAGGCGCAATTTAATAATGTTTTTACTTCATTATTTGTTTTTCTAGAATATTTTCCACTGCACAGTCTTACCTTTTTTATTGCGGGAATATTAGTGCTTATTTCAATTATAAACTCTGTTGATTCAGCCATTTTCGTGTTGGGAATGATTAGTGATAAAGGAAATGAAAACCCCTCAAAGAAACATAAACTAGTATGGGGATTTATAATTACAGGAACTGCACTTGGACTTACCGCCATTGGAACTAGTGAATTATTGAACGGAATAAGTAATTTATTAGTAATTATGGCCTTACCTTTTAGTTTTTTATATGGTTACATTATTTTTTTATTTTTTAAAGATATAATTGCAAAAAAACAAGTGCCTATTACATAAACAAGCCTTAAGTTAATGCTTAAGCATTTTGAATTTTAAACAATTTATATCCTAACAAGATGAAAGAGACAAAAACTTTTAAAAAAATAGACTCAGCTAATAGTATGATTAACCAACTTAAAAAAGATATTGATGAAGGATTAAGTAATTTAGAAAAATCATTGCCTTCAAAGTATTTTTATGATAAAACAGGAGATGCGCTCTTTGTAAAAATCATGCATTTACCGGAGTATTATGTCACAAGGTCAGAGCATGAAATTTTTAAAGAACAGAGTAATAAAATTATAACAGCTTTGCAGCTAAAACCGGATACCTACTTTGAGTTAATTGAGCTTGGTGCTGGAGATGGTTTAAAAACTAAAGAGCTTTTGAAAGAATTGAACCGCGAAAAATACAAGTTTGATTACATGCCAGTAGATATTTCACAAAATGCACTAGATAGTCTTGAAGCTGATTTAAATAACCAATTACCAAGCTTATCAATTACGAAAAAGCAGGGTGATTATTGTGAGGTATTAGAATCATTGAAAGAAAATCAACACCCAAAAGTGATTCTGTTTTTAGGATCTAATATAGGAAATATGTCTGACAAGGTTGCCACTGATTTTATTTCTAAGTTAAGCAATAATTTACAAGAAGGTGATAAATTGTTCTTAGGTGTCGATTTGATAAAACCAGCGTCAGTTGTACTTCCTGCTTACAACGATAATCAAGGGGTTACAGCTGCTTTTAATCTAAACTTACTGCATAGAATAAATAGGGAATTAGGAGCTGAATTTAAAGTGGATGCTTTTAAACATCTGCCAGAATACGATGAGAAGGACGGAATTGCCAAAAGTTATTTGGTTAGTCTCAAAGCGCAACAAGTTTACATAGCTGAACTTAATAAAACTTTTCATTTTAAAGAAGGAGAAAAGATATTGATGGAGATTTCCAGAAAGTATAATGATGAAATTCTAGACAAAATTTTGAGCAAAACCGACTTTGAAATTAAAGACAGAATTACTGATAGCAAGAATTATTTTGCGAATTATATTTTAGAGCGAAAATAAATAAAACAAATAACGCGTTGTAGTTAGCAATCTAGCAAATATAAAAAGATGTCTTTTTTATGGTTTTCCGTAAAGAAGGCATCTTTTTTAAGTTTAGTTTTGCTCTGATTTTAATTTTTATAAGTTAAATTTGTTTACTTGACGAAATAAATGAACAACCCTTTTTTTGAGCTTACCGCGGTCAAAAATCACCTGAGAAACTTACTGTTTTTCTGAAGTTCTAAATAACAAAAGCCATAAATTATGAGCATAAAGATTTTGCATACTGCTGATTGGCACATTGGAAAACAATTATTAAAAATCGATTTTGCAAAAGACATGGATCTTTTTTTTGATTGGTTAATTAATTGTATCCAAGAAAATGATATCAATGTTTTATTGATGTCGGGAGATTTATTTGATCAAGCAAATCCGTCACAAACCGCTATGACACAATATTATGGGTTTTTAAAACGATTGTTACCACTTAAATGCAAAGTAATCTTGACGGGTGGTAATCATGATTCCCCGCACGTTATTAATGCTCCTAAAGAGTTATTAGAAATTCTCGAGATAAAAGTAGTAGGAGGTATTCCTGAAAACATAGCCGATTTATTCGTAGAAGTTACTTTAGGTAATGAAAAAATGGTGGTGGCTGCTGTTCCTTTTTTACGGGATAAAGACATTAGGAATGCCGTACCAGGTGAATCATACACGGATAAAATAGAATTGATAAAAGACGGAATTGCAAATTACTTTGCTAATGTGAACCAACATTATAAAGCAAATTATGATAACGCTCCTTTTATTGTTATGGCTCATTTGTTTGCGCAAGGCGCTTCGGTTTCTGATAGTGAACGCGAAATACAAATAGGAAATCAGGCTGGAGTTGCATCAGCCGTTTTTGGAGAGGAACCACATTATGTTGCTTTAGGACACATACACAGACCACAAATGGTAGGTAAACCAAATATTCGCTACAGCGGCTCTCCAGTTGCATTGAGCTTTAGTGAAAAAAAAGACATTAAAGAAGTCGTTATACTGACTTTGGAAGACAATAAATTTACTATAAAATCACTACCAATTCCTAAATTTAGAAAGCTTTTAAGTATTAAAGGAACAGTTGAAGAAGTTATCAAAAAAATAGCTGATTATCAGTCAGATTCCATATTAACAGATCTCGCTGAAGTTAGTATTGAAGAAGACAATGAAAACATTGCGCACATTAAAGCATTAGAGGATTTGTTAACAGCAGAACCAGAAAACGGATTGCAAATTTTAAAAGGAAGTATCAAGTTTAAAACGGAAGTTGCAGGTACTTCAAAATTGCTTTCTAAAGGAGAAGATATAAAGGATTTTTCTGCGGTTCAATTATTCGAAAAAAGATTAGAACAAGACGATTCATTAGAAAATACAGATGAATTAATTAATGCTTTTAGAGAAATATTAGAGGGATTACAAACTTCTGAAATAACAGAATAATAGCTCACAACGACTACTTTACTATGAAAATTTGCAAGATAAAATTTAAGAACATACACGCTTTAAAAGGCGAACATACTATTGATTTTGAAAATGGTATTCTGGGAGAAGCAGGACTTTTTGTGATTACAGGCGCTACTGGTACTGGAAAATCAACTTTACTGGATGTGATCACTTTAGCATTGTATAATAAGATTCCAAGAATTGATAAAGCTATTTCAGAAAAAGTGATTGAGGACGAAGGGGTGATTTTAACCAAAAATGCTTTAGATTGTTATGCCGAAGTAGAATATGAAGTGAAAGGAGAGCGGTACTTGTCGTCATGGTCGATTCGTAGAACGAGAACTGGCTCTTTAGATAAACGAAAACAAGAATTAATAAACGGATCCACGGGTGCCATTTTAGTTTCTGGAGTACAAGAAGTAGTTAGTGAGAATGAACGTATTATTGGTCTGAATTACAATCAGTTTGTACAATCAATGATATTAGCTCAAGGGCAGTTTTCGAAATTACTTTTAGCAAAAAAAGACGACCGAAATGCATTGTTAGAAGAGATTACGGGTTCTTCTATTTATCGAAAAATTGGAAGGTCAGTTTTTCAAAGATTTCGTGGAGTGGAAGATGCTGTGAAGACGCAAAACATTAAAATGGGTGAAACGGTTTTGTTAACTGCCGAAGTGGTTAAAGAAATTCAAGAAGATATTTTAGTGCAAAAACCGTTGCTAGCAGTTAATGTAATCAAACAAGAAACCCTTGGAAAGAAAAAAGTAGTTAAGGAAAGTATTCTTAAAAATAGCAAATTAAAAGAAACGAATGAAATAGAATGGACTGCTTTTACAAAAGATAAAGCGACATTTTTACCTCAGGAAAACCAACTGAAAACGCATGATAGCGTCGTTATTTTTAAAGAGCAAATGCTTGCTGTGGCCGATGCCGAAAAAAAATTAGCTGAGTTATTAGAGCGAATTGCCGTAGGTACTACTAAACTTTCCGAACAAGAAAAAGGAAAAAGTGAGTTGGTTTTGTTAGCTAGTACATTAGTAAAAAAAGAAGTTAATGCTGAAAAATTTGAAGACGAAATAACGGACTTTAGAAATCGTGTTTTAGCATTACAAGAAGCCGAAAAAAACAGCTTATCTCAAGCCAAACAACAGTCGCAACGCATAGAAGATAAACGTAATGAACTTAATGGATACGGAATATCATTAACCATAAACGATACGTTATCAGATCAAATACAGTCCGAGTTAACTATAATTAATACCGAAATTACTCGAAAAGGAATTACTTCTGTTGATGCAGTTAGATCAAAAAAAGATGATTTGACACGACTGATGTTACCAGCGAATCAGTTAATTGGAGACAGAAAATTATTTGACGAAAAAAGTAAAGGAATAGGGGAGTTGCAACTTAAAATCAAGAAGCAACAAGAGGAAATAGAGGTGTTAATTGCTTCAGGGAAATTACAAAGTGAAACATTAGAAAGTTTGTTGCCAAAGTTCGAAAAGGCAAAAAAAGAACTTGATGACTGGAAACAACGCAAAAGTTTAGACGAACACCGCCATGAATTAAAAGACGGAAAAGCTTGTCCGTTGTGTGGTTCTGAAACACATCCATATGCGCAGGAGCTATCAGAAACTTTGGTGAATTCATTGGAAGAAAATTTTCAATCATTGACAAAGCAATTAGAAGATTTGAAAAAAGCATTGCTTGAAAATGAAGTAAAGCGTCGAAGTTTGCAGAAGATAACTGCAACTGAGACTGAAGCGATAGAAAATAGGATCGCGGAATTCAAAACTTTAGAAAACAAGATAACCGAATTGTGCAATCAGTTAAAATGGACTACCAAAGACAGTCTTGAAAAATGGCAGCAAGATGCGACTGATTTCCAACAAGAGTTAAAAGAGCTTGATAAACTTGAAAATTACATTAAAGCCAAGATTGTTTTTAATGAAATGCAACAATTATATAGTGATTATTCGGTTTTAAAACAGGGGTATAGTGAGGCTAGACAAGCGTTATTATTAGTTTATGACCGAAAAGACATCACTACAGAGGTTAGTAAAGTAAGCAACGATTTTAGCTCTTGTACTTCTACGATAAAGAGTTTGAAAGAGCAGTTAACCGACTTCCAAAAAAGTAAAACAGAAACAATAACTGAAAAAGAACGGTTGCTAGTAAGTCTTTTACCTGAACTTCAACAAAGAGGAATTGCTTCTTTAGAAGAATTAAAAGCAAAAATACTAGACGAAAGTACGGCTAGTCAGCTTCGTAAAAGTTTGCAGCTGTTAGTGGAGAATGAAATTCGTTTAGAGACCAATAAAAAAGCTATTGACAAATCATTAGAAGAAGAGAAAAAATTAGATGATGCGTCAATTACATTAGAAGAAATAACTATTTCGCTACCAAAAATAGTAGCCGAAATAGCGGTATTGAATAAACATATTTGGGATCAAGAAAACAAAATTGAAATTGATATTCAAAATAAAGAAAAGCTTAAAGAAAGTCAGAAAATATTAGATGGTTTACAAAAAGACTTGGCGCTTTGGAGTAAAATGAACTTATTAATTGGTGATGCTACGGGTAAGAAATTCTCAAATTTTGTTCAAGATTTAACCTTAAAGCAGTTATTAGAATATGGGAACCAGCGTTTAATAGGTTTTTCAGATCGTTATTTATTAGACACCACAAACGACTCTGATGGATTAAAAGTTATTGACACCTATATGGGAAACACAAAACGTTCTGTTAGCTCTTTGTCTGGTGGTGAAACGTTTAAATTGAGTTTAGCTCTCGCTTTTGGTTTATCTGATTTAGCAGCTCGTAATGTCTCAATTGAATCGCTATTTATAGATGAAGGTTTTGGCTCTTTAGACCCAGAATCTTTAGATCAAGCTATTAGCATTCTTGAAAATATGCAAAACGAGTCTAATAAATCCATCGGGATTATTTCTCACGTAGGAGAATTAAAAGACCGTATTGGAACCAAAATTAAGCTGGTTCGCACGGGAGCTGGCTATAGTACCATTGAAATTGAATAACTTTAGTGCTGTGAATGTTTTTTTGCAAAGACTCACAGAGTAAACACACGTTTTTACCAAGCATAAAAAAATAGTAGCAATCGCAAATTGAGTAGAAAGCACAAACGTTAAGCCGCTAATCATTAATTTTAGTACTGAATTCTTTGTTTTATATTTAAAAACTGTCACCAGAACCGCCACCGCTAAAACCACCGCCGCCAAACTCCATATTTGATTCGGTTGTAGTTTCCGGTTTTAAGCCCAGTTGTGAAGAAATTAATATTTCGGCATTCAAAAAAGCATTTGTTTTTGTAAAACGGTTAGGCTTAAAAGTGACTCCAGTTTCTTTGTTTTTTAGTTTTTTTATAGCAAAATAAGTAAATGCAAAAAGAAGTAATCCGCCAGTGGTTAAGACAATTTCAATAGGTAAAACAGCATAGTAAAAACGAATGGTATAAATAGAGAAACCAAAGGTTAAGAATCCAATCCATAGCATTATTCTTTCTTTTTTTAATAGAGAATAAACTAAATAGAACACGGGTACGACAAAGGTAAAACCATAAAAGAATAGTGCGAACGGAATATCACTATTTGGAGCAATGGCTGCACCAAGTAGTACAACTGAAAGTTCTCTTACTACAAGATAGTTTCCAGAAAGATAAAAGAGTATCAGGCTGAAACTATTCGCTAAAGAAATTCCTTTGTGATAAAAAGGGTTTGCTAATTTTGGTACTGTTGTTTTGGTTAAAAAATAGAGTGCTACAGCAAATAACATCATTATAAAAGGCAAAACCGTTTTTCCTGTATTACCCAATTCAAACATAGCGTATGTTAGCGTAGCGGTTAATGCGAAACAAAATAGTAGTGCCATGGAGAGATGCAAATAACGGAGATAACTCATTAAAGCGGTTAACGTTATAAATGAAGCAATTACTATTTCGTTTCCATCTGTGAAAAGCCCTATGGCTATTGCCAAAGTCAATTGGGATCCTAATATAAACGCATCATCTAAGCCATGACCGTAAAATTTTTGGCGGGTTAAAACTTCTGCCCCTACAAAACCAATAATAGCGGACAGAAATACAATAATTTTAAAATTTTCATCTAGTGCTTCAGCACTAATTAAAGTTAAGAAACCACAAATAGAAGAATATAAAAAAACACCTAATAAGAAAAACGCCGCTCTAATGAGTAGGTTATTATAACTTTTAGGGATTACTAGTTCTTTTTTGATGGCGTCATATTGGTTACTATCTACGAAGCCTGCTTCTTTTAAAGAATGTGCTTCTTCCACTAGAGCTAAGTTTTCTAATTCTACTTTATCGTATACTATCATCGGTGCTGTCTTTATTGAATTTTTTAATAAGGCGAATAAATAGAATTATAGAAATTATGAAATAAAAGGGTACAAAAAAGAAGAAAGAAATTAAAAACTCATCAATATTTAGAAGTGCTATGGCTTTGAATAAAATAATATTAACCCCAATATATGCATATACGATAGTGAAAACAAAAAGAGAAACAGATTTGACTTTATAGCTGGATGTGTAAAAATAATACAAGGCAGCAGCTAAAAACAGAAAGAATACAAACCAGTAGGGTTTAAATAAATTATTGATGCAGGAAATACTAATAAGGTGTAACCCAAAAGTCAAATACACTACGGTGAAATGTTTTTTTAATGCAATTTGGTTACTGTAAATGGACCAAAGAACAAGTATGATTCCCAAGGCAATCGCCGAATAACTTAGTGTATTCGTTTCGTAAAAATCATTATTAAGCAGTGATTGTGGACTAACCGATAAACCGACGTATGCAGCAAGACCAGTGATTGCTATGGATAAGATGCTTTTGTTATCAAAATAATAGGCACAAAAGAGTCCGATTACTGTGGGAATTAAAGTTGCTAACCCATAATGGGTGCCAAAAGCTGTGTATTGAAATTGCAAATAGCCTATAAAAATACAAGTCAAAAGAATAGCAGCAAGAATGAGGTAGTCAAAGATTGGGTTTTCAAAATTAGTTTCTCCTTTTTGAAATCCAGTGCTATTTTTAAAACTGAAGTAATAACAAATAACCGTTACTACTAATAATAAAGATAAAATAGCAATATGACCTATAGTATCAATATTTTGATAAATCAGAATCCCAATTCCTGTAGTAAAGGATAAAACGGACAGATATAGAAACAATTTTAACTCGGCATTTAGAGAAAAAATTTCCAAACTTCGATATGCTTTAACTTGCTTGAATTGAGTATCCGATATTAATTTTTTCTCAAAAAGGCCTTGGGTTGCTTTTTCTTCTGTGGGTATCATACTTCTAATTTAAAATGGCTACTATTCAAATATATGTATAATGTATTAGTTTCTTGTACTTACTTTAGTTTGTTCGAAAATAATTTAAAAGTTTTGTAAAAAAAAAATCCATTCTTAAAGAATGAATTTTTAAAATAGTTGTGAGACTAGTAGTTGTACTATTTTTAATATGCTTTGTTCATTTTATCCTTAATCTCTGCTAAACATAAATTATTTATGCTTCCTTCATGAGTATGTTTGGTCTCTTTTGGAGATTCATAAGTACCATTTTCTAACTGTTCGGCTACGGCTTTATAAGCATCTCTAAAAGGCATTCCAGCAACAACCATTTCGTTTAAAGTATCTACGGTAAACAAGTAATTGTATTTTTTATCAGACAAAATATTGTCTTTTACTTTGATATCTTTTATAGAGAAAATGGCAATATCCAAGCAGGCTTTCAGGTTTTGGATTGCTGGAAACAATCCTTCTTTCAATAACTGTAGATCTCTATGGTAGCCACTGGGAAGATTATTAGTAATTAAAGTGATTTCGTATGGCAAGGCTTGAATCTTGTTGCATTTTCCTCGAATTAATTCGAAAACATCAGGGTTTTTCTTGTGTGGCATAATGCTAGAACCTGTGGTAAGATGCGCTGGCAATGTAATGAAATCAAAATTCTGACTCATATATAAACACACATCCATAGAAAATTTAGATAGGGTAGCGGCAACACTACTCATGGCAAAAGCTAAAATTTTCTCTGATTTTCCACGGCTCATTTGGGCAGCTACTGCATTGTATTTCAAGGTTTCAAAACCTAATTCTTTTGTAGTAAACGTTCTGTCTATTGGGAACGAACTTCCGTAACCAGCAGCAGAACCCAGCGGATTTTGATCTACAATTTTTAATGCCGCATTCAACATTGTAATATCGTCAATTAAACTCTCGGCATAAGCAGAAAACCACATTCCGAAAGAAGATGGCATTGCGATTTGTAAATGCGTATATCCAGGTAACAATACGTTTTGGTACTTATCTGCTGATTCCATCATTAAATCAAACAAGGTTCTTACTTGTTCTTTTAAGACTTTAATTTCGTCTTTTAAATACAAATGCACGTCTACTAATACTTGATCGTTACGGGAACGGGCAGTATGAATTTTTTTACCGGCATCACCTAGTTTTACCGTTAACATATATTCGATTTTAGAATGCACGTCTTCAAAACTATCTTCGATTACAAAATTCCCTTTTTCTACATCAATAATAATTTTTTCCAAAGCCGTTACCAATGATTCGGTTTCCGCGTTTGTCAGTAAACCAATTTGGCCCAGCATTTTTGCATGAGCAATAGAGCCCAAAGCATCATATTTAGCTAGAACCAAATCCAAATCTCTGTCGTTACCAACAGTGAATTGTTCTATTTGTTTATCAGTAGGTATTCCTTTTTCCCAAAGTTTCATAGTATTGTTTTTTTGTTTCGTAGGGACAAGTCGCAACTTGTCTGTACTTATTATTTGTAGCCCCGATAGAAATGAAAATCCTTTTTATTTTGTCTTTAAAAATAAAAAGATTGCAATGAATAGCGGGAAATTGCTCCTAATCATTCTATTGTTTTAAAAAATCTCCCAGTATTTTAATATATAGTTTGATTCCTTCTTCGATTTCATTCACATATATAAATTCATCTGCGGAGTGGGACCGCAGCGTATCTCCAGGTCCTAATTTTAATGATTTACAGCTCAGAACGGATTGGTCAGAAAGGGTAGGAGAGCCATATGTTGTGCGTCCTAAAGCAATTCCGGCCTGCACTAATCCGTGCGATTCTGGAATAGAAGAGGAACTTAAATTCATAGAGCGTGGGCTAATCTCTGCGTTTACATTGTCTTTTACGATTTGTAAAATTTCGTGATTAGTATAGCAATCGTTGACACGAATATCGATAACCAAATCACATTCTGACGGTACCACGTTGTGTTGTTTTCCAGCACTGATCTGGGTAACGGTCATCTTTACAGGGCCTAATTGCTCTGATATTTTTTCGAATGTATAGTTTTTAAACCATTCCATCACTGGAATCGATTTGTAAATCGCATTATCGTCATTTTGATGTGCAGCGTGACTTGGCGTTCCTTTTACTTTCACATCTAAGACTAATAGACCTTTTTCGGCTATGGCCAATTGCATTAAAGTAGGTTCGCCCACGATAGCACATTCTAGTTCTGGTAAATGTTTCAGTACACTATTTAAGCCTTTTTTTCCGCTGCTTTCTTCTTCGGCAGAGCCAACAATTACAATGTTATAAGGTAAATTTTCCTTAGCATAAAAATGGACAAAGGTAGCGAGCAAAGAAACCAAGCAACCACCTGCATCATTAATGCCTAAACCAAATAATTTACCTTCTTTTACAAAAGCATTAAATGGATCGTTAGTATAGGCTTGATTGGGTCTTACCGTGTCGTGGTGTGAATTTAAAAGTAGGGTAGGTTTAGCGGCATCAAAATGCTTATTGTAGGCCCAAACATTATTGTTTTCTCTTTTGAAAGGGATATCGTTTGAATTGAACCAGTTTTCTAGTAGTATCGCAGTCTTATCTTCTTCACTTGAAAAGGAAGGAGTTTCGATTAGTGCTTCTAAAAGTGAAATGGCTTCTTGTGTAAGGATTTCGATGTTTTTCATTTATTGTGAATTTTTAACTCAGATTAAACAAATTAGCACAGATTAATTTGTGCTAATCTGCGAAATTTATGCTTAACATTTTATAGTTCTATTGTTGTGCAAATAGCATCATTGTTTTGCAACATGCTATGGTGACCAATTCGTATTTTTTGAACTCCTTTAGACAAGCTATTGAAGCAATTATCCAGTTTTGGAATCATCCCAGAATGAATGGCTTTTTCTTCTTTTAATTTCGAATATAAATCGGAATTCATATTTGCTATTACTGATGAATCATCTTCAGAATCGAATAAAACACCTGGTTTTTCAAAACAGTAATTCAAAGTAACGTCAAAGACTTCTGATAGGGCAATAGCTAGTTCACTAGCAATCGTATCAGCATTTGTATTTAATAACTGCCCATTTTTATCATGGGTAATCGCACAAAAAACAGGAACGATTCCGCTAGAAAGTAAAGTTTCTAATAGCGAAGTATTTACTGATGTTACATCGCCTACGAATCCGTAATCGATGGTGGGATGGTTTCTTTTATCAGATTGGATTAAATTTCCATCCGCTCCAGAAAAACCCATAGCATTAGTATTATGAGCTTGTAATTGTGCTACAATGTTTTTATTGATTTGACCAGCATAAATCATCACTACAACATCAAGCATGGGCGCGTCTGTAATGCGTCGTCCGTCAATCATTTGTGGAACTAAACCAATACTTTTTGCCATTTTAGTAGCTGATTTTCCGCCACCATGAACAAGTACTTTATAGCCTTCAATGTTTGAGAAATCAGTTAGAAACTGTTGTAGCTCTTTTGGATCATCAATTATGTTTCCTCCAATTTTGATTACGGTAACGGATTTTTTATTGTCCATTTTTTAATATTTTTTGCAATACTAATTGTGCTGCATAGGTTCTATTATTAGCCTGTTCAATAACAATTGAATTTTCACTATCTAACACTTCATCTGTAACAATCACATTACGTCTCACAGGTAAACAGTGCATGAACTTGGCATTATTAGTTAGTTTCATTTTATCTGCTGTTACTGTCCAATTTGGATCAGAATTAGTGATTTTTCCATAGTCACTATAACTGCTCCAGTTTTTAGTATAGATAAAATCGGCATTTTCAAATGCTTTATTCTGATCGTATTCAATCTTAGATCCTTTAGTGATTTCTGGATTTAGTTCGTAGCCTTCAGGGTGTGTGATGACAAATTCTGCATCTTGTAACTGCATCATTTCCACAAAGGAATTGGCTACAGCCTGAGGTAAAGCTTTAGGATGTGGAGCCCAAGATAAAACTACCTTTGGTCTGTGTTCTGTTTTAAACTCTTCCATGGTAATTGCATCAGCAAGGGATTGCAAAGGATGTCCTGTTGCACCTTCCATGTTCACTATAGGCACGGTAGCATATTTTAAAAATCCGGCCATTACAGTTTCGGCATTGTCTTTTTCTTTGTCTACCAATCCAGCAAAGGCTCTTATAGCGATGATGTCGCAATACTGAGACACCACTTCTGCAGCTTCCTTAATATGCTCTGAAGCGCCCTGATTCATGATAGCTCCATCTTCGAATTCTAGTGTCCAACCTTCATTGGTAAAATTCATAACCATGACATTCATTCCTAAATTTAAAGCAGCCTTTTGCGTACTCAAACGGGTTCTTAAACTTGGATTAAAAAACAACATTCCTAAAGTTTTGTTCTTTCCTAATTTTTTATTTTTAAGCGGCTTGTTCTTAATTTTAATTGCCGATTTCACCCATTCTGATAGGGAGTCTATGTTTTGTATTGATACGTAATTCATCTTTATGTAATTTTAGTAAATGGAATCTTATTTTGTATGGCATTCAAAATGAAATTATCATATAAACCATTCACAACCCAAGTCTCGATATTAGCTGCTTTTGCAATTGCTGCCGCTTCAATTTTAGATTGCATTCCACCCGTTCCTTGTGATGATTTAGTGTCACCTATTTCTTTGTCAAGCGATTGTAGGTCTGTAACTAAAGTAATAGTCTCAGGTTCTATATCATGGATAGATGATTTAGTGTAAATTCCATTTGTATTGGTTGCAATGATTAATATATCTACTTTTAATAGAACAGCTGCTAGTGCCGCTAATTTATCATTGTCACCAAATCGGATTTCATCGGTTGCAACGGTATCATTTTCATTAATAATAGGAATGTAATTATTCTCAACTAATATATTGATTGTATTGACAATATTTACTTTTGATTGGTCTTTTTCGAAATCAGAGTAGGATAGTAGGCACTGTGAAGTAAGTAATCCTAAATCACTAAAGTTTTCGTGAAAAATCCGCATTAAATGCGGTTGCCCAATAGAAGCCAATGCTTGTTTAACCACTATTTCCTTCCCTTTACTCTCTAGTTTTACAAACTGTTTTGCAGCAGCGATAGCGCCTGAACTCACAATGATAAACTCATATTCCTCGTTTAAAGCAGCTATTTGCATTCCGATATCTTCGATCTTTCCTCTCGAAATATGATTGGTTTCTCGGGTTAATGTATTTGTACCTATTTTTAGTAATATTCTTTTTTTAGCCATTGTATTTAACCACAAAGGGTTTTTTATGTGTTTACTTTTAACCGCAAAGGGCACAAAGAATTTTCCTTTTTTATCTATAAAAATATAAAGTTCGCAAAGCCGTATGTTTGTTATTCGTATTTAAAGTGTAATTTCTATTTTCTCAAACTAAATACTGAACACTGATTAACGCGAACTACCTAATTTGTCCTTCTCCGTAAATATACCATTTATTAGTAACTAGGTGTTGCAAACCTATTGGTCCTCTTTGGTGTAATTTATCTGTGCTAATGGCGAGTTCACCACCAAGACCCAATTGACCTCCATCAGTAAACCGTGTTGATGCATTTTGATACACTGCTGCTGTATCCACATTTTCCATGAATTCTTGTGCAACAGTATCATTTTTAGTGATTATTGAAGCCGAATGCCCGCCACAATATTTATTTATTTTTTCAATTGCTTCTTTATCAGAATTGGTTGTTCCAATTACGATTTTATAATCTAAGAATTCTTCGTGCCAAATCAAATCTGACTCAATTTGCGGAACATTAGTCGCTTTTGCAATACTTTCGTCTCCCAAAACTAAAACGTTTCTTTGTTGTAATTCGGTTATTACTTTTTGGGCGAAAGCCTCCCAGTTTTCCAGATTAGTGTCAATTAGAACTTTATCTAAGGCATTACAAACTGAAATGTTTGAGGTTTTCCCATTAATGATAATCGATAAAGCTTTATCTAAATCGGCTTCCTTGTTTACATATACAAAATTATTCCCTCTACCGCTTACAATTACTGGACAAGTAGCGTGTTTCTTAACGAAGTTAATCAGGTTTTCACCACCACGCGGAACTATTAAATCAACTTTCTGTGTTGGTTTTTCAAGAAAAGCTTGCGTTTCAGTACGGTCATAATTCAAATATTCGACCCAAGAAGTAGCAACTTCACTATCTGTTAAGGCTTGATGCCAAAGACTTACAATTTTTAAATTAGAAAGTAAAGACTCTTTTCCACCTTTCAGCAAAATTCTATTTCCTGATTTGAAAGCAATTCCGCCCGCTTCAACAGTAACATCCGGTCTGGATTCATAAATGATTAAAATTGTACCAAAGGCAGCTGTTTTATTGCTGATTTTTAATCCGTTATCATGTGTAAAATTAAAACGAACTTGCCCAACAGGATCGTCTTGACTTGTCAATTGTTGCAACGATAAAATCATTGCGTCAATCTTATTATCGTCAACAAGTAGACGTTTCTCCATAGCCAGATCATCACCAGAATAGTTAGCAAGATCTTGCTGGTTTGTGGTTTTTATAGTTGCTCTTTCTTGTTCAAGAAGGACAGCCATTCGACTTAAAACGGCATTTCTTTTTTCTATTGGTAATAAAGTTTTCATCGTTTTAAATTTCTTTTTGGATAAAAATGAAACATATAAGTCATATAAGTTTAAGAAGCTTAAATGACTTATTTGTTAAAAATATTATTTCAATTCTGCCAATGACTCTTTTAATGCAACGATAAATGTATCTATTGCTTCAGTTGTAATTGTCAGTGGAGGAAGAATTCTCAATAAATTTTTATTGTTGGCACCGCCAGTAAAGATGTGTTTCTCGATAATCATCTTTTTTCTCAATGCGCTAACATCAAAATCAAATTCGACTCCTAACATCAATCCTCTTCCTTTTACTTTGATGATTTCCGGTACTTGCTTGATGGCTTCAAAAAAGTAATTAGCAACGGTATTTGTATTATCTATTAATTTTTGATTTTCAATTACATCCAAAACTGCGATTCCGGCGGCACAGGCCAAGTGGCTTCCGCCAAAAGTTGTTCCTAATAGTCCGTAGCTTGCAGTAAATTTTGGAGAAATTAGTACACCACCAATAGGGAAACCGTTCCCCATACCTTTGGCAGTAGTAACAATATCAGGATTGATTCCGTGATGTTGAAAAGCGAAGAATTTCCCGCTTCTTCCGTATCCAGATTGTACTTCGTCTAAGATTAGAATAACATCGTGAGCTTTACATGCCTTTTCCAAAGCTTGAAAAAACGCAGTCGTTCCTTCGTCAAGTCCACCAACACCTTGAATTCCTTCGATGATTACGCAACAAATATCTCCTTTTTGTAATTCGGTTTCTACCAAATCAATATTGTTCAATGGTAAAAAAGTTACAGCTTGTTGTGCATTTAATGGAGCAACAATTTTCTTGTTATCTGTTGCTGCAACAGCTGCTGATGTTCTTCCGTGGAAAGAATTATTAAAAGCAATAACTCTAGATTTATTACTATGAAAAGAAGCTAGTTTTAAAGCATTTTCATTGGCTTCAGCCCCAGAGCTACATAAAAATAAGCTATAATCAGTCAAGCCAGAAGCTTTTCCTAGTTTATCAGCTAGCTCCACTTGCAGTGGATTCTGAATTGCATTCGAATAAAAGCTGATTTTATCTAATTGTGCTTTAACTTTAGCAACATAATCCGGTTGTGTATGTCCAATAGAAATTACTCCGTGACCAGAGTATAAGTCTAAATATTCAATTCCGTTGTCGTCTGTAATTGTGCAATCTAATGCTTTTACAGGAGTAATATTATATAATGGGTAAACGTCAAATAAGTTCATTTTGATTTTTTGTTTAATTGTTTAATCGCTTATTCGGTTAATCTATTAAACGATTCACCGATTAAACTTTTTTAGAATCCAGATGGTTTCAAATGCAATCCAGTCGTTTCATCAAGTCCAAACATTAAATTCATGTTTTGAACGGCTTGACCAGATGCACCTTTTACTAAATTATCAATTACTGAAGTTATAAGTATCCGGTTTCCTTTTTTCATTAAACTAATAATACATTTGTTCGTTTGTACTACTTGTTTCATATTGATATCAGTAGTGGTTACGGTTACAAACGGCTGATCTTTATAAAAAGCTTGATATTTGGCAAGCAAATCTTCTAAACTTTCTTCTACAGTAGTGTAAAGAGTTGCAAAAATTCCTCTGGAAAAATCTCCTCTGTTTGGTACGAAAATCAATTCGTTTGTATAATTAGCTTGCAGTTGGTTTACACTTTGGTTAATCTCACCTAAATGCTGATGGTCGAATGCTTTGTAATGTGACATATTATTCGATCTCCAGCTGAAATGTGTTGTTGCTGATGGGCTGACTCCTGCGCCTGTACTTCCCGTTGTAGCGTTGATGTGTACATCACTATTTAATAAGCCCTCAGCTGCAAGAGGTAATAAAGCCAATTGTATTGCAGTAGCAAAACAGCCTGGATTTGCGATATATTGTGCGTTTTTAATATTGGATTTATTCAATTCAGGCAAACCGTAAACAAAAGATTTCCCTTCAAATTGATTGTCTTTTGTCAATCTGAAATCATTCCCTAAATCGATGATTTTAGTATGGCTTGCAAATTGATTGTTTTCTAAAAAAGAAATCGATTTACCGTGGCCTAAACATAGAAAAACTACGTTAACATTAGGATTAACAGTATCTGTAAAGTTCATTTCGATATCGCCCATCAAATCATGGTGCGCTACTGATAATGGTTTTCCAGCATTGGTAGTGCTGTAAACAAAATCAAGCTTTGCATGAGGATGAAACATCAGAATTCTAATTAATTCTCCTGCTGTATATCCTGAACCGCCTATTATTCCAATATTAATCATAATCTTTTATTTTTTTATTAAACTAAAATCAATCTGTTTTAGTTTTATTAATCATTCTACAATAATGAATTCAACAGATACTAATTTTATTGAATTTATAGTTCCTAATGCTGGATTAAAAGCCGATTCAACATTAAAAACCTCTGTAAAGTTAGAATTTGCAGCAATTTCAATATAAGGGGGAACTCTTTTGATAGGAGTTAAAATTTGCCCATCATAATCCGAAGTTATTCTAGAAAAACCTTTCACAGCCATATTGTTAGGGTTACTATACTTTATTTCGTAATGAAAACGAGACGAATTATTACCTGTGTCAGGCGTAAATTCATATAATAATACTTCATAAGTAACATTTTTCAATGTTTCTTTTTCAGCGGTTTTGTCATCGTCACTAGTACATCCAAAAAACAGTAAAAACAATGGAAGCAATAAAAAAAACTTTATTTTCATAACTTTAATTTAAATTTTTAAATTCAATAAAATAAATCAACTTATAATTAGTCGTAAGTTTCATTGTTTACAGATGAAAATATGTTTTGGGCATTTCCAAGTATTTTGATAAATCCTTTTGCATCGTCTGATGTCCAAGCATTGTTCATTTCTCCATATTGACCAAAACCTGTATTCATTAAATCATTATCTGATTCAATTCCGTCAAGCGTAAAGTGATACGGTTTTAAAGAAACGATAACTTTTCCGTTTACTGTTTTCTGAGTATCTTCAAGGAAAGCTTCGATATTTCTCATTACAGGATCAAGAAATTGACCTTCATGAAACAACATTCCGTACCAGTTTCCTAGTTGCTCTTTCCAGTATTGTTGCCATTTACCAAGTGTGTGTTTCTCTAATAAATGATGTGCTTTTATAATAATTAGCGGAGCAGCAGCTTCAAAACCGACTCTTCCTTTAATTCCAATAATCGTATCACCCACATGTGTATCTCTACCAATAGCAAATGCGTTTGCTAATTTTTCAAGAATTACAATATTATCGATTGGTGATTTTTTGATATTATTAATCTCCACCAATTCTCCTTTTTCAAAGGTTAATGTCACTTTTTCTTCTCCTTCTTTTTGCAATTGTGAAGGATAAGCTTCGTTAGGAAGTGCTTGATTAGATGTTAAAGTTTCTTTTCCTCCAACGCTTGTTCCCCAAAGTCCTTTGTTGATAGAATATTGTGCTTTTTCCCAAGAATAGTGTACTCCATTTTTTGATAAATAATCTACTTCTTCTTGTCTTGATAATTTCAAGTCTCTGATAGGAGTGATGATTTCAATTTCGGGAGCAATAGTTTGGAAAATTAAATCAAAACGAATTTGGTCATTTCCAGCACCTGTACTTCCATGAGCGATAGCTTCTGCACCTACAGATTTTGCGTATTTAATTGCTTCAATAGCTTGAAAAACAC
This sequence comes from Flavobacterium sp. Arc2, assembly GCF_041431385.1. NCBI lineage: Bacteria > Pseudomonadati > Bacteroidota > Flavobacteriia > Flavobacteriales > Flavobacteriaceae > Flavobacterium > Flavobacterium sp. Arc2. The sequence goes on along the minus strand of NZ_JASMRH010000008.1, from coordinate 144,367 downwards.
GCTCGGCACTTACAGATAATGGGTACGTATTATTTTTTAAGACGTTTCCAAAAATTAAATACTTAACTGCTTTCTCATAATATCTGTCTACAATCGTTAGGTTAGCGTGTTTTGCGCTTCCTAATTCGTAGGCTCTTTCTTCAATCGCTTTTAATTCGGCATCATCAAAACCTCCAGTATTGATCAATATGGTGTGAACTTCATATCCTTTTTCGTTTTTTAAATACTTAAGGCAATATGAGGTATCTAAACCTCCACTATATGCTAATACAACTTTTTTCATTTTTTTGAGCTATTATGGGCTATTGGCTTAAGGCCTTTAGCAGATTATGTTTTTATTTTTATTCTAAATTAGTCTTCTAAGAAAAGGGCTTGTTTAATTTTTTTCAATCGATTCCAAATCCGGACATTGAATAGATGTTTCGGCGGAACTTTAGCTTTTTCTTTAGGGTCATAAAGCATCCCAGTACACAAACACATTTTATTCTCTTTACTCTTTAGGATTTCATAATTAGTGCAAGTTTGACATCCTTTCCAAAAACTTGGATCAGTTGTCAGTTCAGAAAAAGGTACAGGTTTGTACCCTAGTTCAGAATTGATTTTCATTACCGCAAGACCTGTTGTGATTCCGAATACTTTTGCGTTCGGATATTTTTTCAAAGAATAATCAAATACCTTCGATTTAATTTTTTTGGCCAAACCTAAATTTCTGTAATCGGGATGCACGATTAACCCGGAATGAGCAACATAGTTGCTGTCTTGCCAACTTTCGATATAACAAAAGCCTGCAAAAGTACCATTGTCTAAAGCGATAACGGCATCCTTATTTTCCATTTTTTTTAGGATATATTCAGGAGTTCTTTTTGCAATTCCCGTTCCTCTCAATAAGGCGGATGATTCTATAGTATCGCAAATTACTTGTGCGTACTTATAATGCTCTTCCTGGGCTATAATAATAGAGATATTCATTACAAGAGTTGAATTTTTGAGTTAAAAAATGATTTGTAAGTTGGTTTTAAAATACATTCTTTGTTTCCTTGAATAAAAAAACGAAAATACGAATTTATAGTCCAATTAGTTGAGCAACAATAGAATAATTTAAAGGGTATAATGAATTTGGAAGATATTACTCCAATGAAAAATAAATGTGATTTCAAAATGGTAAAATAATAAATGAATAGAAATATTTACAAAACAACTTTGGAAACTATACTAATAGCATCCGTACTTCGGGTGAAGTAGTAGGTTTGATTGTCCGAGAGATCGGATTAATATTTAAAATTGTATTATTCATTACTGCAAAAGTACACTATTTTCTATTACGTAAAACTAATTTTATGCTTTCTAACAAAATTTTAATGCTTTGTTGTATTTCAAAAAAAAACTCCTTGAGGAATTGGTCGCTAAAGGAGTTTGTAAATCGATTAATTTCTAAATGGATTTCTGCTAATTATGTTTTTAATTTTAGTTTTTAAATCTTCAGCAGTATCATAAATCATTTGCTCATTGGTTGGGAAAAGCAACCTGCTATTGTCAAAATACGAATAGTAATTATCATCTGAGGCACGTTTGTCTCCTTTGTATTTAGAGTAAATGTTTTCAAAGACATTTTCAGCGGTCAAAGGAAATGATTGTAAAAGGCGGTTGTCTTGGTAGCTAACATAATCAACTATGGCCGTAATTTGGCAAGATTTAAACTGTCTGAATTCATAAATGCGTACGGTCACATTTCTAAAGTTGTCGACCATGATTACTTTACCATCCTTGTCTAGTACTTCTTTTCCATTGTTGTCAAGTAGTTTCTTTGAACCGTCTTTTATTTTTCGCTCTTTTACAAATTCTTTCTGATTGATTTGTTCCGGTGAAATGTATATTTGATTGAAACGAATGAGCATTCCATAATCATAATTAATGCCTTTTTGTTTGTAGCTATGGTAAACTGTCCATTTGTCGTTTAATCCATAGGTGCTAAAGTCCAACAAATCATTTTGCAAACGAGCAGGGATGACCATATTGGTTTGGTTTATTGTTTCCACCATTACATAATCGGAGCCTTTAAAGAGTGCATCGTCCATTAGGCTCAAAACGTCTTTGTAATTAGGGTTTATCTGATTTAAATATCCTAAATCATCATGGGCTTTACGGAAATTCATTTTATTGTTTGTTAGTAACAACTTTTTTGAATTAGCATACAAATAGGCCGAAAGAGCATTTTTACTGTCTATAATTTGGTCATTATAATTTTCAAAAGGAAATATAGCATTTCTACCTTCTCTAATTAATCGTAAAGGGAGTATTGGTTTTATTTTCTCCTGACGATCGTTGAGTTGTAAATACGTATTGTACATTTTTTCCAATTGAATAGGATTTGCGTCTTTGGCTAATAAATTTATAGCATTCAAGTCGCGCTCCTTAGCTTTAGCGAAAGCTTCTTCGAGTAAATAGATGTAATCTTGTTTTCCTTTTTTGTCTTTATTGGTACGTAAGTTTGAAACCGCTTTATTTATAGCTGCATCATAATTCCCAGAACTTAATAAATTTCGCGTGCTCTTCACACCACAGGCAGCAAGTACAATAGTAAGAGAAAGTAGGAGTAAAGCTTTTTTCATATTTAGTAATTTTAAACAAATGTATTTTATATAAGTTATGATTTCAAAATTGATGTCATAAAAAAACCATCAAAGTAAGTTTGATGGTTTTATTAATGTGAATTAAAAGTAATTTATATTAAGGTCATTTGTTGCTGAAAACGAAATTAATGTCCGCCACCTTCGCTTTCAATGTGAGTAATACCTTGTTTTTTTAGTATTTTAGGACAATAAAAACCATAAAAGCCTAAATATGCAAAACCTAAAAGTGGTACAATGTAAGAGAAATGCGTCCATGAAATACCAAATATTCCGTTTGGACTTGTAAGATCGATATCGCAAATACTTCCTTGAATCAAAGGAATAACTCCTCCTCCAAGAATCATCATAATTAAGAAAGAAGATGCTTTTCCAGTATTTTTTCCTAATCCTGCGATAGCTAAATCGAAAATAGAAGGCCACATAATAGATAAGAATAATCCTCCAGAGATAAAGAAAAATTTAGCAATTTCAGTATCTGTACAAACGAGTCCTGCAAACATCATTACTAAACCAGAAATACCAAAAAGCATTAAAGTTTTCCCAGCATTTTTACCACCTACAAAACTTACGGCAATAAATAGCAATATCCAGATTGGGTAAATGTAAAATGAAGAAACGTCGTGTTGAGCAAAAAGATTAGCACCGATAATGACTCCAAATGCTAATGCGGGTACGATGAACTTAAGTGCTGTATTTACAAGGTTTGAAGTATTAAATACATTCACACCACCGTTCCAGCGACCAATCATTAAACTACCCCAATATAAAGCAATAAAAGGAGATATAGCATCCTCTAAGATTCGGCCAAACTCTGCAGTATGTAATAAGGCGGGTAAGTTACTAATTATAGTTACCTCTGTTCCAACGTAAATAAAAATAGCTAACATTCCTAAATATAATTGTGGGTAATCTAGGATTCTAAATGTATCAGTAGATTCTGCGATAATTGATTTTTCAATTTTTGCAGGATTTTCTATTTTAGAAAAATTCATAAAAATAGCTACCACAATAAAAGCAATACCTAAAATTATGAAAGGCAATTTTATATCTTCAAGAGAAAGAGTCGTTTTTTTATCGTTTCCCATTCCAAATAATGCAATTCCTAATAAAATAGCACCAATGGTAGTTCCAAATGAATTGATACCACCTGCCAAAGTCAAACGGTGTGCTCCAGTTGCTGGGCTACCCATTTTAATAGCTAAGGGATTAGCAACAATTTGCTGAATAGAAAAACCAAGTCCTACTGTAAATAAGGCGGTAAGAAAGAAAGGGAAACTTTCCATCGTTGCCGCAGGAATAAATAAAAACGAACCAAATGCTGATAGTAGTAAACCGGCAGAAAGTGTTTTTTTATATCCAAATTTTTGTAAAACATCAACTTTTACTGATATCAGGAAGAAAATTATTGATCCTACAAAGTATGCTACATAAAATGCCCAAGCTACTAGTTGAGATTCAACTTGTGATAATGTAAAAACCTTTTTGAAAACAGGGATTAATATGTCATTGGCAGAACCAACAAAACCCCAAAAGAAGAAGACGATTATTAATGAAATAAATTGCCCCCATTTAGTTTGTAAATTTTCTGAACTCATAATTTAAGGTTAGTTTTTTTAGATTATATCTTGTAGAACGGCAGTAAATATATTTGTTACGTTATCTAAAAAAAAACAATTTCGAATATTTCTTGTTAAAATTGTAGAATAATCACTTTTTGTTATAAAAGGATGATTTTTTTTTAATTTTTTGTCATTTTCACATCACATTGAATCAAGTTGTTTTTTAGAAAACAACTCAAATTAAGCGTTCATTAATTTAAAATCACGATATAATGATGTAAGTATAGATTTATCGGGGTTTAATTTTTTAATACCTTTATAAATCTGGAAAACGGAACAAAATTAGGATAGACTTAGAAATAGAATATTTGATTTTATAGTGATTTTGGTCTTGCGTTAAAATAGCTGTTGCTCCTTTAACGCTAGTAAATGGTTAAAAAAACGAAATTTTCAACTGATAAAAAGAATCTATGAAATATAGTATAATAGTATTGCTGGCTGTTTTTGTATCGAATGCCCAAATGAAAAAAGAACAGTTAGACCTTATGCCATGGCCACAGAATATAAATTTGACTGCAGGCACTTATACTTTAACAAAAAAGTTTAGAGTCAATATTACAGGAAACCCAGATTCTAGACTATTTACAGGAGCTACTAACTTTTTAAGACGATTAGATAGTAGAACTGGATTGTTTTTAGAACAAGCGTATGTCAATAAGAGGAATGAGTTTCCAGAAGCAGAATTACAGATACACTGCGACCGAAATGGAAAAGTAGGATTAAATGAGGAGGAAAGTTACCAGCTTTCTGTAACATCAAACAAGATTGCAATTAATGCGACAACTGATTTGGGTGCATTACATGGTCTAGAAACCTTGTTGCAATTAATGCAAAATAATGGGAGCTCATTTTACTTTCCCGCGACTGAGATTACAGATTCGCCACGGTTTACCTGGAGAGGATTGATGATAGATGCAGCAAGACATTTTCAACCTGTTGATGTTATAAAGAGAAATCTTGACGCGATGGCTTCGATGAAAATGAATGTATTTCATTGGCATTTAGCCGATGATCAAGGTTGGAGAATTGAAATAAAAAAACATCCAAAGTTGACTGAATTAGCTTCAGATGGGGATTATTATACCCAAGAAGAAATTAAAGATATTGTCAAATATGCTGATGAACGTGGCATAATGGTGGTACCTGAGATAGATATTCCTGGTCATGCCTCCGCTTTGCTTTCTGTTTACCCTGAAATCGGTAGCAAAAAAAGCGGAAGTATCCCTTATGCTGTTGGACGAAGATCTGGAATTTACGATTCGGCACTTGATCCTACAAATCCTAAAACATATCAATTGCTTGGTGAAATTTTTGATGAAGTATGTCCGCTGTTTACTAGCAATTATTTTCATATTGGTGGAGACGAAAACAATGGTAAAGAATGGAATGTAAATCCTGTTATTCAGGAATTTAAGAATAAAAATAAAATAGCAAACAATCACGAGTTGCAAACGTATTTTAATATGAGATTGATCCCCATGCTAAAGAAGCATAATAAACGACTGATGGGTTGGGAGGAGATCATGACAAAAGAGATGTCCAAAGACGCTATTATTCATGCTTGGAGAGGAGGTAACGAAGGAGTTACTCCCGGTGGCGCCCTAATTACTGCTGCAAAGAATGGATACAATACCGTTTTGTCCAATGGATATTATATTGATTTGATGCTTAGTGTTGATGGTCATTATCTCAATGATCCATTACCAAAAGATATTATCCTCTCCCCAGAAGAAAAGTCCCGAATACTGGGAGGAGAGGCGGCGATGTGGAGTGAGTTGGTTACCCCATTGAATATAGATTCTAGAATTTGGCCAAGAACTGCGGCAATAGCTGAGAGATTATGGTCAAACGATACTATTACGGATTTAAAAAGCATGCACAAAAGATTAAAAGTAATTTCTTCAAGGCTTGAAGAGGTAGGAATAACGCACATTAGAAACAAAGAAGTGATTTTGAGAAACATTGCTAATTATCAAAACACAGAGGCGTTAAATGATTTTACTAATATTTGCGAACCATTAAAAAATTACAAGCGAAATGGTGGTGGAAAAAAGTATATGATGTATTCTCCGTTAACTCTTTTTGCTGATGCATGTTCTGCAGATGCTTCAGACGCCTATGATTTTAATAAGGCAGTAAATCAATATTTAGAAAATAAAACTGCTGACAATCAAAAAATAGTTACTGATTATTTGAAAAAATGGATAAAAATGAATTCAGATTTAAATGTGTTAAGCGCTAAGGCACCTTTAATTCAACCTGTTTTAATTCTATCTAATGATTTAAGTTCAGTTTCAAAACTGCTTTTGTCAGCTATTACAGAAAAAAAGACGGTTAATAAAACAGTTTTAAATGATTTATTTGAGAAAATAAATAAAAGAAATTCAGCAGATATAGAGTTGGCGGTTTATGATAGTTTAAAGAAGCTAATTTAACTATTAAATCAAGTACTAAAAAAGAGGCATTATAAGGTTTTTTACTTTAATATTTTTATATATTAATAACTGCTTCATTAGTTTTGTTCTCTTTAACTATTTTATAATAAGAAGGATAGGATTTAAATCTTAAAAATAAGGGCTCAGGAATATCTTTTTTAGATATTTTGCTGCTTTGGCCAATTGATTTTATAAATATGTTTTTTCAGAGTTAAAAAATCGGTATTTTTTTTGTACTTTTGCACAAAATTTTATAAAAAAACATACATGCTAACAATAAATAATTTATCAGTTCAGTTTGGCAAACGAATTTTGTTTGACGAAGTAAATACCACCTTTACACATGGGAATATTTATGGAGTTATCGGAGCTAACGGAGCTGGGAAATCTACATTTCTTAAAATAATTTCAGGTGAAATGGACCCTACATCAGGACATGTCCATTTAGAGCCAGGGAAACGTATGTCGGTTTTAAGTCAAAACCACAATATGTTTGATGAACATACCGTATTGGAAACCGTGATTATGGGGAACAAGACATTATATGCCATCAAAAAGGAAATGGACGAGCTCTACTTAGATTATAATGATAAAAATGCAGATAGAATAGGAGAATTGCAAGTTCAGTTTGAAGAAATGAGTGGTTGGAATGCCGATTCTGATGCCGCTGCAATGCTGTCAAATTTAGGTATTGGCGAAGAGCACCATTTCACATTGATGGGTGATCTAGAAGGAAAAATTAAAGTTCGTGTCTTATTGGCGCAAGCCTTATTCGGAAACCCGGATTTACTGATAATGGATGAGCCTACCAATGATTTGGATTTTGAAACGATTACTTGGTTAGAGAACTTCTTGGCAAACTATGAAAATACGGTTATCGTTGTATCGCATGACCGTCACTTTTTAGATTCCGTTTGTACTCATATCTCGGATATTGATTATAGTAAAATAAATCATTATTCAGGAAATTATACTTTTTGGTATGAATCAAGCCAATTAGCTGCAAAACAACGTGCGCAACAAAACAAAAAAGCAGAGGAAAAGAAACAAGAATTAGAAGAATTTATTCGTCGTTTTTCTGCGAATGTAGCCAAGTCTAAACAAGCTACTTCCCGTAAAAAAATGATTAGTAAATTAAATATATCAGAGATAAAACCTTCAAGTCGTCGTTACCCAGCAATCATTTTTGACCAAGAGCGTGAAGCAGGAGATCAAATTTTGAACATTCAGGGTTTAAGCGCTTCTATTGATGGTGAGGTTTTGTTCAAAAATGTTGATTTGAATATGGCTAAAGGAGATAAAATTGTTTTATTTTCTAAAGATTCTCGTGCAACGACCGCTTTTTACGAAATATTAAACGGAAACCAAAAAGCAGATTCAGGTACTTTTGATTGGGGTGTAACCACTAATCAAGCGTATTTGCCAGTAGAAAATCATTCTTTTTTTGAAAATGATTTGTCACTTGTGGATTGGTTGCGTCAATGGGTAAAAACAGAAGAAGAACGTGACGAGGTAAATATTCGTAGTTTCCTTGGAAAAATGATTTTCTCAGGAGAAGAAGCATTAAAAACCTGTAGAGTGTTATCAGGAGGAGAAAAAGTTCGTTGTATGATGTCCAGAATGATGATGGAAAGAGCTAACATATTGATGATAGATGAACCTACAAATCACTTGGATTTAGAGTCAATTCAGGCTTTTAACAATTCATTGAAAAACTTTAAAGGATCTGTAATCTTTACTACTCACGATCATGAGTTTGCTCAAACTGTGGGTAATAGGGTAGTGGAACTAACACCAAATGGAGCTATCGACAGTTATATGACATTTGATGATTACTTAGATGATGAAAAAGTTCAAGAATTAAGAACTAAGATGTACACTAAATAAACATTTTATGTATTAAAAATAGTAACTCCTGTAATTTATTTTACAGGAGTTTTTTTATGCTTTTATTTCTTTCCAAATAATTTAGCTACAACAAATATAATTAAGGCCATTATAGCGAGAACAATGAATATTCCCACCCCCATTCCTGCTTTAAATATTCCGCCTACTATTTCGCAACTTGTAAATGAAAATAATACTACAAATAACATTAATAATCTTGTTAATTTATTTTTCATGATTTTGATTTTAATTGTTAATTTTAAGATAATAAAATTACAATGTTAGCCCGAAGCACTACTTACACAATTATATAAAAGAGTTGTGATATTATGGGGTGCATTTTCTAATACTTTAATTTCGAAATGATAAATTTGAATTTGTATATTTGCCTAACCAAACTCAACACTTTACTATGACTCAAAAAGTATTGCTCAATTCCAAGGAAGTCAATATCATTCTACACCGTTTGGCTTGTCAGCTAATTGAAAAACACCTCGACTTTGCAGATACGATTCTAATAGGGATTCAGCCTAGAGGAACTTTTCTTGCTGAGCGACTTAAAAATATTTTGCAAAATGAATATAATACGCCTGAAATAAAATTAGGGCTGTTGGATATTACATTCTTTAGAGATGATTTTCGAAGAACCGAAAAACCGTTGGAAGCAAACGAAACTAAAATAAACTTTATTGTAGAGAACAAGAAAGTAATCTTTATAGATGATGTCTTGTTTACCGGCAGAAGCATTCGATCAGCCTTGACCGCTATTCAATCTTTTGGAAGGCCATCAGAAATAGAATTACTTGTATTAATCGATAGACGTTTCAGTCGTAATTTACCTATACAACCCGATTATAGAGGAAGACAGGTAGATGCCATTAATAATGAGAAAGTAAAGGTAGAATGGAGCGAGAATAATGGTGAAGACGCAGTGTATTTAGTGACTAATTAGAGAACTTAGTGTAATCTAATTTTATAAAAACAATAATAATCGTAAAAGAATGAAAGAATTAAGCGTAGATCATTTATTAGGTATAAAATATATTAATAAGAGTGATATTGACCTTATTTTTGAAACAGCCGATCATTTTAAAGAAGTCATTAATCGTCCTATTAAGAAAGTACCTTCTTTACGAGATATTACCATTGCCAATATATTTTTCGAAAATAGTACCCGAACAAAACTGTCTTTTGAACTGGCACAAAAACGATTATCTGCAGATGTTATTAGTTTTTCGGCAGCACAGTCTTCTGTAAAAAAGGGAGAAACTCTAATCGATACGGTCAACAATATTCTTTCTATGAAAGTGGATATGGTGGTCATGCGTCATTCTAATCCAGGAGCAGCTTACTTTTTATCTAAAAATGTAAAAGCAAGCATCATAAATGCCGGTGACGGTGCACATGAACATCCTACCCAAGGACTATTGGACAGTTACTCAATTAGAGAAAAACTGGGAGAAGTAGGAGGTAAGAAGGTGGTTATAGTTGGTGATGTATTGCATTCGAGAGTAGCATTGTCAAATATTTACGCTTTGCAAATGCAAGGAGCAGAGGTCAAGGTTTGCGGACCCAAAACTCTAATTCCAAAACACATAGAATCACTGGGAGTGACTGTAGAACCTAATTTACGTAAAGCACTAGAATGGTGTGATGTTGCCAATATGTTACGTGTGCAAAACGAACGTATGGATATAAATTATTTTCCATCAACCAGAGAATATGCACAACAATATGGGGTTGATAAAACTTTATTAGATTCCTTAAGTAAGGAAATTGTAATTATGCATCCAGGACCGATAAACAGAGGAGTAGAGATTACTTCTGAAGTGGCAGATTCTCACCAATCGGTTATTTTAAATCAAGTTGAAAATGGTGTAGCAATAAGGATGGCGGTAATCTATCTTTTGGCTTCAAAAATTCAGTAATATAAAAAAGTAATATAAAAAAGGTAGTAACTTAGCTAGATAGTAATTCTGAAAACCCAGAACAATGAAAGTAGATCAAAAAGGCCACACAATCACAATTAAAGATACGCAAGATGATTTTACTTCTTTTTTAATGAAAGTAACGCATCAATATAAAACCTACGAAAAACATAATATCATAATCGACCTTTCGCATGACAAAGACTTAACGGTAAATGATATTAAATTATTTTTGCCGTTGTCGAAACAACATAAAAAAGCAAAAAAATCTTTTATAATAGTTGTCTCCGATTTGGATTATAATGCTGTTTCTGATAAACTAGCTGTTGTGCCCTCTTTACTAGAAGCACATGATATTATTGAAATGGAAGAGATTGAAAGAGATTTGGGTTTTTAAGCATATTTATTTCTTAATGGATAACTTATCCTAATGTTTTTAATTGAAACCCATAATTTTGAAAATAACAATATTAGGCTGTTATGCAGCCACTCCCCGCACATTTACTAATCCTACTTCGCAAATATTAGATATTAAGAACCGACTGTTTCTAATTGATTGTGGAGAAGGTACGCAAGTACAATTGCGTAAAAATAAAATTAGGTTTTCAAAAATAAACCATATTTTTATTTCGCATTTACATGGAGATCATTTTTTTGGATTGATAGGTTTAGTATCGACATTTACATTACTGAATCGAAATACAGATTTACATATCTATGGACCAAAAGGAATCAAGGAAATTATAAAATTACAACTACGATTAGCCAATTCATGGACTAATTATGGCTTGCATTTTCATGAACTAGAATTAAATGAAAGCGAAATCATTTTCGAAGATGATAAAGTGTTAGTACGAACAATTCCTCTGAAACATCGCATTTATACCAATGGTTTTCTATTTGAGGAAAAAATTGATAAAAGAAAGCTGAATACGGATGCCGTTCAAAATTATGAAATTGACAAATGTTATTTTCAAAATATTAAAAACGGGAAAGACATTACTTTAGATGATGGAAGGATTATTGAAAATGCTCAATTGACATTCGATCCAATACCTCCAAAGAGTTATGCTTTTTGTTCAGATACAGCCTATAATGAGGCTATAATTCCAATAATAAGTGGGGTAGATGTGTTGTATCACGAATCAACATTCTTAGAATCAGAGGAAACGCTTGCAGCAAAAACAATGCATTCCACGGCAAAGGAAGCGGCAAAAATTGCTTTGAAAGCGAAAGTGAAGCATTTAATTTTAGGCCATTATTCTACCCGTTATGAAAATATCAATCTTTTTAAAGAAGAAGCGGAAACTATTTTTCCTGAAGTCCTATTAGCTGACGACGGACAAAGTTTTGATTTTTAAAGGAGGCTCCTCCGTTTTATAAATTAACATGAACACCCTTATTTTAAATTTTTACAACCGCATAATTTAACAATAAGATAATCTTAAAATAATAAGAAATGCAAGATTTAAGTAATTATAGAAAGTCGTATGAAAAGAGCGAGTTATTAGAGTCGTCTATTCCAGAAGATCCAATAAACCTTTTCAACAGATGGTTTCACGAAACAGAGGATTTTGGAGGAAGTGAAGAAGTAAATGCAATGACTGTCGCTACGGTAGGTTTGGATGGATTTCCAAAATCTCGGGTGGTGTTATTAAAAAAATTCACGGAGGAGGGTTTTATATTTTATACCAATTATAATTCAGAGAAAGGAAAAGCTATTAAAGCGAATCCTAAAATATGTCTTTCTTTTTTCTGGCATAGTATGGAGCGTCAGGTTATAATAAAAGGGACAGCGCAGAAAACTGCAGAGAATATTTCAGATAATTACTTTGATTCAAGACCTGAAGGAAGCAAGTTGGGGGCCATAGTCTCTAATCAAAGCGAGGTTATCCCTTCGCGCGCTTATCTTGAAGAAAATTTAAAACAATTAGAAGCAGATTTTGACAGCATGGTAATTCCAAGACCTAAACATTGGGGTGGTTTTTTAGTGATTCCCACTGAAGTTGAATTTTGGCAAGGAAGAGCTAATCGCCTGCATGATAGAATACGATATACTAGCCAGGAGGATTTCTCTTGGAAAATAGAAAGACTATCTCCTTAATGCAAGAAAAAGATAGAACCAAAATGTAATGAAGATTTAGTTTGCAAAGCTACTGTTGATGGGATTATATCCACCTAAAGCGCTGCTGATTGAACAAATTAGTTTAATCTTAATAATTCCTTTTAATATAACATAATGCTGCCTCTGTAGAAGAGGTGGCATTTTTTATGTTTTAGAAACAATCTTATTTTATAGTTGTGTAGTTTACATCAAAAATATTTTAATTTTTACGTTAGTAAAGAAGTAACTTTTGGAAAGAGTATTAATTTATAGTCCCCAAAATTTTATCCTAAAAGTAAGAAAAATAACAATAATTAAATATTAATATGTAGTTCGTCGGAGTTTATGTGTTTTTAAACTGATTTATATGTATGTTTGAAAAAGAATTAGAACACAAATTAAATACAATATTAAAGAAGTTTGCCCCACAATCTACTTTAAACTTAAACTACTGAATTATGAAAAGAAATTTACTAAGAACAATATTGTTAACAGCAGTTATATTCACTTTAAATTCTTGTTCATCTGATTCTTCTGAATCAGCGACAGTAGAAGCAAAATCAGAAGTAGTAGTTAGTTATACCTACAGTGCTAGTGAATTAGAAACAATGAAATTAATAAATGACTATAGAGTTAGCGTTGGTTTAAGTGCATTAGAAAAAATTAATTTCATCTCTGTTAAATCAGAAGGACATGATAATTATATGATCTCTAATAATGTAGTTAACCACGATGGTTTTGTAGATCGTTCAGAAAACATTATAAAAACATTAGGTGCTAAAACAGTAGGAGAGAATATAGCATATAATTATAGTACACCTCAAGCAGCATTAACTGCTTGGTTGAATAGTGCAAGTCACAAAGAAAATATAGTTGGTAATTTTACTCACTTTGGAATTTCAATTAGAGAAAATCCTGAAACAGGTAAAAAATATTATACTAACATATTCGCAAAAATATAATTGGTTTAGTTTTTAAACTAGAGGCTGTCTTCCCCCAAGTCACAGCCTCTTTTTTTTGTTTTAGAAATTAACATTTCATTACATTTTATCTGCTATTTATGTAATCCAATCGAAGTTTAGCTTTTAAACTAATCTGTTCTTAGGTTTAATCAATTATTTCTCAAATATAGAATGCTATAGTCGGTTTGTAAAAACGATTGTATTGGACCTTAGCTTGTTATAGATATTTGCTATTCTATTTGTGCTAAAATGGGCTGTTTTTGTTAAAGGTTTCGCTTTTGTAATTCATTTATTTTTTGGGTTTTAATTATCATAAAAGTAAGTTAAATAAGATGTTTTAAATCGAAATATGTATTTCATCTATTTTATTGTGTATTTTAACGTAATTGTGTGTATGTTTGAGAAGAATTGAATCACAAATTAAATACAACATTAAAGAAGTTTGCCCCACAATCTACTTTAAACTTAAACTACTGAATTATGAAAAGAAATTTACTTAGAACAATATTGTTAACAGCAGTTATATTCACTTTAAATTCTTGTTCTTCTGATTCTTCTGAAACAGCTTCAGTAGAAGCAAAAAAAGATGTGGTAGTTAGTTATACTTACAGTGCTAGTGAATTAGAAACAATGAAATTAATAAATGACTATAGAGTAAGTGTTGGTTTAAGTGCATTAGAAAAAATTAATTTTATCTCTGTTAAGTCTGAAGGACACGATAATTATATGATCTCAAATAATGTCGTTAATCATGATGGTTTTGTAGATCGTTCTGAAAATATTATCAAAACGTTGGGAGCAAAAACAGTAGGCGAAAATATAGCATACAACTATAATACACCTCAAGCAGCATTAACAGCTTGGTTGAATAGTCCAGGTCACAAAGAAAATATAGTTGGTAATTTTACTCACTTTGGAATTTCAATTAGAGAAAACCCTGAAACAGGTAAAAAATATTATACTAACATATTTGCAAAAATATAATTAGTTTATTTTTTGAAATTAGAGGCTGTCTTCCCCCAAGTCACAGTCTCTTTTTTTATTTTAGGAGGTGAGAAAATATTGTTTTAATCCTATTCCACATCTTATTTGATTATTGCTTCTGCTAAGCAGGAAACTTCAATTTCAAAGGGTCATATCTTCTTATTTTCTTCAGCCTATCAGAGAGTAAATTAGCCTTAATTTACTTATAATTAATCCTTCTACATTTTAATTTTTACGAATGCTTAGAGCTTTTTGTGCTCTAGCGAAAGGATACTAGAATCGAACTGAAATTTTATATTGGATTGAAGATTCTATTTTGACTTTTTATGTTAGATTCGCTAATCATTTGATGTTGCATAATTAAAGATTACTCTATGATTTCTTCGTTACTTTTTTAGTTTTTGCAGATACATTTATTTCATTTATGAAATAAGATATTGTATAATTCGATATAAAGACAATATCTTTGGAAGATTCAAAATAAATATAAAATGACAACCCATCTCGCACTGCTTCGTGGCATCAATGTTTCCGGTCACAACATGATAAAAATGGACGCACTAAAAACAACTTTAGAAAACATTGGTTTTACAGAGGTTCAAACGTATATCCAGTCAGGAAATGTTTTTGTAACCACAGAAGAAGAAAATGCCGCCAAAGTGGGTTTTATTATCAAGCAAGAAATTTTTAAAGTTTTTGGAGGTGATGTGCCGGTGATTATTCTCAATGTAGGAGATCTTAAGGCCTGTTTCTCTAACAATCCATTTTTGAAGGAAAAAGAAGTAGACACTAAGAAATTATATGTTGCTTTTGTTTCTAAAGAGCTTCGTTCTGAGAATATCAATGATTTGAAAATTAGCCAATTTAAACCTGATGAAGCGCATCTGGATGGCAATAGGATTTTTATTAAATATGCTGTAGGAGCTGGAAAAACCAGGCTTGATCAAAAATATATAGAAAAGAAATTAAATCTTACAGCAACAATTAGAAACTGGAATACGGTGACGCAGTTGTTGAAAATGTATGAGGAAATAGCTTAGGTTAAAAAGAGTTTTTAGATATCAACAAACTGCTAATTCGCAAATACTATTCTTGTATTTTGTGGATCAGCAGTTTTTTTGTAATAGACAATCTTAAAAAAAAGAGACATTAGTATTCGATATCTTATAATAATATTTGAGTTATTGTGGATTTTTTGTTTTAAATTTATATTCAAATGGTTTAATATTTTATTGTGTAAAATGGGTATATCTAGACTATTAAATTTTATATTGATTATTAATAGCCAATTCATTAAAGCGAAATATACTGAATGGTACACATTGGAAAAAATCTAATAATGAAAATTTAATTGCTTTGTTAGGCGGTTGTAGTTTGATAGTTATTGATAAGTCAAAATTTATGCAACTAATGTATTTTTTTTGGTATACAATGCATATTTAACTTTCAGGAAAAGAAGAAGAGAAATCTAAATAACAATAGTATGGAATCAAGTACGAAAACAATTATTTCAGTAGAAGCTATAATTGATGCGCCAATCGAAACGGTTTGGAAAAACTGGATTTCGCCTCAGAATATTGTTATGTGGAACGCATCTTCCAAGGATTGGCACACCACTTGTGCAGAGAATGATTTGCGCCTGGGTGGGGAATTCTGTTATCGAATGGAAGCCAAAGACGGTAGTGCGAGTTTTGATTTTAAAGGAAAATATGAGTACGTTCATACGCATGAACAAATTTCTTATACTGCAGATGATGGCAGAAAAGTAAAAATAATGTTTACAAAAGAGAAGTGTAAAACCAAAGTCGTGCAATTATTCGAAGCAGAAAATGAAAATCCTATTGAATTTCAGAGAGAAGGATGGCAGGCCATCTTGAACAGTTTTAAAAATTATGTAGAAATGCATCTTCGAGAAATAAGTTTTTCAAAATGGAAATTCTAAAAACAATTTTGTGTTGAGAGTCCTATTTTTCGACAACAAAAAAAAGAGCACCTTAAAATAGTAGGGATTAACTCATTTAGATAAAAAACACAAGTAATTCAAAGCTTCTTAAACTTAGCAGTTTTATTATGGCTGTTCATCTAAAAGATCACAATACCAAAATCCGTAATCAAACACATCAGTTGCATCGGTATCACAAGCGGTGTTTGAAGAGCTTTCTTTTGGTTTTTCATATTTTCGATACACGATTTCACCAACTTCAAAAGCAATGGGTTTTGAAAAAATTGGGCCGTCAAAAGTGAAGGTATGAAACTCGCCATTTTCACCACAAACATCTACATTTTTTGGTAAATCATTGATGAAGTCCTGATCAATCACTCTTCCTACAAAAGTTTTGTCGAGAAAACGTTCATTGACACAAACGACAATGGTTTTAAAGCCTAACCCTATGAATTCCTGTATCAAATCATGTGTTGGTACTTTCCATAGTGGAAAAACGCCTTCAAATCCCATAGTGGCTAATTTGTCCTCCCTATATTTACGCAGGTCTTCTAGGAAGATATCGCCAAAAATAGAATGAGTTATGCTTTTATTTTTTAATTTTTCCAGTGTTTCGTGCATCACATTTTCGTACACTTCCATAGTTGGCATTTCTGGGATTTGCATGATTTCCAGAGGTAAACCAATACTTTTAGCTTGTTGTTCTAATAATTCTATACGAACACCATGCATGGAAACACGTTGAAATTGTTGGTTGACGCTAGTTAGCAAACAACTGATTTCATATTCAGAATTTTGTAGCGTTTTATAAAGGGCTAAAGCAGAGTCTTTTCCGCTACTCCAGTTAAATAAGGCTTTCTTTTTCAATGTGATTTTATTCTAAATTTCTTTTGGCAAACTTACAAAATTAGTTCTGTTTTATCCTGAATCCTTTGTGATACAGTATATGTTTATAAAATATAGGCGAAAAAAATCGGACTATTTTAAAACGATACCGGCAGTATACTAGTCCCGATAACTATCGGGAAAATTAAATAATAAATATAATTAGTATAACTTTGGCTTTTACTTATTAAATTTCATTCAATGAAATACCTGTTTCTTTTACTCTCTACATTGGCTTTCGCCCAACAGACAAAATTTGTTGATTTTAAGTCGGTCTCTGCTCAATTAACTTTAGATACAAAAGACAAAGCTGTTGCGGGTTCCGTTAATTATTGGTTTGATGTACTAAAACCAATCGACACCATAAAAATTGATGCCCAAAACATGAGTTTTACAGTCGTGAAATTGAATAATAAAATTGTTCCATTTATAAACACAACACAACAATTACAGATTATTTTTCCGTTTAAAAATGGTAAAAACGAAATTAGTTTTGAATATACCGCCACACCAAAACAGGCTTTGTATTTCGTAGGTTCTTCAACGTCAGATGATTTGCAAATTTGGACGCAAGGACAAGGGAGATATACTAGCAATTGGTTTCCGAGTTTTGACGATGTAAATGAAAAAGTCATTTTTAATATAGAGTTGGCTTTTGATAAAGACTATCAGGCAATTTCAAACGGAATATTGAGCGATAAAATAACGAGCAACAACACTACTTTATGGCAATACAAGATGGAAAAACCCATGAGTTCTTATTTGTTGATGCTTGCCATTGGTAAATTTGATAAGTACACAGAAAAAACAAAATGCGGAACTAACTTAGAATTATACTTGGAGCATAAGGATGCAGATAGGTATGAAACTGCTTACCGCTATTCCGTTAAAATATTTGATTTTCTAGAGAAGGAAATAGGGGTGAAGTATCCTTGGAAAGTATATAAACAAATTCCGGTTCGTGATTTTCTATATGCCGGAATGGAAAATACTTCGGCAACACTATTTTCAAATAGGTATGTGGTTGACTCGACTGGCTTTGAAGATCGCAATTACATTAATGTCAACGCACATGAACTAGCGCATCAGTGGTTTGGGGATTTAATCACTGCCGAAAGCGGAAAGCACCATTGGTTGCAGGAAGGATTTGCGACTTACTATGCTTCACTAGCAGAACGAGATATCTATGGAGATGACTATTTTTATTCTAAATTATATGAAACGGCGCAGCAAATTAAATATGCGTCCAGAACAGATACAATTCCGGTTCTAAATGAAAAAGCTAGTTCCTTAAGTTTTTATCAAAAAGGGGCTTGGGCTTTGTTCGTTTTACATGAAGCAATTGGCGATAAAGTATTTAAGAAAGTAGTACGCAACTACTTAGAAAAACATTCTTTTCAAAATGTAAAAACGCAGGATTTCTTTGATGAAGTGAATAAATTTTCTGATTTTGATACAGATAATTTTAGTAAAGTATGGCTTGAATCTACGGTTTTTAATGAAAAGGAAATCAACGAGTTGTTAAGTAAAAATAAAACCGCAAAATTACTATTAGAATTGGATAAATTAAAGAAAACTCCATTGTCAGGGAAAGTAGGGTTTATGGCAGAAATCCTTCAGTCTGACGCTTATTATACAGTGAAAGAAGCAGTCGTTAATCAGCTTAGAAATGAAACATTTAAGGCTAAAAAGCAGTTGTTGGAGTTGGCTCTAGCGACTAATAATGTGCAGGTTCGCCAGGCAGTTGCCGCTACAAATTCAACGATTCCTGAAGATTTTAGAATACAATATCAAAGCTTATTAAGCGACAAATCATATCAGACGCAAGAGATAGCTTTGTTTTATTTATGGAATAATTTTCCAGAACAACGCTCCGCTTATGTGGAACAATCCAAAGACTGGGTTGGCTTTAGCGATCATAACTTAAAAACATTATGGCTGTCACTTGCATTGTCTACTCCGGAATATGAGGCAGATAAAACAGCTCTAATTGCAGAATTGATTAATTATTCATCATCCAATTACGAAGCAATCACACGTCAAAAAGCTTTGGAAAAACTAATTGGCTTTCAACTTATTAATGATGCTGTTTTAAAGAATTTAGTAAATGCTACCACACATCATATGTGGCAGTTTTCTAAATTTGGAAGAGACAACATCAGAAAGTTGTTAAAAGATAAAGAGATGGTACTTTCATTTGAAAGAATTTTGCCTGAATTAGATGAAAAAGAACGGTTTCAGTTGAGTCGGTTGCTAAATTAATAGTACTTTTAGTTAATGAATGGTGCGCAAGGACTATAAAAAAGCTTGTGTCAATTTTCATGTTATATTTAAAAACAAATTCTATGAGGGCATTGGTGATTTCTGGAGGAGGGAGCAAAGGGGCGTTTGCTGGAGGTGTCGCACAATATCTTTTAGAAATAAATAAAAATAAATATGATATTTTTATTGGTACTTCAACTGGAAGTTTACTTATTCCGCATCTCGCCCTAAATAAAACAGAAAAAATAAAAGAGATATTTACTTCTGTAAATCAAAGAAGTATTTTTAATAGGCTACCTTTTTTTGTAAAGTATGTGAATGGCGGATTTCATGTTTCGATTAGTCATGTCAATGTTTTATTGAATCTCATTCGAGGAAGTAAAACATTTGGCGAAAGTTATAATTTGAGAAAATTAATTCGAAAATCCATAACCGTTGAAGAGTTTGAAGAATTAAAATCTGGAAACAAGGAAATTATTATTACGGTATCCAATTTAAGTAAAAATGCAGTAGAATATAAGTCGTTAAAAGACTTTGATTATGCTGAGTTTTGCGATTGGATTTGGATTTCATGTAACTACCTTCCTTTTATGAGTTTAGTAAAAAAAAACGACTGTGATTATGGCGATGGTGGCTTTACCAATCTGGTTCCAATTAGAGAGGCCATCGTCCGTGGTGCAACAGTAATTGATGTCATTATCTTGAATACAGAAGTAAACATTCAAAAAAAAATCATCAGTAGTAATCCCTTTTCATTATTGATTAATTTATTTGGGACTGTCTTGGAACAGGTTAAAAAAAAGGATATTGCCCTAGGAATCTTAGCTTCAAAACATAAAGATGTAACTTTAAATTTATTTTACACACCGACCCATCTTACTGATAACGCACTGTTCTTCAATAAGGAGGAAATGCATAAATGGTGGCAGGAAGGCTATGATTATGCGCTGAATAAAAGTGGGATCATGAGTGATTTAAAATAATCTTACCACAATTCACCCACTTCATTCTTGATAAAAGCCAATGCAGCACTACTGGGAGATGGTTTCTCCAGTAAATCACTGATAACAGCTTCTCGCAAACCATCTGCATTCATTACCTTTTCGTTTTTTGCAGCCAAACGGATCATTTGGATGGTGGCATTTTTGGCAGTAACGATAATGGACCAGCATTTTTCTGAAATATAGATTTGTTGGGCTAAATTATGTTCAAACTCTTGCTCTATTTGTGCAATTACAAAATTGCGGTATTCATCTTTGTCTTGTGAAAGTGGAGAGATTCTAACCATCAATTGTGAAGGGTTAATACGCTCCATCAACAAAGTCATGCGTTCATAAGCCTGTAAACGAAGTGGTAACATTGCTGATTGATTGTCTTTTTGCAACATCCAGCGTCTGTTATTTTGCTGATCTTTGAAATGAGCATCAAATAAATAGTAGGCAACAGCACCAGTAATTAATGATGGGATAGTATATGCGATTATTTCTGTGATAGATGTTGTGTCCATTTATATTTTATTTAGAAAAACAAAAATATACTTTTTGATTTAATTAGTCCATATTTATAGTGCAATTTAGGAATGGTAGGGCTATTTTTGCAAAAAAAATATAGGTTTGATTTTTGACCTATTGAATTATATTTATAGATGGAAACTTACATCATTGTTCTACTTTGCGTAGCTGCTTTTGCGGCAGGTTTTATTGATGCTATTGTTGGAGGCGGAGGATTGGTTCAAACTCCAGTAGGTTTGATTTTATTACCTAATTTACCTGTTTCAACCGTTATTGGAACCTTAAAAATACCAGCTTTTAGCGGAACTTCTTTTGCGGCCTATCAATACCTAAAAAAGGTAACAATGAACTGGCGTTTGTTATTGATTATGGTTGCTGTAGCCATGCCTTCGGCTTTTGCAGGTTCAACTTTACTGACGTATATGAGTAACGATTTTATGAAGCCATTGTTGTTGTTTATTCTGTCGCTACTAGCTATTTATACTTATGCAAAGAAGAATTTTGGCCAGCATGTTGCTAAAGATCTATCTGAGCGAACGCAAATTTTAAATGCTATTTTGATTAGTTTTATTGTTGGTTTTTATGATGGATTCATTGGTCCGGGAACTGGAAGTTTTTTTGTTGTAGCCTTTATTGCTTTAATGGGTTTTGATTTCCTTCACGCTTCCGCGAATGCGAAAATGGTGAATCTAGCGACTAATTTTGGTTCTATTTGCCTATTTATGTTGAAAGGGAAGATAATTTGGGCAATTGCCATACCAATGGCAGCCAGTAACGCAGTTGGTGGATGGTTAGGTGCAAAAGTTGCAATTACAAAAGGAAATGGCTTTATCAGAATATTCTTTCTAGTAATTGTTGTGGGTACGTTAATTCGGTTTGCTTACGATGTGTTTTGGAAATAATTTAAGCTTTTTTCACTATCGGTAGTGATTCTTTTTTTTAATTCAGAATAATAGTCTGTTTTGACTACATAGAATTTATAGGATGAGTTGGGAATAAATTGGCGATAGTAAATTGAACTCTTTAAGCCAACACTGTTTAAAAAGGTATTTTTTTACTACATGATTGCTTCAAAGTAAAATATAGTGGGTCGTTTCTTTTTCTAGAATGTAATCTAGGAATGGTTGTTATGTTGATGAATAATTAAGAATAAAATGAAAGTTAAAAAAGAAGTTAAATTATTAGGCGAAAAAAATAAATCAATTGCGACTATTCTGGCTTTCGCATTAGTGCCGCTTTCAGGTTTGGCTACTGATGTTTACTTACCGTCTATGCCTCAAATGGGGATTTCGTTACACACAAGCGCGAGTAATATACAGCTTACATTAATGCTATTTTTGGTTAGTTACGGTTTGACTCAAATTGTAGCGGGTAGTTTATTAGATATTTATGGTAGATATCGCATGTCTATACAGGCCTTGTTCGTATTTGTTATAGCAAGTTTAGTAATAGCTACTACTGATAGTATTTGGGTAATTTACATCATGCGGATTCTACATGGAATTTCTGTTGCCTTTATAGTTGTTGCCAAACGCACTTTTTTTGTCGATGTTTATGAAGGAGATAAACAAAAAAACTATCTCAGTATCATTACCATTGTTTGGTCTGTAGCCCCTATTATTGCTCCTTTCATAGGAGGATATTTGCAACATGGATTTGGATGGCGTTCAAATTTTTATCTTTTGGCAATCTTTGGTTTTTTGATGCTAATTTTAGAACTTATTTTTTCCGGTGAAACCTTAAAAATTAGAAAAAAAATACAATTGACAGAAATAAAGAACAGTTATTCTGAAATGTTACAAAAAAAGGATTTCAGGTATGGCTTAATGATGTTAGGTGTCTCATATGGTACGGTTATGTTTTATGGACTTACAGGACCTTTTATTTTGGAACATGAACTGGGCTACTCTGCAATTGTAACGGGTTACGTTTCATTAGGACTGGGACTTGCATGGATGTCAGGTGGATTTATAAGTAAGGCATTAAATAAAAAAGCGCTATTACCTAAACTAAGAGTGGCTAATTATATACAATTTGCTGTTGTTTTGATAATGATCGTTACAGCTCCATTTCTTAGTAATATATTTACTTTAACTATTTTTGCCTTTTTAATTCATATTGCGGCAGGTTTTACTTTTAGTGTTTATTTCCCGTACTGTTTGAGTAGTTTTCCTAAGTATGCTGCTACAGCAGGAGGCCTGACAGGAGGTGTAACCTATGTTTTTACTTCTTTTTTTAGTTATGGGGTCGCTTATCTTGTTCATGCAAAAACACAAATAGAATTAGGGACGGGGTATTTGTTATTGGTTTTTGTAGGCTTTTTTATTTTAATGGTTATTGGAAAGAATTTTAAAATAGAAAAAAAGACACAAGAAAGATTAAATTCTTTAAAATTAGAAAACTAACTAAAAGATATTGATTTAGGAGAATTGAATTTGGCAAGGAATCCAAAATTAACAGAAATTAATCGATATGAATTTATGACTTTTTAGTTTAAAATTTTAGGTAACGGAATTCATCCATAACTCTACTTTTAGACTTAATGCTTTTTTATTTGGAATTTTAATAGAATAAGTACTCCTGAGTTTGATTTAAAACTCCTTTTTAATTCTTAAATTCTTATTTTTGCATAAATAGAAAATTTTCATGCAAAAATACATTTCCCAACTTAACGAAGCACAACGCGAACCAGTATTGCAAAAAGACGGCCCCATGATTATTATCGCCGGTGCAGGTTCAGGTAAAACGCGTGTTTTGACGATACGTATTGCTTATTTAATGCATCAGGGAGTGGATGCATTCAATATTTTATCGTTGACTTTTACAAACAAGGCAGCACGTGAAATGAAAAAACGTATTTCTGATATTGTAGGTTCTAGCGAAGCTAAGAATCTTTGGATGGGAACGTTTCACTCTGTGTTTGCTAGAATTTTGCGTTCGGAAGCGCACTTATTAGGATACCCGTCAAATTTTACGATATATGATTCCCAAGATTCGCTACGAGCTATTTCTGGAATTATAAAAGAAATGCAACTAGACAGGGACGTTTACAAACCCAAACAAGTTCTAAGTAGGATTTCCAACTTTAAAAATAGTTTGATCACTGTAAAAGCCTATTTCAATGACCGTGACTTGCAAGAAGCGGATGCGATGTCTAAAAAACCTCGTATGGGTGAATTGTACCAAAACTATGTAGATAAATGTTTCAAGTCGGGAGCGATGGATTTTGATGATTTATTATTAAAAACCAATGAACTATTAACACGTTTTCCAGAAGTTCTAGCGAAATACCAAAACCGTTTCCGTTATATTCTTGTAGATGAGTACCAAGATACAAATCACTCTCAATATTTAATTGTTAGAGCATTATCAGATAAATTCCAAAATATATGTGTGGTAGGTGATGATGCGCAAAGTATTTATGCGTTTCGTGGTGCTAACATCAATAATATCTTGAATTTTCAGAAGGATTACGAAGGCGTTAAAACCTTTCGTCTGGAACAAAATTACCGTTCGACAAAAAATATTGTGGAGGCGGCAAATACAATCATCGATAAGAATAAAACTAAACTGGATAAAATCGTTTGGACAGCCAATGATTTTGGCCCTAAAATAAAAGTACACCGCAGCATGACAGATGCGGAAGAAGGTCGTTTTGTTGCTGGAACGATTTTCGAACAAAAGATGCAAAACCAAATGAACAATGGTGATTTTGCTATTTTATACCGTACCAATGCACAATCGCGTGCGATGGAGGATGCACTTAGAAAAAGAGATATTCCGTATAGAATTTATGGAGGTTTGTCTTTTTACCAAAGAAAAGAAATAAAAGATGTGCTGTGTTATTTGCGATTGGTAATCAATCCGAAGGACGAAGAAGCATTAATGCGCGTGATTAATTATCCGGCACGAGGCATAGGAAATACCACGATTGAAAAATTATTGGTAGCAGCTAATCACTACAAAAGATCCATTTTTGAAGTGATGCAAAACATTGACAAAATTGACTTGAAACTGAACTCGGGAACTAAACAAAAACTACTTGATTTTGTTACGATGATTCAAAGTTTTCAGGTGATAAATGAAAACCAAGATGCTTTCTATTTAACGGATCATGTTTCTAAAAAAACAGGATTGGTTCAAGAATTAAAGAAAGATGCCACGCCGGAAGGAATGGCAAAAATACAAAATATAGAAGAGTTATTAAACGGAATCAAAGACTTTACCGAAGGACAAAAAGAAATTGATGGTGCCCGTGGTGCCTTATCTGAATTCATGGAAGATGTGGCTCTGGCGACTGATTTAGATAAAGACACCAGCGATGAAGACCGTGTGGCATTGATGACAATACATTTGGCAAAAGGACTGGAATTCCCACATGTTTTTGTTGTGGGAATGGAAGAAGATCTGTTTCCAAGTGCGATGAGTATGAGTACTAGAAGTGAACTAGAGGAAGAACGTCGTTTATTCTACGTGGCGCTAACGCGTGCAGAGCATCAGGCTTACTTAACCTATGCACAATCACGCTACCGTTGGGGTAAATTGACAGATAGTGAGCCTTCCCGTTTTATTGAAGAAATAGACGGACAATATTTAGAGTATCTTACCCCGGCCGAAAATAATTACCGTTATAAACCCATGATTGACAGCGATATTTTTGGGGATGTGGATAAATCCAAATTGCGTTTGGCTAAGCCAGCTAATGGAACACCTCCAGTACAAGTTAAGGACAGTGATCCTAAATCTGAAATAAATATTCGTAAATTAAAGCCTGTTGCCGGAAAATCTGCATCAGGAGGCGCTAATTTGTTTGACAATAAATTAGTTGCTGGAAATATTGTAATGCACGAACGTTTTGGAAAAGGGGAAGTATTAAACTTAGATGGAGTGGGAGCTGATAAAAAAGCGGAGATCAAATTTGATGTTGGCGGTATAAAAAAATTATTATTGCGTTTTGCAAAATTGGATATAATCGGATAATTTTTTTTTAAAAGTTTATAGTTGTTGATATAACGAACTTTAGACTTTACATTTTAAAACTTTAAACAAAAAAAATGGCACAATTTATAAAAATATACCCAGATAAACCGAACGAAGCGGCTATTGCCAAAGTAGTTAAGGTTTTAAAAGATGGTGGTTTAGTTATTTATCCAACTGATACGGTGTATGGGTTGGGATGTGACATTACCAATACGAAAGCTTTAGAACGCATCGCTAAGATAAAAGGAATCAAGTTAGAAAAAGCTAATTTTTCATTCATTTGTCATGATCTAAGCAATATTTCTGATTATGTTAGGCAAATAGATACGGCAACTTTTAAACTCTTAAAAAGAGCGTTGCCTGGACCGTATACTTTTATTTTACCGGGAAATAATAACTTACCTAAAGAGTTCAAGAAGAAAACAACAGTTGGAATTCGTGTGCCTGATAATTCTATAGCTTTGGAAATTGTTCGCCAATTAGGGAATCCTATTGTTTCTACATCCATTCGAGATGACGATGATGTAATTGAATATACTACAGATCCTGAGCTCATTTTTGAAAAATGGCAAAATCTAGTTGATATGGTAATTGACGGTGGTTATGGTGATAATGTGGGTTCTACGATAATTGATTTATCAGGTGATGAACCAGAGGTAATTCGCGAAGGAAAAGGAAGTCTGAATATTCTATAAGATAGCGATTATTTAGATAATATTTGAACATATTATATTAATTTTTATCTTTGCTTAAAATTGCAACTAAAAAATAAAGAGATGTTATTCTTAATTAATATTTAATTGGTTATTAAAAAAGTATTAGGGATACATAAAAGCAGGCCAATTGGCCTGCTTTTTCTTTTTAAATATATAGCAAAAAAAAAAACGTTCCGAATTTCGGAACGTTTTTCTGTTTCTGTAATTTGAATACTCAAACTACATTATGAAATTTAAAACTATTGTTTTTGGCTTTTCATTTCTTTTTCAATCATTTCGTAGAATTGATCAATTTTTGGCAATACAACGATACGAGTTCTTCTGTTACGAGCTCTGTTTTCAGCAGAATCATTTGCTACTAACGGAATGTAAGAACTTCTACCTGCAGCGATTAATTGTGCTGGGTTAACTCCTAACTCATTCGTTAGTACACGAATAATTGAAGTAGAACGTTTCACACTTAAATCCCAGTTGTCAAGTAATATGTTGTTACCAATGTAAGGTACGCTATCAGTATGACCTTCAACCATACATTCGAAATCTGGTTTGTCATTTACTACTTTAGCAACTTTAGCTAAAACTCCTTTTGCTTTATCAGTTACAGTATAGCTACCGCTTTTAAATAACAATTTATCAGCAATAGAGATAAATACAACTCCTTTTTCAACATTAATTTCAATATCTGGATCATTAAATCCAACTGATCTTTTTAGACTTGTAACTAAAGCAAGTGTAACACTGTCTTTTTTAGTTAACGCATCTTGCATTCTAGTTATTTTTAAATCTTTTTCTTTAATAGACTCTAATGCTTTTTCAATGTTTTCAGCACCTTTAGTAGTCAATACAGTCATATCTTTTGAAGTACTGATTAACGTCTGGTTATGTTCTTTTAAACCTGCAACTGTAGCTGTAAGACCCGCTTTGTCTTCTAAGCAAGAATTTAATTTTACGGTACAAGTGTTTAATAAATCTTGAGTTTCCTTGTTTCTCGCCTCTAGATCAGTATATTTCTTCTTAGAAACACAAGAGGTTAAAAGGGCTAAAACGGATAAGGCAATTACAATTTTTTTCATAAATTTAATGTTTAGTGAATTACAAATTTAGTTTTAATAAAGTTAATAAAATATACAATTTAATGTTAAAGTCAATTAACAAAGACCTTGCCACTATTTGCGTAGTATTGGAAAACGATACTTTTGATGTTATAGTATTTTTTTGTGTGAAAATCACCTCTTTTTTTGTAAGTTATTGAAAATAAAGT
Organism: Flavobacterium sp. Arc2; assembly: GCF_041431385.1. NCBI lineage: Bacteria > Pseudomonadati > Bacteroidota > Flavobacteriia > Flavobacteriales > Flavobacteriaceae > Flavobacterium > Flavobacterium sp. Arc2. The sequence continues at coordinate 116,261 of NZ_JASMRH010000008.1, read as the reverse complement.
GTAAAAAGAATAATGAGCTTTTAAAATAGCTAAAAAATGTGAAAATTTTCCTTTGAAAATAAATTGAATTCCTGCGATTCCATCTAAAATCATTCGACTAAATAAAACACCATATAAGTTTTCCTTAGGTACGTTTTTGGTTAACATTAGTAATGAATTTCTGAAGTTCAAATAGGTTTTCTTAGGGTTGCCCTGTTGTAAGGTGGCTCCGCCTACATGATACACTAACGATTTGTAATTATACTTTATGTTGTATCCCTTATTGATAGCGCGCCAGCACAGATCGATTTCCTCTTGATGGGCAAAAAAATCATTGTCAAACCCGTGAAGTTCTTTGTAAACATAACTTCTGATGAAAAAACATGCTCCTGAAGCCCAAAATATCTCTCTTTCATCATCGTATTGTCCTTTGTCTTCTTCAATAGTTTCAAAAAGGCGCCCGCGGCAATATGGATATCCATATTTATCAATGAAACCACCTGCAGCTCCAGCATATTCAAAGTACTTTTTATTCTTAAAATCTAATATCTTAGGTTGTACAATAACGGTTTGTGGTTCGTTTTTAAAAGTATCGATTATGGGTGATAACCAGTTTTGTGTAACTTCTATGTCAGAGTTTACCAATGCATATATTTCGGCATCAATATGTTTCAGTGCTTCATTATATCCTTGAGCAAAACCATAATTATCAACATTTTTTACAATTTTTACACTAGGGTAGTGCTGTTCCACAAAAGAGATGGACTCATCCGTAGAAGCATTATCTGCCACATAAATCGTGGCTTCAGGGGAAAATGCTATTATCGAAGGTAAAAATTGCTCTAATAATTGTACACCATTCCAATTAAGGATAACGACTGCTATATTCATTTTGATTATTTAGATAGTATATTCTGGAAGTTCAGGTAAAAATTGGTATTTCTCATTTTCGAAATCCATTTGGCAAAAGTAATGATTCATTCCGTTGGTTAACATCAAATATTCCGCGTTCATAGTCATATTGTAACGGGCAATTTGGTCAAACGTAGTTTGGGCAATTTTTATTTCAGGAGCTTTGCATTCGATTAAGATGCATATTGAGCCATCAGAGTTAAATACTACTACGTCATATCTTTTTCGTAATCCGTTGACTTTAAGTACTTTTTCTACATTAATCAGGGATTTAGGATATTTTTTTTCTTCCAATAAAAACCGAACAACGTGCTGACGAACCCATTCCTCTGGAGTGAGAACGATAAATTTTTTCCTGATGTCGTCAAAAATAGACACTTTATTTTCGCTATTTTTGAAGCGCCAAGTATAAGAAGAAAAATTCAATTGCTGCATCAGGCAAAAATAATTAAAATGTTTAAAGTTTACCGTTTAAAGTTCTTGTTATTTGTAACATTGTGACTGAATACGTTAACTGAACACTGAAGACTGAAAAAATGGACGAGGTTATAAAAATTCTGAATGATATTAAAAGCGGGAACATCAAACCTATTTATTTTTTAATGGGTGAAGAACCGTACTACATTGATATCGTATCAGACTATATTGAAAAAAATGTCTTGTCTGAGGAAGAGAAAGGATTCAATCAAACTGTTTTGTATGGTAGAGACGTTTCTGTTGAAGATATTGTTTCGACAGCTAAGCGTTACCCAATGATGGCGGAACGCCAGGTGGTGATTGTAAAAGAAGCGCAAGATTTGAGTCGGACTATTGACAAGCTAGAAAGCTATGCTGATAATCCGATGCCTTCGACCGTTTTAGTGATTTGCTACAAATACAAAACACTCGATAAACGTAAAAAAGTAACTAAGGTACTAGGGAAAAACGGTTTGGTTTACGAAAGTAAAAAACTATATGAGAACCAAGTTGGAGATTGGATAAAGCGCATCCTAGCCAGTAAAAAATATACCATTGAACCCAAAGCCAGCGCGATGCTTGTGGAATTTTTGGGAACAAACTTAGGAAAAATAAACAATGAACTTGAGAAGTTACAAATAATATTACCCAAAGGAAGTGTAATTGCTCCTAAAGATATAGAAGAAAATATCGGATTCAGTAAAGACTTTAATGTATTTGAACTTCGCAAAGCAATAGGAGAAAGAAACCAGCTTAAAGCCTACACAATCGCAGCAAATTTTGCGAATAATCCAAAAGAGAACCCAATGGTGGTTACGACAAGTCTGGTTTTTGGTTTTTTTATCCAATTATTGAAATACCACGGACTCAAAGACAGAAACCCAAAAAATGTCGCAGCAGTTATTGGAGTCAATCCTTTTTTTCTAAAAGAATATGATGTGGCGCTTAAAAATTATCCCATGAAAAAGGTAAGTCAAATTGTAGCTTCCTTGCGAGATATCGATGTAAAAAGCAAAGGAGTAGGGGCAAGTTCGATGTCAAATTCCGACTTGTTAAGAGAAATGCTGTATAATATATTCAATTAGCACTTAAATTCACGATATTTGCACTTTAAAAAACAGGCTTTAGTTATGGGAATGAATAAAAATACCGTCTTAGGATGGGCTACTTTTATAATGATAGTAATGGGTTTTCTCTTAATAGGTCTTGGCGCTTTTAGATACAGTGACGTTTCCGGATGGGGATTTGCAGCTGTTGGCGTTGGGTTCTTAGCGAATGCATGGGTTTTTAGCTCACTCAAAGGGAGACTTTAGAAAAATGTTTTAAATATTGAATTTTAAATTAAAAATAATAAAAAATGGCAGACGATAAGAAAGTAATATTCTCAATGTCAAAATTGAGTAAAACCTATCAAGGAGCAGATAAACCCGTTCTTAAAAATATCTATTTGAGTTTCTTTTATGGAGCAAAAATTGGTATTTTAGGTCTTAATGGATCTGGAAAATCTTCTTTATTAAAAATTATTGCTGGTACGGATAAAAACTATCAGGGAGATGTTGTTTTTGCACCAGGTTATACCGTCGGGTACTTAGAGCAAGAGCCAATCCTTGATGACAGTAAAACTGTTATCGAAATTGTTCGTGAAGGTGTTGCTGAAACAATGGCAGTATTAGAGGAATTTAACCAAATTAATGATAGTTTTGGTCTTCCAGAAGTGTATGAAGATGCAGATAAAATGGAGAAACTAATGGATCGTCAAGCTTTGTTGCAGGACAAAATAGATGCATTAGGTGCTTGGGAAATTGATACAAAATTAGAAATTGCAATGGATGCTTTACGTACTCCAGATGCAGATACACCTATAAAGAACCTTTCTGGAGGAGAACGTCGTCGTGTGGCTTTATGTCGTTTGTTATTGCAACAACCAGATGTATTACTTCTTGATGAGCCTACCAATCACTTAGACGCAGAAAGTGTATTATGGTTAGAGCAACATTTAGCACAATATGCAGGAACGGTAATCGCTGTAACGCACGATAGATACTTCTTGGATAATGTGGCAGGTTGGATTTTAGAGTTAGATAGAGGAGAAGGTATTCCATGGAAAGGGAATTACTCTTCTTGGTTAGACCAAAAATCAAGTAGAATGGCACTTGAAGAAAAAGTGGCTTCAAAACGTAGAAAAAACTTAGAACGTGAGTTGGACTGGGTTCGTCAAGGTGCTAAAGGACGTCAAACGAAACAAAAAGCACGTTTACAGAACTACGATAAAATGCTTAATGAAGATCAGAAAGAATTAGATGAAAAATTAGAGATTTATATTCCTAATGGACCACGTCTAGGTACTAATGTAATTGAAGCCAAAGGCGTTTCTAAAGCATATGGTGATAAATTATTATATGATAATTTAAATTTCACCTTACCACAAGCTGGAATCGTTGGAATTATCGGACCTAACGGTGCTGGTAAATCTACTATTTTTAGAATGATAATGGGAGAAGAAAAACCAGATGCAGGGGAATTTGAAATTGGTGATACGGTTAAGATCGCGTACGTCGATCAAGCACACTCTAATATAAATCCTGATAAATCTATTTGGGAAAACTTCTGCGATGGTCAAGAATTAATTATGATGGGCGGTCGCCAAGTGAATTCTCGTGCTTATTTAAGCCGTTTCAACTTTGGAGGAAGTGATCAAAACAAAAAAGTTTCAACACTTTCTGGTGGAGAGCGTAACCGTTTACACCTTGCCATGACTTTGAAAGAAGAAGGTAACGTTTTGTTACTGGATGAGCCTACCAATGATTTGGATATTAATACACTACGTGCTTTAGAAGAAGGACTTGATAATTTTGCCGGTTGTGCAGTGGTAATTTCTCACGACAGATGGTTCTTAGACAGAATTTGTACGCACATTCTAGCCTTTGAAGGAAATTCTGATGTGTATTATTTTGAAGGTGGTTTCTCTGAATATGAAGAAAATAAGAAAAAACGATTAGGTGGGGATTTAACTCCAAAACGTTTGAAATACAGAAAACTAATCAGAAGTTAATTTTAGTTTTTGATACAAAAACAAAAAGGATGTCAATTATGGCATCCTTTTTTTTATACCTATTGATTTTAAAGTATCTTGCTATTCAATCGCTGTTTGATCTCTTTTTTTGTCATTTCCTTTGTTAGGATGGACTCGTTAAAATCAGTGATATAGCTACTTTTAGCGACTATTTTTATTACGCCCTCTGCAGTATAAAAATAAGGAGTTAAATAAATATAAGGACTATTTGACTTTTTTATTAATTTACTACTGTCAAACATTGCTTTGTTATCAAAATAATATATGCCAAAGTGTAAAATGTAATTTTCATTATTGAATTTATTCAACGTGCCTAACATTGTATTCGGATATACTATATCTCCTAATTTTACCTTAAAGCTATCTTTTTTGAATCCCTTGTAAATAGCATAAGTCCCATCTTCATGCTCTATCACAATATTGTTGGTCTTACTAGTGTATACCATTTTAGTTAAAGTATCGTTTTGAAATTCATTTTTGAAATTAACAACTATACCTTTTCGCATGGAAAAAACAGAATCAGCCGTTTTGCTATTTGTAGAATATGATTTCCAGCTTTCTGGTTTTTCTGCACCAAAATACTTTTCATTTACATTCCCACTTTCATAAATAGTGATCTTTGCACCTTTTTTAAATGGAAATAAATATTGAAATAAGCTATCCACTTTTGGTCTTGAGTTCCCAAAAGCATATGAGGTTTTATAGCCGTAGCTAATTCCTAAATCTTTATTTGTGGGCCTAAGAGTCAATAATTTCCCAAAATTTCCTTCAATGACTTGTTCGTAATGATCTGCTGCGCTAGTGTTTGTTAATCCATTAAACTCTATTTTAATGGTGTAGCTTCCAGGCATATTTTTTTTATAAAAGAAATCAACACTTTTATTTTCATTCCTTATAGCAGTTACTTCTATAACACGATCCTGAGCTTGTAGTTTTGTCGAACAACTTATAATTATTAGACATAAAGCGATCTTTAATTGAAAATAATTTTTCATTACATTTTTTTTAGGTTAATATAAATACGAACTTGTTTAGAAATTCTGTAGTTATTATTTTATTTTAATACTTTTTTTTTTAGAACTTAAATTACAACAGCAGAGTGAATGATTTTGTGTTCACACCTTGTGGAATAGAACTATATCAAGTAAATTTAGAAATTTATTCCAATTTAAAGTAAGAAAATATGTTCTTTTTATTTTGTGAAATTCATTATTTGGAGCGTGTTTCTTTGAATATGAAGAAAACAAAAAAACGATTAGGTGGATGCTAATATGTAAAAACGATTAAAATAGAAAAACCTAATCAGAAGTTAATTTTAGTTTTTTCAGAACAGCAAAAAGGATATCCGATTACGACATCCTTTTTTATTTATAGTTGAAGCATTTTGGTTTTAAGAGAGCTAACTTTCGTTAGCCATTCTATTTTGAAAAAAGAAGAGAATTGCTGAGGCTAATTAAAAACAAAAGAACACAACAAGAGTGAATACAAGTATAGACGCTTGAATAGCGACTGCTTATATATTCTTAAATAAGTCAAAGACGCATCTGATTTTATTTTTTTTTCTTATCGTTGTTCATTAACAGTAATACAGTAGCTACTAAAGCAAGTACCACAAATCCAAAGACGAAAACAATAATTATCGAACCGCTATCCCAAGTAATAAGTGCCATATTTTTCATGTTTTTTTAATTTTAAAAATCAAAAATATAAATTTTGTCAGCAAAACAATATGATAAAAATCATTAAATGCTATTTTAGGGTAAAAATTTTGATTTCAATTCTGTTGTAGGAATCATGCAGCTCTCTTTTTTACCAAACCATTTGTATCTGTTCTTGGCAATCCAATCGTATAAAAAATTACTGAATTTTAATGGTAAAATTTTAAAAATGGTTAACAAACTATAAAAAGAACCAAGTTGGGAGGCAATTGCTAAAGCGGCTTCCGATTTGTAGTAATAAGCAATTCCAGGCTCGTAGAGTATGATGCTATCGATACTTTTTTGGTCTACACCAATATGTTTACAGATTTCGCCGCCCAAATCAGATTGCAATGCTACAAATCGGAAAACGTCTTTTTTATCGTGTTTTATGATAAATTGTACCGCCGAATTGCACAAATTGCAAACGCCGTCGAACAGGATAATCTTTTTGTCTTTAGATAGGCTTTCCATTTTTTTGTAGTTGTGAGGCTATAATAGCGTTTAAAATCAACTAACCGCTGATTATTGAACACTCGAACTGATTATTTCTTTTTCATCGCTTCCACCAATTCCAGTTCATCTAAACTGACTTTTGACGTAAACATACCGTAATTTACCGTTGCTTTATTCTTTTCTATAGTATCAATGCTTCCCACTGCTTTCCCATCAAGCATGCGTACACGATCGCCTACTCTTAAAATAGCCTTCACTTTTTCGATTATCGGTTTCAGTTTCTTTTCCTTCTTTTCTTTTCTGATTTCTTCCACATGTACCGTAACTTCCGCAATGACTTCTTTCTTCTTGGCTACGATAGCTTTAGCTTCTTTCGGAGTCGCTTTCTTGCGTTTTGAATTTTCAATTTCGATAATTTTCAAAAAATCACCGATAAGGTCTTTTTTACTTTTATTATTGAAATATTTCTCGGCAATATCTTCAATTTTTTGTCCTATGTAAATGGTCTTTTGGTTACTGTCATATAATTCCTGATAGCTTTCCAACTTTTGCTTGATTTTTACATTGATTGTTTCCATTTTCTTTCCTTCCTCGCGCGCTTTGGTTTCTTCTTCCTTAAGCGTTTGCGAAGTTTTTTCCATTTTCGAGCGTTCCTTCTGTAGTGTAGCAATAGTTTTGTCAAAACGTACTTTACCAACTTCAATTTTCTTTTTGGCACGATTGATTAAACTGAACGGAATTCCGTTTTTCAGCGCAACTTCAAAAGTAAAGGAACTACCCGCTTGGCCCAGTGCTAATTTATAGATGGGTTCCAATGATTTTTCATCAAACATCATATTAGCATTAGTTGCAAAAGGCAACTCATTAGCTAGAATTTTTAAATTCGAATAATGGGTAGTTATAATCCCAAAAGCTTCGCGATGGTAGAATTCTTCGAGAAAAATTTCAGCTAAAGCACCACCCAATTCAGGGTCGGAGCCAGTACCAAATTCATCAATCAGGAACATCGTTTTCTTATTGCACTTCTTTAAGAAGTAGTTCATGTTCTTTAGTCGGTAACTGTATGTACTTAGATGATTTTCAATAGATTGATTGTCTCCAATATCGGTAAGGATTCTATCGAATAAAAAAGTTTCTGATCGTTCGTGAACCGGAATCAACATTCCCGACTGCAACATCAATTGTAGCAATCCAACCGTTTTTAAAGAGATTGTTTTACCACCTGCATTAGGCCCGGAAATCACAATAATTCTATTCTCCTGCTTCAGTTCAATAGTTTGCGGATGTGTAATTTCCTTTTTCTGTTTGTTGTTCAAATACAGAATTGGATGATAGGCATCTCTAAAATAAAGTCGGCGATTGTCCGTAATTTGAGGCATGATACCGTTAATTCGGTTGGCATATTTTGCTTTTGCAGCAATAACATCAATATCGCTCAGGAAATCCTGGTATTGAATCAGCAGCGGTAAAAAAGGACGGATATCATTCGACAATTGTTTTAAAATACGAGTAATTTCTTCACTCTCCTCATATTCTAAATTACTTAATTCACGAGAATATTTTAATGTAGTCTCTGGTTCTATATAAGCGATGCTTCCTGTTTTTGAACTTCCTAATATAGATCCTTTGACTTTACGGCGGTACATCGCTAAAACAGCCAAAACTCTGCGGTTTTGCACAAAACTTTCTTTGATGTCATCCAAATAGCCTAAGCTATTGTATTGTGTCAATGCCACACCAAAACTTTGGTTAACTTTACCGCGAACCGAATTGATGTCTCTGCGAATATTCAATAGTACTGGCGACGCATTATCCTTAATTTCACCATACTTATCAACGATTTGGTCAACGGCTGTGATGATTTCTTTGGTTAACTCAACTTCGTTTGCTCTAGTGTTTAAATGAGGGTAATAGTCATCAAATTTTTTGAAGTAATTCAATAAAAAATTAACCGTTGAAGATAGGGTTGCTATTTTTCTAAAACTACCTACTTCCAGAAAACTATCCTCGATTGCCAGAAATTTAATTTCGTGGCTTATGGCATCAAAACCATGATTAGGAATTGCATTGTTATTTTGAAACGAAGAGACGTACTCAGAAGTTTGTAGCAAAGCTTGCATCAAAGTTTCTTTGTCTCTAAACGGTGTGATTTCTAACGCTTTTTGTTTCCCAATGTCTGTATTACATATGGTTGAAATAGTTTCGAGTACAGTTGGAAATTGTAAGTCTTGTAATGTCTTTTCGGTAATGGATATCATTGTTTTTTCTAAATTGCAATGAAGCAAAGTTACAAAGATTCCATGTTAAAATAGACTATCTAATACTGTACTTTACGATATATGTATAGATGAATTCTATTTTGCTGCAATTGGAGATAAAAAATCGCAAAGATTAAGAAACGATTAGAGTCTTGTTTATGATAATTAGGTCGATGAGTTAGTAATCTTACTGTATATTTGCGCTACATCTTTATATTATGAAAATCAATCTTGAGCCGGGATGGCAGGCTATTTTAGCAGACGAAATTCAGAAACCTTATTTTAATGAATTAATAGAAAGTGTAGACGAAGAATACAAGCTTAATACTTGTTATCCACCGAAGGATTTGATTTTTGCTGCTTTTAATTATTGCAGTTTCGAAGAGGTAAAAGTGGTGATTATAGGTCAGGATCCCTATCACGGGAAAGGGGAGGCTAATGGCTTGGCTTTTTCGGTAAACGACGGTGTGCGGATTCCGCCTTCACTTCGAAATATTTTTAGGGAAATTAGTGATGATTTAGGAACTATTTTTTTACCCGCATCAGGTAATTTAAATCCGTGGGCAAAGCAAAGTGTTTTACTTTTGAACGCTTCTTTAACGGTACGTGAAGATACGCCAAACAGCCACAAACATTTAAAGTGGAACCTTTTTACGGATGCCGTAATTCAAAAGATCTCTGATGGTAAGGAAAAAGTTGTTTTTTTACTTTGGGGTAATTTTGCGCATAAAAAAGGGCTTAAAATTGACCGAAGCAAACATCTAGTTTTAGAATCGGGACATCCATCGCCAATGAGTGCAAACCAGGGAAAATGGTTTGGAAACAAACATTTTAGTAAAACAAATTCCTATTTGAAGGCAAATGGCGAAAAGGAGATCGATTGGATTTTTAATAACGGAAGCCTTTTTTAATAGCGTGAGTTATTTTTTAACATATACAAGCATAGATTTTTTGTTTCTAAAAAAAGAAAAATCCGCTGTTAAAAAGAATATTAATAGGTGTTAGGCTTTATGATCTTTCCTACATTGATATGACAAAAAAACGGAAATTCATTGACAACTCTCCTATAAAACTAGGATTCCGCGTGAGGGATTGAAGCTAGCTACCAAAGTAGCGCGTAAAGCCCGACAGCAGATAAAAAAAGGGCTTATTACCGCAAAGTAATAAGCCCTTTTTTTCTATGGTGGCACGCCCAAATAATGAAAGTGCCTTTTGTTTTATTTCTTTATGATTTCTTCCAGTATAGCCTTATTCTCGTGATTGCTTACTTTTAATATAATTTTCTGATTTTTAGTAGTTTTGCCTTCAATAACATATACTTTTGCTTTGTGAAACTCAGTATTACTATTGTCAAAATCAACATCTCCAAACTCTAATGTGTTTTTGATGTCGATAGTATCAATCCATTTTTCAGCTAATACTTGGGATGCTTTTTCAGAATATTCGAAAGGTTTGTTTCTTAAATCATTTAAAACTCTGGCATTTGGAAAATAATTACAGCGGGTATCTTTTCCACTAAATATAAGAGAAACAAAAAATATACCTATAACTAATCCCACTAAATAGTAGGCAAAACGATGGAAAAACTTCATGAATTATTTTTTTTGCAAAGGTAGCGGAAAGTTTATTTAAAACACAATTAAATTGATGTCGTTATTAGGTAAATCGAACCAATCGCCAATGACTTTATTCGTCAGAATACCATGATAAAAGTACACTCCGTGTTTTAACCCTACATCACACCGAATAGCACTTTCAAGTCCGCCATCCTCAGCAATCTGCATTAAAAAGGGAGAAATTATATTACTGATACCCAGTGAAGCTGTTTTTGAATAACGCGAAGCAATATTAGGAACGCAATAGTGCACTACATTGCTTTTAATAAAGGTTGGCTTTTCATGCGAGGTAACTTCTGATGTTTCAAAACATCCTCCGGTATCAATGCTTACATCGACAATTACGGCACCTCTTTTCATATGTTCTACCATGGTTTCAGTAACTACTACCGGACAACGTTGTAATCCAGTCATTGCTCCAATGGCAACATCACAACGCCTTAATGCTTTCAATAAAGATTTAGATTGTATGGTGGAAGTAAAAATCCGTTGGTTCAGGTTGTTTTGTAGTCTACGTAGTTTAGTGATCGAATTATCAAAAACTTTTACGCTGGCTCCTAATCCTATTGCGGTTTTAGCAGCAAATTCTCCAACTGTTCCAGCGCCTAAAATAACTACATCTGTAGGAGGAACTCCAGTTATGTTTCCAAATAATAGTCCTTTTCCAAATTCATTAGTAATCATGAGTTCAGCCGCAATTAATATCGAGGCGGTTCCTGCAATTTCACTCGAAGATCGTACAGCAGGGTAGCTACCATCCTCATCTTTTATGTATTCAAATGCTAAAGCGGTTATCTTTTTTTTGCTTAATGCTTCAAAGTAACTTTTTTGCATCGTTTTTAATTGAATCGACGAGATTAGAATAGTCTGGTTGTTCATCATCGCGATCTCCGCAAGAGTAGGAGGTCCTACCTTCAAAATCATCGGACAGCCAAATACCTTGGCAGTATCTTTTGTCACTTCGGCACCTGCATCACTATATTCTTTGTCGGAGTAACTTGAGCTTTCTCCTGCTCCTGACTCTATCATTACGCGGTGTCCATTGAAAGACAAAGAGTTAACAGCGTCTGGAGTAAGGCAGATACGGCGCTCTTGATAACTGGTTTCTTTAGGGATACCAATAAAAAGATCGCTTTTTCTTCGGCTTACCTCGAGTTTTTCTTCCTGTGGTAATAACTGTTGTTTAGTGAAAGGAGTTATTGCTATTGACATTGATAAAGTTAATTAGTAAAGGTAAAAATACGTAAAAAGATTAAAAAATAAGGCTTTCAACAGAGATAAATATTCGAAAAAGATTGATTTATAACCCTAAAATTAATTTTTCCATTTTAATATCGGCTCTTTCATAAATGCCATGTTCTAAAGGAATTTCTTTAAAACCATATTTTTCATAGAGGCCAATTGCAGGAATTAGTTTTCTGTTAGAGTAAATAATAATTTTTTCAATATCATTTTCTTCAGCGGTTTTTATACAGTGTTCCATTAGTTTCTTTCCAATTCCCAACCCTTGAATACCATCCTTAACAGCCATTTTACTCAGTTCAAATTCTGTATCATTCATTTTTATCAAAGACACTGTACCTACGATAGTTTCATTGTACTTTGCATAAAATATCATCCCCCCTTTATCTATGATTTCCTCCTGTGGATTAGAAAGCACAAGTTCATCTTTGGGTTCTATCTTAAAATATTTGATAAGCCATTCAATGTTCAATGTTTTTATTGGCTCCTTTAAATCGGAAGAAAAAGGGATTATTGTAACTGTATTCTCTGCGTTCATGGTAGGTAATTATTTAGCTTAACTCTAATAAACGTTTTCCGCCGTTTAGTTCCTTAATCGTAATAACAGAATGGGAATCTGGAATTAGGTTTGGGATATTTTCTGCCCATTCAATAAAGCACCAGTTTCCAGAATATAAATATTCATCTACTCCCATGTCTAATGCTTCAGTTTCGTTTTGCAATCTATAGAAATCAAAATGGTAAACAATTTGATTGTCAATAGTATGATATTCATTAACTAAAGAAAAGGTTGGACTACTTGTTGCTTCCATAACACCTAGTTCTTTAGCAAGCTGTTTGATAAAAGTGGTTTTTCCAGCACCCATATCTCCATGAAAAAGGATTACTTTTTTTGGTTGATCAGCGACAATTCTACGTGCTGTATTTTCGATTTCATCTAATGAAAAAGTGATTTCCATTTTAAAAATTTGTTTAAAGTTTAAGGTCTTAAGTTTTATTGACTAGACTATTTCGGATTAAAAATCAAAAACGGAATAATCATCTCCTCCAATGAAATTCCACCGTGCTGATAGGTATTTCTGTAATAACTGACATAATGATTAAAATTATTTACATAGGCTAGAAATAAATCATTTTTTGCAAAAATATAAGAACTACTCATATTAATGGCAGGTAAGCCTATTTTTTTTGGTTCTTTTACCGCATAAACATCTTTGTACTCATACGTAAGGCTGCGTCCTGTTTTGTAACGCAAATTTAGACTAGTATTTTTATCACCTACTACTTTCGACGGATTTTTCACATTTATCGTTCCGTGATCTGTGGTTAATATCAATTTGAATCCTAGTTTTTGTGCTTGCTGAATGATTTCGAGCAGGGGAGAGTTCTTGAACCAACTCAAGGTCAATGAGCGGTATGCTTTATCGTCAGAAGCAAGTTCTTTAACCACGTCCATCTCCGTTTTTGCGTGCGATAACATATCTACAAAATTATAAACTACAGTAACCAGGTCGTTGTCTTTTAAACCTTTAAAATTCTCAACGAGTTTTTTACCGGCTGCCAAATTTGTGATTTTAAAATAGTCCTCTTTGATGTTTAGCCCTAATCGTTTCAACTGTGCCGATAAAAACTCAGCTTCATAAAGGTTTTTACCACCTTCTTCGGGATCATTTTTCCAATATTGCGGAAACTGTTTTTCCATTTCTAACGGCGTCAAACCGGAGAAAATAGCGTTTCGTGCATATTGAGTTGCCGTAGGCAGAATAGCGAAGTACGGCACTTCTTTTTCCAGTTTATAATAGTTAGACACTTCGCTTTCAAAGGTCTTCCATTGATCGTACCGCAAATTATCGATAACGACAAAAAGAATAGGTTTGTCTTTTTTTACAATTTCAGGAACGACTAATTCTTTAAACAAAGTATGTGATTGCACGGGTTTATCTGCTTTTGGTAAGAACCAATCCTCATAATTGCGTTCGATGAATTTTCCAAACTGCGAATTAGCCTCGGCTTTTTGGGATTCCAAAATTTCGATCATTCCATGATCGTTGATATTCTCCAAATTAAGCTCCCAAAAAATTAATTTCTTGTATAGCTCCACCCAGTCTTCATAGGAATTTACCATCGCCATTTCCATAGAAATTTTTCGGAATTCTTTTTGGTAGTCCAAAGTAGTTTTCTGTGAAATAAGGCGAGAGTGATCTAGGTTCTTTTTTAAACTCAATAAAATCTGATTTGGATTCACCGGTTTAATTAGGTAATCTGCAATTTTTGAGCCTATCGCTTCCTCCATGATATATTCTTCTTCGCTTTTGGTGATCATGATCATGGGAACAGCCGATTTTTTCTCTTTCATTTCAGAGAGCGTTTCGAGTCCGCTCATTCCAGGCATGTTTTCATCTAGGAAAACAATATCAAAATTCTCGTTTTCAAATATATCAATTGCATCGCGACCGTTGTTGCAGGTCGTTACACTGTAGTTTTTCTTTTCCAGGAACAATATGTGAGGTTTCAAATAATCGATTTCATCATCTACCCAAAGTATTTTTATCTTATCCATATATATTATAAATAGTATTCTAAATTTCTAATTTATTGTGCCAATTTACAGCTTTTTGAAGCGCTTATTTCCTAATATTATGATAAAATTTATTGATAGAAGATTGATTTGTGTGTGGTTTTTAATGGAGCAACAGGATTGAATAAAGCAGTAATATAAAAAAAGGTTTAGACAGACCTATTCTTGTGAGGATATAGCACCAACATATAATTACTAGTACCAGTCTCGCAACCATAGCTATTCCAACGTTAAACTCATAATAATCAGATTAAGCGAAATATAGAAGATTTTTCATTTTATTAGAGCAAAGTAATTTCTAACTAAATTCTAACATCAAATTGGGGAATCATGCATAACATAAAACGATCTATTTTAACTGTAAATGAAATATTAAATAGGAAGGGAAATCTTTTTTTATAGAAAATTCATTCAATTTAATCCTATACTAAAACGCTGTTTTTGTTCTAGGTTTTTTGTTGAAATGGAAAATGAAGTAGGAACACACAAATAATTGATAATATGAATATAGACGCTTAAAAGGAGTTGAAAAAGTACCGTGCAATCTTTTTGATATAATGAGACAACTGTTAAAACAATATTAATCTTTGGTAAGTAAATTGTGTACAATTTAATTGTGCACTATATTTGTAGAATCAAATAAGAAACATGAAAGACCAATTACATATAAGTGAACAAGTTTGTTTTCCAGTTTACGTTTTGGCGAAGGAAATTATTAATCACTATCGTCCTTTGCTTGAAGAGTTACAGCTAACTTATCCGCAATATTTGGTCATGCTTGTGTTGTGGGAATATAAAGAACAAACCGTAAATCAACTGGGAGAAAAATTAAGACTAGACAGCGGGACACTAACTCCTTTACTTAAAAGAATGGAGCAAAAAGAGTTTGTTTATAGAATACGAAGTACAGTTGATGAGCGGTTAGTCAATATTTCGTTAACGGAGAAAGGGAAAGCATTAAAAGAAAAAGCATCTTGTATTCCAGCTCAGTTAATGGAATCGATGAACATCTCAGCCGAAGATTTGTTAGTTTTAAAAAACATAATTACCAAAATATCAAAAAAATAGAAATGAAAACATTGTATACCACAAAAGCTACCGCAACCGGAGGTAGAAACGGACAAGTAAAAAGTGAAAATGGAATTCTGGATGTAGAAGTAAGACATCCAAAGGCTTTGGGTGGAGGAAATGATGATTTTGCCAACCCAGAAATGCTTTTTGCAGCAGGATATTCAGCTTGCTTTGATAGCGCGCTTAACTTGGTTATTAAAAAAGAAAATATCGAAACCGGAGAAACAACAGTTTCGGCTAAAGTAAGTATTGGTCAAAATGAAAGTGGAGGTTTCGGACTAGAAGCTGAGTTGCATGCTAATATTCCCGGGGTAACCATCGAGGAAGCACAAACTTTAATTGAGAAAGCACATCAAGTTTGTCCTTACTCTAATGCTACAAGAGGGAATATGCCAGTAAAATTGACAGTTTCAAACAATTAAATAGAATTATATACCTTAGACATAAATAAAAATAAAATGACTTTAATAGAAAATTTAAACTGGAGACATGCTGTAAAAGCATATGATTCTACGAAGAAAGTAAGCCAAGAAAATATTGATAAAATTATAGAAGCAGCTCGTTTAGCACCAGCTTCATCTGGATTACAACCGTTCAACGTAATTGTAGTTGAAAGCCAAGAATTAAAAGAAAAATTAGTAAAAGGGGCTTTAAATCCAGAATGTATGAGAGATTGTTCTCATGTTATTATATTTGCTGGATGGGATCGTTACACTGTAGAACGAATTGATAAAATGTACAATTATACTACAGATGAGCGTGGATTACCAAGAGGACGTTTTGATAGTTATACGGATATGTTGAAAAAAATATATCTTGACCAACCAGCAGAGGAGAACTTTGCACACATTGCGAGACAAACATATATTGCACTTGGACTTTCATTGGCGCAAGCCGCTGAATTAAGAATAGATAGTACTCCAGTTGAAGGTTTTGATAATAGTGTGGTGGATGAAATCTTAGAATTAGATAAACGCGGATTAAAAAGTGTCTCTTTAATGTATGTAGGTTATGCTGATACGCCAAAGGATTGGATCGCTACTATGAAAAAAGTAAGAACACCGAAGGAAGAATTTGTAATTGAATACAAATAATTAATAATACTATAGTGTGGATTTTCTTTTAAAATTTATACCATGTTAAATAGAAAAAGCCTAGATCAAGACGACGTTTTGATCTAGGCTTTTTTGGTTTAAATAATTGAGTACTATTTTACTGCTGTTTTAGTTTGTTTCATAATTAAATTAAATTTTTTAAAATATTGGTTCCCAATGATTTTATTCTAATTTTATGCTTTGTACTACCAATTCAATTTAGGTTGTTATGAATATGTATACAATCCATTTATTTTTTTATATTAGTACAAAATTAGTGCTAATTTTTAAGCTGTGTCATTAGAATCAAAGACTAATAGCCCAAGATAATTGGTTATATCCGCGCTAATATTTAATTTACAAAAGGATAATTTAAATAATAGAAATAGTATAATAAAGAGTTTATTACAACAAACACTAGAAACCAATAATACCTAACCAATTTTTATGAAAATATCTAAAACGATATATTTAGTATTAGCAATACTATTTTTAATTTCTTTCATCTACTCCTTGTTTGATACCGCAGCAACACACAAACTATTTTTTTGGGAGGTTAATATATGGGTGTACCGATCCTTTAGATTAGCAATAGCTGTGCTATTTATGAAATCGTATTTAGATATGAAAAATGCTGAAAAGAGAACAAGGCAATAAAATCTATAACGTACTTGTTCTACAAACTGAGAACTAGTTCAGATTTACAATCTTTGCCCACACAGTGAAACAGTATATAGAAATTATAAGCGTAGATTTTCCTTTGTTCGAAAGGACAAGCAGAAGTATCAATACTTTTATTTATATCAATAACATAATAGTCAAAACGCTGTTGCAAAATTGAATTTTATGCAGAACCCTATTTCGATTAAAATAATTTTTAGTTAATCACTACTCAAACCATTACAAATTAATTCAAAATAAAAAATATTCTTGTCTTTTTAATAGTACTATTCTCGGTACCTAGCTTTGCTCAAAACTTCAATAAAGCCAAAATTGATAGTCTGTTTCAGGTTCTACAAGCTAAAGATAAATACATGGGAAGCGTAGCCGTATCTGAGAATGGAAAAATAATTTACAGCAATGCGATAGGGAAGGAAGATATTGCAACTAATAAAATAGCAACTGTTTCTACCAAATATAGAATTGGTTCCATCTCTAAAATGTTTACTTCGGTTTTAGTTTTTAAAGCCATCGAAGAAAAGAAATTAAGTTTGACTCAAACTATTGAAAGC
Source organism: Flavobacterium sp. Arc2 (assembly GCF_041431385.1). Lineage (NCBI taxonomy): Bacteria > Pseudomonadati > Bacteroidota > Flavobacteriia > Flavobacteriales > Flavobacteriaceae > Flavobacterium > Flavobacterium sp. Arc2. The sequence goes on along the minus strand of NZ_JASMRH010000008.1, from coordinate 98,597 downwards.
TATTTCCCTTCGGTTGAAAACGCATCAAAAATTACGATTAGCAATTTATTGAACCATCGCAGTGGAATTTATAATTTTACCAGCGCTCCAGAGTACAATAGCTATAGCGCGCAACCTAAAACTGCAAAAGAAATGGTTGCTATTATTGCTAATGGCAAAAGTGTTTTTGAACCTAACAGCAAAGGTGAATACAGCAATTCTAATTATGTGCTACTGAGTTACATTCTCGAAGAAGTTTACAAGCAACCGTATGCTGCCTTAGTACAAACAAAAGTTGTGAAGCCATTAGACTTAAAAAACACCTACTTTGGAGGTAAAATTGATTTGGCTAAAAACGAAGGCTATTCCTATAGCTATACAGATAAGTGGAATAAGGAAACTGAAACAGATATCTCAATCCCAATGGGAGCAGGAGGAATGGTATCAACACCAACTGATTTGACCCAGTTTATTCAGGCATTATTTGACGGTAAACTAATCTCGGTAACGTCATTAGAACAAATGAAAACAATTCAGGAAAAATACGGAATGGGGATTTTTCAGATTCCGTTTTATGATAAAACAGGATATGGACATACTGGCGGAATCGATGGATTTGGTTCGGCTTTGTCTTATTGGCCAGAGAGCAAACTAAGTATTGCGATCACTTCAAATGGTATAAATTATGGAAATAATGATATTGTGGTTGCTATATTATCTAGCTATTACAATAGAAAATTTGAAGTCCCTACGTTTACTACTTTAGCTCTAAAAACAGAAGATTTAGACCAATATTTAGGAGAATATGGAAGTCCTACATTTCCTCTTGCCATTGCTGTAACAAAGGATAAGACTAAATTAGTGGCTCAAGCAACAGGACAAGGTGCTTTTCCACTAGAAGCTATTAAGAAAGATACATTTGAATTTAAAGCAGCAGGAATAACGTTGGAATTTAATCCAACATCAAATCAAATGACTATAATTCAGGGTGGAATGAAAAATGTATTGACTAAGAAGTAATCTTTTTTAGTTTTATCATTAAGAATGGGAATAGCTCAGCTATAATTTAGACTATAATATCTTGAAAAACCGGGTAAAAGTACGCATCTTTTTAAAGGGTAAGTTGATTACTTTTACCTTTTAAAATTTCGAGGAAATAGGTTTGGAATTTTTAGATAAAAACACACAATGTGAATTTAATAATAAACGAATTGAAAACATTTGAAACAGAGCGACTCTTTCTAACACCCACCAATAAAGCCGATGCCGAATTCATTTTAGCACTTTTCAGCACACCAAAATGGATTGAATTTATAGGAGATCGAAATTTAAAAAACGTTCAAGATGCCGAAGAATATATCGCGAATAAAATAACACCCCAAATTAAAAAACATGGTTTTGGAAACTATACAGTCACTCGAAAATTTGATCGTGCAAAAATTGGCTCCTGCGGACTTTACGATCGAGAAGGTTTGGACGGTATTGACATTGGATTTGCTTTTCTTCCCGAATATGAAAAAAAAGGCTATGGATTTGAAAGTAGCAATAAGCTAAAAGAAGTCGCTTTCAGTGAATTTAATTTAATGGAAATTAAAGGAATTACTTCAGAAAAAAATATCGGCTCTCAGAAATTATTGATAAAACTAGGTCTCCAATTCGAAAAAAACATTAAATTGACAGAAGATACCGAAGAGGTGTTGCTTTATAAATTAGCGTTTTAGAACAAAAAGTATCAGTTTTGAATTCTTAAATACTAATTAAAATTACCCGATAATGGTTCCAAGAATAGTAATATTTCCCGAAACAAAAGTGATAGGAATGCGAATGACGATGTCCTATAGTGACTATAAAGCGAAGGAAGTATGGAAGCGTTTTATGCCGAGAAGAAAAGAAATTTTAAATACTATAGATACGGATTATTACTCGATGCAATTGTTCAGCCCTACTTATTATGATAATTTTGATCCCACCGTACCGTTTGACTATTGGACAGCTGTAGCAGCCAGTGATTTTAAAATAATTCCTGAAGGAATGGATTCTTTTACAATCAGTAGCGGTCTTTATGCTGTTTTTAATTACAAAGGAGGTCCTAGTGGTTCACCTGCTGCGTTTGAATATATTTTTGCTACTTGGTTGCCAGGATCAGAATATGTTTTAGATCACAGACCTCATTTTGAAATATTGGGTGATAAATACAAAAATGACCATCCTAATTCTGAAGAAGAAATTTGGATTCCCGTGAAACTGAAAAAACGGTAACTTTGCCGACTGAAATTTACTAATAAACGAGCGATCGTAATGAATGAAAAGCAAAAGTTAAAAGAAGTGGCCGCACTTTTTTTAAAGTTAGGAATTATAGGTTTTGGAGGTCCCGCCGCACACATTTCTATGATGCGAGAAGAGGTAGTGGTAAAAAAAAAGTGGCTTGAAGAACAACATTTTTTAGATTTAATAGGCGCCACTAATTTGATTCCAGGCCCCAACAGTACAGAAATGGCAATCCATATCGGTCACGAAAGAGCAGGATGGAAGGGGCTTATTGTTGCGGGATTATGTTTTATAATCCCAGCCGTTATTATAACAGGAATCTTTGCCTGGCTTTATAAAGATTACGGGCAATTACCGGAAATCCAACCCTTTTTATACGGTATAAAACCCGCTATAATTGCCATTATTCTAGGTGCTATTTTTCCTTTGGCTAAAAAATCATTGAAAACGGTTCGATTAGGAATTATCGGCGTTATTGTTTTGGTGCTTTCGCTATTGCAGTTTAACGAAATTGCACTTCTTTTTGGCGCTGGATTTTTGGCCTTATTTTGGAATTCAATCACTAACTATGACTCCAATATAAAAGCCAACAGCTGGATTTCGCTAACGCTGTTTCCTGTTTCTAAAACGGCTCTGCTGGCACCAACGAATTTTAATTTATTTCTTATTTTCTTAAAAGTAGGGGCAATCCTATATGGAAGCGGCTATGTTCTATTTGCTTTTCTGGATGCCGAATTGGTCGCCAAAGGCTTGCTGACACGAACCCAACTAATTGATGCCATAGCGGTAGGACAATTCACGCCGGGTCCCGTTTTCTCCTCAGTTACTTTTGTGGGTTATCAAATCAATGGAGTATCAGGCGCATTGATAGCAACGCTGGCTATATTTTTGCCCTCGTTTTTATTTGTAGCCCTATTGAATCCTTTGGTTAAAAAAATGAGAAATTCTAAACCTTTTGCTGTATTTCTGGATGCCGTAAATGTGGCTTCCATCTCAATAATTATATCCATTTGCTACGAATTGGGAAAAGAAACCATCATAGATTGGCGCACCATTTTAATAGCAATAGTGAGTATGGTAATTGTTTTTAATTATAAAAAAATAAACAGTGCCTTTATCGTTCTTGGAGGAGCGTTTTTTGGTTATTTATTGATGTTACTATAGTAAAAGGTATTGCTGTTTTCCTGGCGGATCGGTAATAGAAAAAGGCAATATCAAAACACAAAAAAGCCACTAAGTACAATGCTCAGTGGCTTTCTTTGAATTAACAACTATTATATCTTTATTCGCAGTACTTTATTGCCATCCACCACCAAGGGCTTTGTACAATTGAATTACGGCTTTATATTGTTGGAATTTATTGTCTACTAAACTTAGTTCAGCATTTAAGGCATCATTTTTAGATGTTAATACTTCTAAATAATTTGCTAAACCATAGGTTAACAATTCATCTGAATACTTAGCCGCTTTTTTAAGTGCATCTGCTTGTTTTGTGCGAACTGTAATTTTGTACGTTTCGTTATTGTATTGTGCTAATGCATCCGAAACCTCTTTACCTGCAATAAGTAAGGATTGCTCAAATTGTAAATAGGCCTTTTCCTGATTGGCTTTGGCTATTTCAAATTTGGTTTTTACTTGCCTTTGATTGAAAATGGGTTGTGTCAACCCTGTAATAATATTAGCGAAAAGTGAGTTGGCACTAAACCATTCTTTTAAGTCGATACTTTGAAGACCTCCAGTAGCGGTGATTTTTAAACTGGGGTAAAAACCACTTTTTGCAACGTTTGTCATTTCAAAATTGGTAATCAAGTTGTATTCAGCTGCAATCACATCAGGTCTGTTTCGCAATAAATTAGCGGGAACACCTAAAGTAATAATGGGTTGCATGTTTTGAGATTCAAAAGTAGAACGCTCAATTTTTGCCGAAGGCTCATTTAAAAGTGTGCTCAGCGTATTTTCAAGAATAATCACATTGTTTTTTAAATCAGCAATGATTAATTCGGTAGCGTACTTTTGTGCTTCAGTTTGTTTAACCCCGACTTCAGTAACATTACCTGCTTTTTTTAAAGCTAGTATCGTTTCGATACTTTCGTCTCTATTGATCAAAGTTTCTTCGGCTACTTTAATTTGTGCATCAACTGAAAGTAATTGATAGTACGTACTTGCAATATCAGCAATTAATTGTGTTTTTATCGCTTGAGTGACCGCAGTCGTTTGTAGATACGCAGCATTAGTAGCGCGTTTATTGCTTCGTATTTTTCCCCATATATCAGCTTCCCAAGAAAGGTTTCCTGACAGTTGGTATTGATCTGTACTGCGATCTTGCAGGAAAGCTCCAAACTGACTGTTTTTAGATATTATATTGTGCGTCCAGTCTGTTCCCACAGATAGGCTAGGGAAGTAGCCCGCTTTTCCCTGTTTCATGGTAGCCTGTGCAGCCACAATATTTTGCATAGCAATGCGGACATCTAAATTGTTTTGTAAGCCTTTTGAAATATAGCCTTGCAAAAGAGGGTCGGTAAAAATTTTATCCCATGAAACATTTGCTAATGAAGTAGTGTCTGTTGACACTACTTCATTTCGATACAAATCTGCTGTTTTTAACTCGGGTCTTTTATAGTCTTTCGCAACAAAACACGATTGCATTACGGTTGCTGTTAGTCCTAAAAGTGCGACTCTGTATATTTTATTTTTCATTTTCTTCTTCTAAAAGTGCAACATCATTTTCTTTAGTATTTACTGGTTTTCCAGAGATACGTTCTTGTAATCCTTGAAAGATGATAAATAAAATTGGAATAACAAATACTCCAAAAATAGTTCCTACAAGCATTCCTCCAACGGCACCCATTCCGATAGAACGGTTTCCTACAGCACCAACTCCAGAGGCTAGTGCCAATGGCATCAATCCGAAAATGAAAGCTAACGAGGTCATCAATATCGGACGCAAACGTGCTTTTGCACCTTCAATAGCAGATTTTGTCAGATCCATTCCGTTTCGTCGCCTTTGTATGGCAAACTCCACAATCAAAATTGCATTTTTGGCGAGTAATCCTATCAACATAATTAAGGCCACTTGGAAATAGATATTATTTTCTAATCCGGCGAGGTTTACAAAACCAATCGCTCCTGCAATACCTACAGGAAGTGAAAGCAATACAGATAGCGGTACTAAATAACTCTCGTACTGCGCACTTAATAGGAAGTAAACAAAGATTAAACTCAACAAGAATACTCCAATGGCTTGATTACCGGCAAGAATCTCTTCCCGAGTCATTCCTGAGAATTCATAGGTATATGATTTTGGTAAATGTTGCGCGGCTACTTCTTGAACGGCTTTAATGGCATCTCCAGAACTGTACCCAGGATTAGCTTTACCGTTTATATTAACTGCTTTAAGCATGTTAAAACGAGCAACCGCCTCAGGACCATATATTCTTTTAAAATCTACAAACTGACTGATCGCTACTTGTTGACCCGCAGCATTCTTAACATAAATATTGTTTATAGACTCAAGGTTTGCACGATCTTCAGGCTTTGCCTGAATCATTACACGGTATTGTTTTCCAAACTTATTGAAATCAGTCGTATATAATCCACCATAATAGCCTTGCATGGTATTAAATATATCAGGGATAGCTATTCCCGCATCTTTGGCTCTTTCAATATTAACATCCATTTGATATTGTGGAAAATTAGGATTGAAATTAGTGATGGCATACTGAACTTCAGGACGTTTCATCAATTCCCCTAAGAATTCGTTAGTCACTTTACTAACCGTTTGCCAGTCATCGTCTCCTTTGTCTTGTACCTTCAATTCAAAACCATCGGCACTACCAAAACCTTGTACACTTGGAGGTGTAAAGAATAAGGCACGGCCTTCTTTTAATCCAGCAGTTTTAGCAAACAATTGGCCAACGACCGCATCTACAGATTGATTGTCTTCAGTACGTTCACTCCAGGGTTTCAATTTAATCACCGAAAATGCATACGAACCTCCGTTTACTCCGTTTAGCAAACTGTAACCTACAATATTCATTCGAGCTTCAACAATATCCATAGAAGCAATAATGGAGTCCAATTCTCTTACTGTCTTTGTTGTTTTTTCCAAAGTAGTACCAGGAGGAAGTGTTAAATCGGCCATGATGATACCTCTATCCTCATTTGGAATAAATCCAGAAGGAGTAATTTGGAATAATAGCACCGTAATTCCGGAAAACACTAATAAGGCAACAACAGTAATCCATTTTTTTGCAGCTAGGAAACGCAGTGATTTCACATATTTGGCATTCATTCGATCAAAATTAGTATTGAAAGCAATGAAAAAACGGTCTTTAAAATTAGCATCATGATGCTTAGAGTCTGGATGTGGTTTTAATAGTAATGCGCATAATGCAGGACTTAAAGTCAAGGCATTTACCGCCGAAATTAAAATAGCAATTGCCAAAGTAACAGCAAATTGTTGGTAAAATACTCCCGATGGACCACCTAAGAACGATACCGGAATAAATACTGCTGCCATCACTATCGTAATAGAAACAATGGCTCCAGTAATTTCGTTCATCGCAGAAAGTGTTGCTTCTTTAGCCGACGTAGCGCCCTCATCCAGTTTGGCGTGTACCGCCTCCACGACTACGATAGCATCATCGACGACAATACCAATGGCCAGAATCATTGCAAATAGCGTTAACATATTGATGGAGAACCCAAATATTTGCAGAAAGAAAAAGGTACCTACAATAGCAACCGGTACCGCAATAGCAGGAATTAATGTTGACCTAAAGTCTTGTAAGAATAGATAGACAACGAGGAAAACCAGTAAAAAAGCTTCAATTAAAGTAGAAATCACCTTGTCTATAGAAGCATCTAAGAATGTTTTAGTATTAAAAGGAATAATATAATCAACTCCAGGAGGGAAATCGACCTTTGACTCCTCTAGGATAGACATAATCTCTGTGGTAATGTCTTGGGCATTGGATCCGGAAGTTTGAAAAACGCCCATTACAACTCCCTCTTCACCCATAGCAATATTCTTAGTTCCATAATTGAAACCGCCTAACTCAACAGTGGCTACATCTTTAATTCTTAAGAAGTTTCCGTTTCCGGTAGATTTGATAATAATATTCTCATAATCTTTTATTTCCGAAAGTCTTCCTTTGTATTTAATAACGTATTCAAAAACACCATCTGCATTCTCTCCAAATTTTCCTGGAGCTGCTTCAACGTTTTGTTCTTGTAAAGCGGCCTGAATATCCTTTGGAGCCATTCCATAATTAGCCATTTTTTCAGGATCAATCCAAATTCGCATGGAGTAATCTTTCGCCCCAAATACATTTACCTGACCTACACCGCTAACACGTTGTAGTTTAGGTACCAGGTTAATTTTAGCATAATTCTGAATATAAACTTCGTCATAGGCTTTGTTGCTGGAATATAAGGCAAAAAACATCAAAGCACTATTTTGACTCTTTATTGTGGTAACGCCAGTTTGTACTACTGCAGTAGGCAACTTACTAGTGGCACGTGCCACTCTGTTTTGCACGTTTACCGCAGCAATATCCGGGTCAGTTCCTAATGCAAAATAAACAGAAATTTTAGCCGAACCATCATTTGCTGCCGAAGACGTCATATACGTCATTCCTTCTACACCATTTATTTCTTCTTCCAGTGGAATAACTACACTGTTCAGCACCGTTACAGCATTTGCTCCCGTATAATTAGCGGTAACTTGCACTGTTGGCGGTGCTATTTCGGGATATTGTTCTACGGGTAAGGACATCAATCCCAATACACCTAATATGGTGATTAGAATCGATATTACTGTAGAGAGTACAGGTCTTTCTATAAAAGTTTTTAACATCTTTGCAATTATTTTTTAGTGGTAGTTTGTGTAGCATCATTTGCTTCTACTGCATTCTTAATAGGCTCTGGTACAATTTCCATATCATCTTTTAGTTTTGAAGCACCTTCAATAACTACAACATCTCCTTCTGCAAGTCCGGCAGTTACAATGTAATTTAAGTCAGAAGTTCCATTGGTTTCTATAATTCTTGATTTCACTTTGTTTCCTTTTTCAACAGCATATACAATTTGTTTTCCTTGTACTTCAAAAACAGCTTTTTGGGGTATCAGAATAACATTGCTTTGTACAATTGGTAAACGAATGATTCCGCTGCTTCCACTTCTTAAAATCCCTTCAGGGTTTTTAAATTCAGCTCTAAACTCTGTAGTACCCGTAGTTGGATTTACTAATCCGTTCATGGTAGCTATTTTTCCCATTTGGTTGTATTCTGAATCGTCCACTAATATTAGGCTGACAGCAGGTGCTGACTTTAATTTTTCGGCAGTAGTGGATCCTTTAAATGTCTTATTAAAGTACAATACTTGTTTTTCATTCATAGAAAAGTAGGCACGAACAATTTTCGTGTCTGATACTGTTGTCATAGGCATTTCGCTAGTAGGGTTTACTAAACTACCTTCTTTAAAGGGTAAACTTCCGATGACTCCATTTACGGGAGAATAGATGGTTCCGTAACCAATATTTGCAGCAATACTTCCGTAGGCACTTTTCGCTTGGGCTAATTTAGCTTTGGCTGTCGCCAATTGTACGTTACTGATGATATTTCTGTCTACAAGTGGTTTTAAACGATCCACTTCAACTTGCGCCGCTGCAACCATTGCTTTTGCAGCCGAAGCATCTTGATTTAGCATTTGCGTTTCTAATTTGAATAAAAGCTGCCCTTTTCTAACCACTTCACCTTCGTCAATATATATCTTTTGTATAAATCCGCTTACTTTAGGTCTGATTTCAACATTTTGTTGTCCTTCAAGATTAGCCGTAAAGTCCTGGTATACGGTGGCATCTTGCATTACTACCTCTTGTACGGGAAAATTTGCGGGTCCTTGCACTGCAGGTTGTTCTTCTTTCTTGCCACATGAGGAAAGTAGCAGCGAAAAAGCTATTATAGATAATGAAATTTTTTTCATTTTTGTTTAATTTGATTTATTATTAATTACTATTAATGGATTCTATTATTTTAAATTTGGCTATGGTTTTCATAAGCAACTCTTCCACTTCGCTAATGTGAATTTTATACGCTTTTACATTCTCTAAATTGCATTTTTCTTCAGGACAGGAAATTGTTTTTTCACGATATTGAAGCATTTTATCAATTACAAATTTTTCCGACTCGAGCATTTTTTTGTAATTCAATAGTCGTTCACTCAAAGGAGCTGCTCTAAAATATTTCTTTCGATCACCCGCTACGGTGAAATAGTATATTTTCTCCATTTTTAGTAGTAAATTTAAATTGGTAGATATCGAGCTTTTGCTGGCAGATAATTTTTCGACTATAGACTCAAAGGTCAATCCCGATTTACATCCATCAATAATCAGTAAGCCTAAAATTCTCGCCGCTAAAGGCGATATATTAAATAAAGACTCAAAATGAATACCGGATAGCTCAATGATTTCCTCTCTCTCTTTTTGTATGCTGTCCATATTTTTTTTGCAAAGGTACAATTGGTTCGTAAAATACCGAACCAATCGAACTTAATGTTAAGTTAATTTTATCGAAATTCATTAATTCGTGGAAATCAATTCAAAAAAAAATATTTTCAGCGACAATCAACCATAAGAAAAACACTTTCATAACTAAAATCTATTTTACCTATCTTTGTTGACCTAAAAACAATCTTATAGTGAGTCAAATCAATAAGCTTAAAATATTCAATGATCCTATTTATGGGTTTATCACCATCCCTAATGCTTTAATTTACGATTTAATACAGCATCCTTATTTTCAACGCTTAAGACGTATTTCGCAGATGGGATTATCGTATCTGGTTTATCCAGGTGCTAATCATACTCGATTTCATCATGCTTTAGGTTGTATGCATCTAATGCAAAAGGCAGTTGATGTATTGCGTTTTAAAGACATTGAAATTTCTAAGGAAGAAGAAAATGCACTATATATCGCTATTTTATTACACGATATTGGGCACGGACCTTTTTCTCATGCAATGGAAAGAAGTATTGTTGAAGATGTTCATCACGAGGAAATCTCCTTATTGTTTATGCATCAGTTAAACGCTGAGTTTAATGGGCAACTCGATCTGGCTATAAAGGTCTTTAAAGGAGAATATCATCGTTTGTTTATGTTACAGCTAATTTCCAGTCAACTGGATATGGATCGAATGGATTATCTGAAACGTGATAGTTTTTATTCAGGTGTAGCAGAAGGAAATGTGAATTCAGAGCGACTGATTCAAATGATGAATGTCGTGGATGATGTTTTAGTTATCGAAGAAAAAGGAATTTACTCTGTTGAAAAATTTCTAATGTCCAGAAGACTAATGTATTGGCAAGCATATTTGCATAAAACCAGTTTAGTGGCTGAATTAATTTTGACCAGAATCCTGAAACGTGCAAAAGAATTAACATTAAAAGGAATGATTTTACCTTGCAGCGAACCTTTGCGATATTTTCTAGAGCATAAAGTTACCATGGATACATTTGATGCGCAAACTTTAGATTTATTTTCTCAACTTGATGATTTTGATATTATCAGTGCGTTAAAAGGATGGCAGCGTAATGGTGATTTTATTTTGTCTTCATTGAGTAAAATGATAATCAATAGGGATTTACTAAAGATAAAATTAACCAGTGAAAAAGTAGAGTTGCAAGATTTACAGCCTTTAAAAGAACGCTTTGCATTAGAAAATAATATTACTATACAGGAAACTAATTATTTTATTTTTAAAGGAAAAATAAAAAATCAGGCTTATAGTAAGGAAGCGGAACCGATACGAATATTGAAAAAAGACAAGACGGTGGAGGATGTTATTGAATCTTCTGATCAGTTGAATTTAAAATCATTATCTAAATCAGTAACCAAATATTATATCTGTTTCCCAAAACAACTTGTGGAAATGAACATTTAAAATCTATTTTTTTATATTTTTGTGGCAATGAAATTTACAGCAGAACAAATAGCGGGGATATTAGATGGTGAAGTTGTTGGGAATCCCAATGCTGAAGTGTATGAGCTATCTAAGATTGAAGAAGGAAAGGACGGTTCACTTACTTTTTTATCAAACCCAAAATACAATAACTACATATATAGTACTGAAGCTACAATTACGATTGTAAATAAAAGCTTTACTCCAGAGTCAGACTTAAAGACTACAATGATAAAAGTAGATGATGCTTATATGGCATTTTCTAAATTATTAGAGTTTTATGATCAAGCTAAAGCTAGTAAAAGCGGAATAGAACAACCGTCTGTTATAGCAGAAAATGCTAAATATGGCAGTAATTTATATTTAGGTAGTTTTAGTTATATAGGCGCAAACGTGATTTTAGGTGATAATGTCAAAATTTATCCTAATTGTTTTATAGGTGACAATGTTGTCATTGGAAATAATGTCACTATTTTTGCCGGTACTAAAATTTATGAAAAAACAAGAATAGGAAATAATTGCGCCATACATTCTGGCTCAGTTATAGGGGCAGATGGTTTTGGCTTTGCGCCAAATCCTGACGGCACTTACAAAAAAATTCCTCAAATAGGGAATGTTATTATAGAAGACGATGTAGATATTGGTGCTTGCACCACTATAGACAGAGCTACAATGGGATCAACTATAATAAGAAAAGGAGTGAAACTGGACAATCAAATTCAGATTGGACATAATGTTGAAATAGGTGAGAACACGGTAATCGCCGCTCAAACTGGCGTTGCAGGTTCGACTAAAATTGGTAGAAACGGAATGATTGGTGGTCAGGTTGGTATTTCAGGACATTTATCCATTGGGAATAATGTTAGAATACAAGCGCAATCAGGTGTTGCAAGAAACATAAAGGATGATGAAATCTTGCAAGGAAGTCCAACATTTGGGTATAACGATTACAGTAAATCCTATGTGCACTTTAAAAATTTACCGAAAATCGTTGCAGAATTAGAAGAATTAAAAAAACATATAATAAACCAAAAAAACGGGAATAATGGTTAAACAGAAGACTATAAAGACAGAAATCTCGCTTACAGGAGTCGGATTACACACAGGTAAAGTAGTTACAATGACTTTCAAGCCTGCTCCAGTAAATAATGGTTTTACTTTTGTCAGAGTAGATTTAGAAGGACATCCTGTTGTTGAAGCAGATGCAAATTACGTTGTAAATACACAACGAGGAACCAACTTAGAAAAACTTGGAGTAAAAATACAAACACCAGAACATGTGTTAGCAGCCTTAGTAGGTTGTGATTTAGATAATGTCATTGTAGAATTGAATGCTTCAGAGCTGCCTATAATGGATGGTTCATCTAAATATTTTGTTGAAGCCATTGAAAAGGCAGGAATTGAAGAGCAAAATACAAAACGTAATGTTTATGTAGTGAAAGAAGTTATTTCATTTACGGACGAGGAAAGCGGAAGCGAAATTTTAATTATGCCAAGTGATCATTATTGCGTTACTACCATGGTCGATTTTGGAACTAAAATTTTAGGTACTCAAAATGCCACGATGAAAGGTATTTCTGAATTTAAAAAAGAAATCTCTGAGTCTAGAACATTTAGTTTTCTGCACGAATTGGAATCATTATTAGAAAATGGTTTGATTAAAGGGGGCGATTTAAATAATGCTATTGTATATGTAGATAAAGAAATATCTAAGGCTACAATGGAGAATTTGAAAGTTGCTTTTGGTAAAGAATCAATTAATGTAAAATCAAACGGGATATTAGACAATCTTACATTGCATTATCCTAATGAAGCAGCAAGACATAAACTACTTGACGTAATAGGTGATTTGGCTTTAATTGGTACAAAAATACAAGGTAAAGTTATAGCCAATAAACCAGGGCATTTTGTAAATACACAATTTGCTAAAAAAATGGCTAAAATCATAAAAATCGAACAAAGAAATTATGTTCCTGTTTATGATTTAAACTTAGAGCCGTTGATGGATATACACAAAATCATGGCTGTTCTTCCTCATAGACCTCCATTTTTATTGATTGACAGAATAATTGAAATGTCTGAAAGTCATGTGGTAGGAATGAAAAACGTTACAATGAATGAAAATTTCTTTGTTGGACATTTTCCGGAAGCACCAGTAATGCCAGGGGTATTGATTGTAGAAGCAATGGCACAAACCGGAGGGATACTTGTACTGAGTACAGTTCCAGATCCTGAAAACTACTTGACTTATTTCATGAAAATTGATAACGTTAAGTTCAAACAAAAAGTATTACCGGGAGATACCCTAATTTTTAAGTGTGATTTAATTACACCTATACGAAGAGGAATTTGTCATATGCAAGCAAACGCTTATGCTAATGGTAAGTTAGTTGCAGAAGCTGAGTTAATGGCTCAAATTGCCAAAAAGCAGTAAAATGAAAGTAGGTAAAAAACCTGAGATGAACTATTTCAAGGTTTTTATTTATATATATAAATTATAAAAAAAAAGTAGATGAATCAACCCTTAGCATATGTTCATCCTGGCGCGAAAATCGCCAAAAATGTTGTTATTGAGCCTTTTACAACAATCCATAATGATGTAATTATTGGAGATGGGACTTGGATAGGATCTAATGTTACCATTATGGAAGGTGCAAGAATTGGAAAAAATTGTAATATATTTCCTGGTGCAGTTATATCAGCTGTTCCACAGGATTTAAAATTTGGTGGAGAAGAATCACTAGCAATTATTGGTGATAACTGTACAATCAGAGAATGTGTGACAATCAACAGAGGAACTGTAGCATCGGGACAAACAGTCATTGGTAACAATTGTTTAATAATGGCTGCTGCCCATATTGCACACGATTGCCGTGTTGGTAATAATGCTATTATTGTTAATGGTGTTCTTTTAGGAGGACATGTAACTATTGGAAATCATGCTGTTATTGGAGGATTAGCTGCTATTCATCAATTTATTAGTGTTGGTGATCATGCCATGGTTTCAGGTGGTTCATTAGTAAGAAAAGATGTACCTCCATTTACTAAAGCTGCTAAAGAACCTTTATCGTATGTAGGAATCAATTCAGTTGGATTGAGAAGAAGAGGTTTTACATCTGAAAAAATCAAAGAGATACAAGAGATTTATAGAATTTTATATCAAAAAAATTACAACGTTACTCAAGCTTTAGGAATTATCGAAGCAGAGATGGAAGCAACTCCAGAACGAGATGAAATCATCGATTTTATTAGAAATTCGTCACGTGGTGTAATGAAAGGTTATACAGGAAATTACTAAATAAAGTCAGTACTTAGGTATTTAGATCTTAGACTCAAAAAAAATAATTAATATAAATTGCTAATAGCCGAAAGCTAATAGCCAAAAGAAAATAAAATGGCATCTACATCAGACATCAAGAACGGATTATGTATTAAGTACAATAATGACATATACAAAATTATAGAATTTCTTCACGTTAAACCTGGAAAAGGACCTGCTTTTGTTAGAACTAAATTAAGAAGTTTAACAAATGGAAAAGTATTGGACAATACATTTTCTGCGGGACATAAAATTGAAGAAGTACGAGTAGAAAACCATAAATTTCAATATTTATATCCAGAAGGAGATGATTTTCATTTCATGAATACGGAGACTTTTGAACAAATATCTTTGAACAAGAACATATTAGATTCACCAGATTTACTAAAAGAAGGAGAAAATGTTATGGTAAGTATCAATACAGAAACTGATTTACCTCTTTCTGTAGATATGCCATCATCTGTAATTCTTGAAGTTACTTATGCTGAGCCAGGAATAAAAGGAAATACAGCTACTAATGCTACTAAATCAGCTACAGTTGAAACAGGGGCTACTGTAAATGTACCTTTATTTATAAATGAAGGAGATAAAATTAAAATTGATACAACATCAGGTTCTTACATGGAACGCGTAAAAGAGTAAATAATTTTCTAATTTAAATTATGAAATTTCCAAAAGTTTACGCTCTACAAGAAATTGCCACTATTATAAACTGTGAATATATTGGGGATGCTAATTTTTTAGTATCCGGAATGAATGAAATTCATGTGGTAGAAAAGGGTGATATTGTTTTTGTAGATCATCCTAAATATTATGATAAAGCTTTAAATTCAGCGGCAACTATTATTTTGATTAACAAAAAAGTAGATTGCCCAGAAGGAAAAGCATTATTGATTTCAGAGGATCCATTTAATGATTTCAACAAATTAACTAAATACTTTAAGCCTTTTGAGTCTTCAAGTGTTTCTATTTCTACTACAGCTAAAATAGGGCAGGGAACTGTAATTCAGCCTAATGCGTTTATTGGTAATGATGTTGTAATAGGAGAAAATTGTTTGATTCATGCTAATGTTGCGATTTACGATAACACCGTAATAGGAAATAATGTGATCATCCACGCAGGAACTGTTCTTGGTGCTGATGCATTCTATTACAAAAAACGAGAAGACGGATTCGACCAATTGCTTTCAGGTGGTAGGGTGGTAATAAAAGATAATGTGGGCATTGGAGCACTTTGTACAATAGACAAAGGGGTTACAGGTGATACCATCATTGGCGAAGGAACAAAAATTGACAATCAGGTTCATGTAGGTCATGACACTGTAATTGGCGAAAAATGTTTAATTGCATCACAAACTGGAATAGCAGGTTGCGTTATTATTGAAGATGAAGTCACGATCTGGGGACAGGTAGGAACTACTAGCGGAATTACGATAGGTAAAAAAGCGGTGATTATGGGCCAAACAGGTGTTACTAAATCTGTTGAAGGCGGAAAATCCTATTTTGGCACCCCCATAGAAGAGTCTAGAGAAAAATTAAAACAACTGGCCAATATTAAAAAAATACCAGATATTTTAAATAAATTAAAATAATATGACAGCAAAGGAACTCGTTCAAGATTTTTACAAATCAGATGCTCTAATTAACAGTACCACTATGAAAGAATATTTGCACTCTGATGTTACGTTGGATTGGAATAGTAGTAAGGGTTTTGTCCAATTGGATTATGACTCTTTAGTAGATCTTTCCGAAGAGTTGGGTAGAGCTTATGTTCGCTCAAAGATCAGGATTAGTCATATTATTGCCGAAAATGATATGATTAGTGTACGCTATTCTCATTTTGTAAAAACAATTGAAAATCCGAGAGAGGAGATGTTATTGGCGCATTTTATAGCAATTTGGGAAATAAAAGACAATAAATTATATAGAGGTTATCAAATGAGTCAATTATCATAATATATTTTGATAAGAAAAGGCCACAAAATAATTTCAAAACCTTACTTTTGCAACACAACTTATAAAAATCACATAAAATATATATCATGAGTGTTTTAGTTAATAAAGATTCCAAAATAATTGTTCAAGGATTTACAGG
Organism: Flavobacterium sp. Arc2; assembly: GCF_041431385.1. Classification (NCBI taxonomy): domain Bacteria; kingdom Pseudomonadati; phylum Bacteroidota; class Flavobacteriia; order Flavobacteriales; family Flavobacteriaceae; genus Flavobacterium; species Flavobacterium sp. Arc2. The sequence continues at coordinate 81,978 of NZ_JASMRH010000008.1, read as the reverse complement.
AAGTGAAGGAACTTTCCATGCTTCTCAAATGATCGAGTACGGAACAAACGTTGTAGGTGGTGTAACTCCAGGAAAAGGGGGAACAACTCATTTAGATCGTCCTGTTTTTAATACTGTACAAGATGCAGTAGAACAAGCAGGTGCTGATACTACTATTATTTTTGTACCACCCGCTTTTGCTGCTGATGCAATAATGGAAGCTGCTGATGCAGGAATAAAAGTTATTATCGCTATTACGGAAGGAATTCCTGTAGCTGATATGATCAAAGCAAACGCTTATGTTAAAGAAAGAAATGCTAGGCTAATAGGACCTAACTGTCCAGGAGTTATTACTCCGGGTGAAGCTAAAGTTGGTATCATGCCAGGTTTTGTTTTCAAAAAAGGAACTGTAGGTATTGTTTCTAAATCAGGAACATTAACGTATGAAGCAGCTGACCAAGTAGTAAAACAAGGTTTAGGTATTACTACTGCAATTGGTATTGGAGGAGATCCTATCATTGGAACTACTACGAAAGAAGCAGTTGAGTTGTTAATGAATGATCCAGAAACAGAATGTATTGTAATGATAGGTGAAATAGGTGGACAACTAGAAGCAGATGCTGCTCACTGGATTAAAGCCGATGGTAACCGTAAACCAGTTGTAGGATTCATTGCAGGAGTTACCGCTCCAGCAGGTCGTACAATGGGTCATGCAGGTGCTATTGTAGGTGGAACTGATGATACAGCAGAAGCTAAAAAACAAATCATGAGAGAATGTGGAATACACGTAGTGGATTCTCCAGCTGAAATTGGTAAAAAAGTAAAAGAAGTTTTAGGATAGTCATCTATTTTAAAACTAAAATATAAAAAGCCTCACATTTGTGAGGCTTTTTTATTATAAAATAGAATTAAAGAAATACCTTTGCACTTTATTAAAAACAGCTATTTTACCGCTTTAACTTTAATAATAATAAATAGGAACGAATGGTTTAGATAATCCTCACGATTTTGTGGGGTATTTTTTTGAGGAAGCCAATTCAAATAAAAATAAAACAATATGTATAAGGAATTAAAAAAATTTAAAGTTAGCGACAAATTTTCATTTGCTGCAGATGACAGTTTAGAACAAGTTTGTAATGCTTCAGAAGGAAGTGGCGTGTTTTTAGTGTATGCAGTAGCAGAAGAAAAAGAGTTGATCATGGTAGGTTCTACAGGAACAGTACAAAATGACGGAACTTTGAAAATTAAAAATGGTGGTCTAAAAGAAAAGATTGTTGAAGGGCACCAGTTTGCAAAAACAGGAAGAAAATATTCTTGGCCTGCGCAAATGAAAAAAGAAGACATCAGCTTGTTAGAAGTTGTTTGGTGTGAAACATTCAATGATGATACTAAAGGTATTCCTACTGCTGTAGAAGGACAAGTTTTACAAATTTTCTTAGATGAAAATGGTAGATTACCAAGATGGAATGTAGCTTTCTAGTCAATTTCATAAATCATATATTTTATAAAAAAAGCTTTACTTCGGTAAGGCTTTTTTTGTAGGAAAATAATTTATTACTAATTGATTTCTATATATTTGATTACTTTAATTTATGAAATGAAAAAACTTTACTTTTTACTTATTGGATTTTGTTTTTTTGGAAGTGTTAATGCTCAGGTTATTGATATACCAGATGTCAATTTTAAGAAAAAATTACTAGAAGCAAGTGTAGACAGTTATATTGCAACCAATGTTGATGGTAAAGGAATTAAAATTGATAGCAATAATGATAATGAAATTCAAAGAGACGAAGCTTTAGCAGTACAAGGACTTAGACTCGATGGTGCCGGTATTTCTAATTTTGATGGTTTAGAATATTTTATAAATATTGAAATTTTAGAATTCAATTTTAATAAAATGACAAGCTTTGATGCCAGTAAATTTACCTTTCTAAAAGAGCTCAATTGCTTTGGAAATGAATTAAATAATTTGAATTTGAAAGGTTTGAAAGATCTTGAGACTTTGAATTGTTACGGAAATAAATTAGAAACATTAGACCTATCTGGATTAACTAATTTAAAATTTTTAGATTGTAATAACAATAATATTACGCATTTGGAATTTACAGACAATTCTAATATTGGATATATTAATTGTTCTGTAAATCCGATTAAATCTTTAGATGTATCAGGACATACCAAATTAATTTCTTTGTTATGTATTATGAATAATTTAAGTGCAATTAACTTATCAAACTGTACCTATTTGTCTCAGTTAGATTGTTCTGATAATAAAATTACCACACTTGATCTTTCAAGTTGTTATAATTTATCTCAACTTAACTGCAACTTTAATCTTCTCGAATCCTTATATATTAAAAATAATTTTACATCAAACTACAATTATTATATTAGTTTCAATCCAACATTAAAATATATATGTGCAGATGATAGTGAAGTACTCGATTTTCAATATAGGGCTAATAATTTAGGTTATAACTGCACTGTAAACTCCTATTGTTCTTTTACACCGGGCGGAGTTTCTTATACAATTAAAGGAAAATCTAAAGTAGATACAGATAATAATGGTTGTACTATAAATGATGCTGTTTATAAAAATTTGAAGTTTAAAATAACTGACGGGACCAATACAGGAAATTTTATTTCAGATTCCTCTGGAAATTATTCCATTCCTATTCAAGCAGGAAGTCATACAGTCACTCCAATTATTGAAAACTCCAATTATTTCAACATTTCGCCAAATGCTGTAAATGTTACTTTTCCAGCAGAAACGAGTCCATATTCTCAAGATTTTTGTGTTACTCCAAATGGTGTTCATAACGATTTAGAAGTGACGATTATACCACTTATTCCAGCAAGACCAGGATTTGACGCAACTTATAAAATCATATATAAAAATAAAGGAACAACGATGCAATCCGGTTCGGTGGTTTTAACCTTTAATGACGAAGTATTAGATTACGTTTCTGCGACACCAAATTTTGATAATCAAATTACCAACAAACTAACTTGGAATTATTCTGACTTACAATCTTTTGAAACTAGAGAAATCAATATTACGTTAAACGTAAATTCACCTATGGAAACCCCTGCAGTGAATAATGGAGACCGATTGAGTTTTAATGCCTTAATTACTCCTATAACTGGGGATGAAAAACCAGTAGATAATTCATTTGCTTTACGCCAAACTGTGGTGGGGTCATTTGATCCTAATGATAAAACCTGTCTGGAAGGAGATGTGATCACTCCTGAATTGATAGGGGGGTATGTACACTATTTAATCCGTTTTGAAAACACAGGAACCTATCCTGCTGAAAACATTGTAGTGAAAGATTTAATTGATTTATCTAAGTTTGATATTTCAACTTTAGTACCAACAAAAGCCAGCCATGAGTTTGTGACTAAAGTATCCGATGGAAATAAAGTGGAATTCATTTTCGAGAACATTAATCTTCCTTTTGACGACGCTACAAATGATGGTTATATAGCTTTCAAGATTAAAACATTGCCAACGCTGGTTACTGGGGATTCTTTTACCAATGAAGCCAGTATTTATTTTGATTATAATTTCCCGATCCTGACTAATAAAGCAACATCTACTTTTAAAACGCTAGGAACTCAAGATTTTGAGTTTTCAGATTATTTTAGCGTATATCCAAATCCAGTAACTGACATTTTAAATATTGGAACAAAAAATACTATTCAACTAAAGACCATGGCGATTTATGATATGTTAGGACAATTAGTTATTGCCGTTCCAAATGCTCTGAATAGTTCAAGAATAGATGTTTCAAAATTATCTAAAGGTAATTATTTCTTGAAAATGAATACTGATAAGGGAACATCCAACTTTAAATTTATTAAAAAATAAAAATCCAATTTATGAAGCAAATCTACTTTTCGGTTTTCTTATTATTCATATTTACTTCCATTCAGGCTCAGATTGTTACTATTCCAGATGTTAATTTTAAAAATAAATTACTTTCATCAAATAGCACAAATTCGGTTGCATACGATAGTAATTTTAATTTATTAAAAATAGATGCTAATAATAATGGCGAAATTGAAGTCGAAGAAGCATTAAAAGTAAATAGGCTGCAAATTGATAATTCAAATATTTTTGATTTTTCAGGAATTGAGAAATTTACTAATTTGAAGTATTTATACTGTTCAAATAATAAGGCAACAACTTTAAATGTTTCAGGTTTAAAAAATTTATATTTATTGGATTGTGAAAACAATATGTTGTCACAGTTAATTACTTCAAATTGTTCCAATCTATTTGATCTTAAGTTAGGAAATAATCCACTAACATCATTAAATTTATCAGGTTGTAGTTCAATAGTAGCATTAAACTATTTTGGTTCAAAATTAGAAGATTTAAATGTTACAGATTGTGTTGGGTTATTTACGTTAAATATTGGAAATAATTTATTAAAGACACTTGATTTGAGGACATTATCTTCCCTTACAAATCTAAATGTAAAAAATAATAAATTAGAAAATATTCTTTTTAATGAAACCGAGAGTGTCCTGACTTATATAAGTTGCTCGGGAAATTTGCTTGCAGATATTAGAATTTCAAATATGCCATATTTGACTGAAATAGATTGCTCCTTTAATAAAATCACTGCAATAACTTTGAGGAATTTGCCAAAGTTTACTACTATAAATTGCGTAAATAATCAATTAGTAACTTTAAATATTGAGAACACAAAAATTTTGGAGAATATATATTGTAGTAATAATCTACTTGAAACTATTGATTTGACTTCATTCTCAATGTTAAGACGATTATATTGTGACAATAATCAATTAAAAACAATTAATGCCAATAATCTAAGTCGTTTAGAAGTTTTTCATTGTAGTAATAATAATATTGGTTCATTATTTTTAAAAAATGGAAGTTATGAATATGATACCGATTTTAGTAACAACCTAAATTTGGAATACATATGTACAGATGAAGGTTTGGAAGCTTCTGCCTTTCAAAGATTAATTGATACCTATGGTTATAAAAATTGTGAAATTAATTCGTATTGTAATTTTAATCCAGGAGGAATTTTCTTTGAGATGCAAGGAAAAATTATTTTAGACAGCAATAAGGACGGATGTAATGCTTCGGATTTTGGGTATTCAAATTTAAAGTTTTCCGTTTCAGATGGAAATGGGGTGGGTAATGTTATTACGAATGCATTAGGTAAATATTACATTCCTGTGCAGAAGGGAAATTACACGATCACTCCAATCCTTCAAAACTCAAATTATTTTACAATTTCACCAACTTCAATGTCTATTGCTTTTCCATTGCAAACCAGTCCTTATAATCAAGATTTTTGTGTCACTCCAAATGGTGTTCATAATGACTTGGAAGTAAGTATTTTACCACTGATTCCAGCAAGGCCAGGATTTGATGCTACTTATAAAATCATCTATAAAAATAAAGGAACAACGATGCAATCCGGTTCGGTGGTTTTAACCTTTAATGACGAAGTATTAGATTACGTTTCTGCGACACCAAATTTTGATAATCAAATTACCAACAAACTAACTTGGAATTATTCGGACTTACGATCTTTTGAAACTAGAGAAATCAACATTACGCTAAATGTAAATTCTCCTATGGAAACTCCTGCAGTGAATAATGGAGATCGTTTGAGTTTTAATGCTTTGATTAATCCTGTAACCGCTGATGAAAAACCAGTGGACAATTCATTTGCTTTACGCCAAAGTGTGCTGGGGTCTTTTGATCCTAATGACAAAACTTGTTTAGAGGGAGATGTTATCACTCCAGAATTGATAGGGGAGTATGTACATTATTTAATTCGATTTGAAAATACAGGAACCTATCCTGCTAAAAACATTGTAGTGAAAGATTTAATTGATTTAAGCAAATTTGACATTTCAACTTTAGTACCAACAAAAGCCAGTCACGAATTTGTGACTAAAATATCCGATGGTAATAAAGTGGAATTCATTTTCGAAAACATTAATCTTCCTTTTGACGACGCTACAAATGATGGTTATATCGCTTTCAAGATTAAAACATTGCCAACACTGGTAACTGGAGATTCATTTACTAATGAAGCTAATATTTATTTTGACTATAATTTCCCAATCCTGACTAATAAAGCGACATCTACTTTTAAAACGCTAGGAACTCAAGATTTTGAGTTTTCAAATTATTTTAGTGTGTATCCAAATCCGGTAACTGACATTTTAAATATTGGAACAAAAAATACTATTGAATTAAAATCAATTTCGATTTATGATGTTTTAGGACAAATAGTTATTGCAGTTCCAAACGCTCAGAATATTTCAAAAGTGGATGTTTCAAAATTAGAGACTGGAAAGTATTTCTTAAAAATGAAAACAGATAAGGGAACATCCAACTTTAAATTTATTAAACAGTAAAAATTATTCAGATGAAAAAACTATACTTTCTACTATTGTGTTTTTTGTTTTTCACTATTGCAAAAGCACAAATTATTGCTTTAGCTGATGTGACTTTTAAAGAGAAATTAGTCTTATCTGGAAATGGTCAAAATTTATATGTTGCTAAAAATTTAAATGGCGTTTATTTTGAAGTTGACGCAAATAAAGATGGCGAAATTCAAACTAGTGAGGCTTTACAAGTCAGTTATTTGAATGTTGTTGGTTCTACAATAACAGATTTAACAGGTATTCTGAGTTTTAAAAATCTTGAAACTTTGTATTGTAATAATAATAAAATTACATCATTAGACGTCAGGGGCTTAATCGGTATGAAAGATATAATTTGCAGTAACAATCAGCTAATATCATTAAATATTAATGGATTGATTAATTTGGCACATATTGATTGTTCTTATAATCAACTTAGCGCGTTGAATTTGGAAAATTTACCAAGTATGACTGAGTTAAATTGTGGTAAAAATAATATTACGACACTAAATACAAGCGATTTAATAAATCTATGGGGATTAAACTGTTGGGGAAACCAACTAGAGTCTTTGTTTTTGAAGAATGGGAAAGAACAAGGAAGTGTTAACTTTAATGAAAACCCAAATCTTGAATTTATTTGTGCAGATGAATCAGAATTAGGGTGGTTACAAAAAAATGTCATTGCTATGGGATACGAGCATTGTGTGGTAAACTCCTATTGTTCATTTAATCCAGGCGGTACTTTTTATACTATTAAGGGCAATAGTAAATTTGATCTCTTAGGTGACGGTTGTGATGAGACAGATAAAAACTATCCCAATTTAAACTTTTCCGTTTTTAACGGGGCAAACAAAGGGAATATAATATCCAATAAATTGGGTTTATATACTATTCCAGTACAAGTAGGGAATTATACAATTACTCCAATTTTAGAAAATTCGTCTTATTTCACTATTTCACCTGCTTCTTTGAATGTGAATTTCCCAACACAAACGAGTCCTTATACTCAGAATTTTTGTATTGCCCCAAACGGTATTCATAAAGATCTTGAAGTGACAATTTTATCAACTGTTCCTGCAAGACCAGGATTTGATGCTACCTATAAAATCATATATAAAAATAAGGGAACAAATACACAATCTGGTTCCGTTTCTTTGACCTTTAATGATGCTGTTTTAGATTTTGTTTCGGCTGTGCCAAATGTGAATAGTCAAATCACAGACAAGCTGAGCTGGGATTATAGTAGTTTTTTACCTTTTGAAACTCGTGAAATTACAGTAACCCTTAATGTAAATTCTCCTATGGAAACTCCTGCAGTGAATATTGCAGATCGTTTGAGTTTTAATGCCTTAATCACTCCTGTAATAAGCGATGAAAAACCGGTAGACAATTCATTTGCTTTGCGCCAAATTGTAGTTGGTTCATTTGATCCTAATGACAAAACCTGTTTAGAAGGCGATGTTATTACTCCGGAATTGATTGGTGAATATGTGCATTATTTGATTCGGTTTGAAAACACGGGAACTTATCCTGCTGAAAACATTGTGGTAAAGGATCTAATTGATTTATCCAAATTTGATCTTTCAACACTGGTGGTAACTAAAGCGAGTCATGAGTTTATAACCAATATTTCAAATGGAAATAAAGTGGAATTCATATTTGAAAACATCAACTTGCCTTTTGACGACGCTACAAATGACGGTTATATCGCTTTCAAGATTAAAACATTGCCAACGCTTGTAACGGGGGATTCTTTTACTAATGAAGCTAATATTTATTTCGATTATAATTTCCCAATTATTACCAATAAAGCGACATCTACTTTTAAAACCTTAGGAACTCAAGATTTTACATTTACTAATTATTTTAGTATTTATCCAAATCCAGTAAACGATATGCTGAATATTATCAACAAAGAATCTATTGAAGTACAATCAATTTTGATTTATGATGTGTTAGGACAAGTAGTTATTGCAGTTCCTAATGCTCAGAATATTTCAAAAGTGGATGTTTCTAAATTAGCGATTGGAAAGTATTTCTTGAAAATAAATACTGATAAAGGAACATCAAATATGAAGTTTATAAAAAACTAAAAACTTTAATTTTTAAATAGCTAAACTGCTTGGTTAATTCAAGCAGTTTTTTTGTGTTTTGAAATTAAAAAGCCATCTCTAGCCCTGATTGAAGCAAGTATCCTTTTGTGGCGTTTTTCTGCACAAAAGATACTGTGGAAAGCAGGAGGGAAGTGGATCTATAGTAAATTGTTGTGCTCCTAAAAAAATAACTGCTATCTCTTTAAAGAAAAATGAGATTTGAATTCTTTATTGATTCCATCCTCGAGATAGAGTACTCTAAACCAGTAATCAGTGGCTGGCATGGGATGACCATTATAGGTTCCGTCCCAACCGAAATCAACTGAATTAATTTGTTTTATTAATTTTCCGTAACGGTCAAAAATGGTGATTGACGGATTGTATTGACTGTTGAAGCCAATGATTTTCCAAGTATCATTGTGACCATCTCCGTTTGGTGTGAAGAATTTTGGATAGCCTATTACGACGATTTGGTAACTTAAATCGGTGCAGCCGTTGGAGTCAATAATTCTTAAATTATGTGTTCCTGAGCTTACTTCAGCAAAAACATTTGACAATTGAAAAGGACTTTGGTCCAGCTGATACTCATAGTTTGCAGTCCCTTCAACAACTGAAATAGTTAGGGTTGCATCATCACTAAAGGCATTCATTTGTGTTATTTTAAATGTTGTAGTGTTAGATAAGGTTTCAGTAACTATTGCTTCAACGACTGTTGAACTGCAATTCGTAGATTGATTTGTAGCCACAACAGAATAGATTCCTTTTTGGGTAGCTTCATATGTGCTTTGCGTTGCATTAAATATTGTAATCCCATTTAAAAACCATTCAAAATTATGAGTTGCATTATTGAGTTTGGTATCTAAAAGATAAGACTGGATTACGGCATTTGAGTTTTTATCGACGCATATTTTACCATCTCTCACAAGCGGAATTGGTTTTGGAAATACTGAAATTGTCAGTTTAGTTTCATTAGCACATTCTCCTGCATTTGGAGAAAATGTATATTCAGCAGTTGTACTATTGTTTAGAGCAGGCGACCAAGTTCCAGAAATGTTGTTGTTTGATTGTAATGGAAGTGCAACAAGTGTTTCACCTGAACAGATAGCAGCAACTGCTGTAAATATTGGAGTTGTTTTTTGATTTACAACAATCGTTAATTTGGCCGTATTAGTACATTGTTCTGCATTTGGAGTAAATGTATATTCAGTAGTTGTGGTGTTGTTTAATGCAGGCGACCAAGTTCCAGAAATGTTGTTGTTTGATTGTAATGGAATTGCAGCAAGTGCTTCGCCAGAACAGATAGCAGCAACTGCTGTAAATGTTGGCGTTGTTTTTTGATTTACGGTAATCGTTAATTGGGTTGGGGTCGCACATTCTCCGGTGTTTGGGGTAAATGTATATTCTGTTGTTGTAGTATTGTTTAAAGCAGGCGACCAAGTTCCAGAAATGTTGTTGTTTGATTGTAATGGAAGTGCAACAAGTGTTTCGCCTGAACAGATAGCAGCAACGGCTGTAAATGTCGGAGTTGTTTTTTGATTTACGGTTATCGTTAATTTGGCAGTAGTAGCACATTCTCCGGTGTTTGGGGTAAATGTATATTCTGTTGTTGTAGTATTGTTTAAAGCAGGCGACCAAGTTCCAGAAATGTTGTTGTTTGATTGTAATGGAAGTGCAACAAGTGTTTCGCCTGAACAGATAGCAGCAACGGCTGTAAATGTCGGAGTTGTTTTTTGATTTACGGTTATCGTTAATTTGGCAGTAGTAGCACATTGTCCCGCATTTGGAGTAAATGTATATTCAGTAGAAGCAGTATTATTTAAAGCAGGCGACCAAGTTCCATTGATATTGTTGTTTGATTGTAATGGAAGTGCAACAAGTGTTTCGCCTTCACAAATAGGATCAACGGCTGTAAATGTAGGAGTTGTCTTTTGATTTACGGTTATCGTTAATTTGGCTGAGTTTGCACATTGTCCCGCGTTTGGTGTAAATGTATATTCTGTTGTTATAGAATTGTTTAAAGCAGGAGACCACGTTCCTGTAATGCTGTTATTGGATTGTAATGGAAGTGCAGCAAGCGTTCCTCCGGCGCAAATAGGAGCAACAGCTGTAAATGTTGGAATCGTTCCTGGATTTACAGTAATGAATCCATTTAAAGTTGCATTTGGAGAACATCCTCCTGATGTAGTTATTGTATAATTATAGGTTCCCGAAACGGTTGGCGTACCATCAATTTTAAATTGAGTTCCAACTAAACTTGTCGTTACGCCATTAGGCAAACTTCCAGAAGTTATAGATGCAGTGGTTGCTCCACCACCAATTGTGTAAACAACATTCGAAATAACTTCGTTCTCACATATTTGCTGAGAACTAGGACCTTGAGTGAGACTTAATGTTGGACTAACTAAGCAACTATCAAGTGCACAGGTTATTGAATTGGGGCCAAAACATTCTGCTGGTGTTCCAATTGGAGTTACTGTTATTACAACAGTTTCACCCGGAGGAATATTTGGAACAGTATAGGAATAGATTTTACCAACGAATCCAACGTCAACAGCTGTACTACTTCCTATTTTATACACAACAGAAAACTCCGCGTCTCCTAAAGCGAGCCAATCAAAAGTGATAGAATTAGAAGTTTTTGTTCCACAATAAAGATAGGGAGCTGCAAGCATACTGAACTGAATTTCTATCTCATCATTTACAGGGCAAGTCGCCCCAAAAGGAAAAGCCTGAACGGAATACAAACCCGATTTATCTATGGTGATTTGTGGTCCAATCTCTCCTGGAATTATAGTTCCATTATAACGCCATTCATGAATTTCACTGGCACTTAATCCCGAATTTAATACATGGTTTGAGGCACTGCATATCTTCAAGTCAGGTCCTAAATTAATTGACGGGGAACTAAAACTGGCACCTTCTATAAATACAGCCGAATCATAATAATTATCAGCACCAGCATTACCTATCGCTAACTTAATATGATAGGTTTGGCCGCAAACAACATCAGCATTGGCCGATAAGACTTTAGTAAATCCGTCATATTGAATAGTAGTTCCCGCTGTGTTATCAACGTAATATTCACAATATTCACAAGGTCCCACATTTGATTTTCCGTTGTTTAAATTATTAATAGAAACAGGTAGAGTTGTAGTAGGGATTAATGCAATATTTTTAGAACTACCTGAAAAAGGACCTGTAATTCCCGGTCCACTCAAGAAAAAACCAAAATTATCATTATAGGTATCATTTACATATTCAGGATATTCCTCTGAGGCAAAAACAAAATTAAAACTCAATTTATTTCCTGTAGGTATAAAGTCAAATTCAAGAATGGCTACATTCTGAATTGTTTGATTATTGGATAAAATAGATAAGTCAGGATCTCCTATAAATGGATTTGTAGTTTCTAAAGTTCCAGATGGATTATCATTTACACCTTTTGCAATTATAGCATTTCCAGTGCTTAAAATAATTCCGGTATTTAAGCCGATGTTTGTTGTCAGCCCATTAGAGAAAAGGCCTACTTGATCACTAACTAAATCTGCATTGGCGGCAGTACCATTAAATTTAATATTGGAAACGTTAATTCCTTGTCCTACGACTACGTTTTGCACTAATTGTTTAGGCGTTTGAGACGTATTATCGACCACTAATTGCGCATTAGCAACTATACTAAAAAGAATATAAAATAAGAAAAATATTTTTTTCATTTACAAATTTGGGAAATTGACTTTTCTCTTTCTTATTTTAAATAAAAGGGATAATGCTAAATTGACTACTGACAAATATACTTAAGAAGAATGTAATCCTTTTCTCTTTTTTACAAAATGTTACTATAATCCTGTTCTTTTTTCTATAGAAATCTGTTGTGAGTTATTCATTTTATGGACATTATTTTTTGTAGTACAAATTTTGTTATATTTACTTGCTTTAAAAATTATATATGAGAAAATTCTACTTTTTATTACTTGCTCTTTTTATATTTTCTGGAGTTAATGCTCAAATAATTAATTTTCCTGATGCTAATTTTAAAACTAAATTACTGTCAACAAACATAGGGAATAATGATGCTATAGGTTTATATGGGAATAGTATAAAAATAGACTCTAATAACAATGGTGAAATAGAAGTAAGTGAAGCATTAGAGGTTTACCAATTGTATGTAAGTGAATCAAATATATCTGACTTAACGGGGATAAATAATTTTTCAAACTTAAGAGCGTTATCTGTGATAGGAAATAATTTAAGCACTTTAGATTTGTCAGGATTAAAAAACTTAGAGCAATTACAATGTCAAAGAAATTCCTTGACAAGTTTAAATATTGATAACTTAAATAAGTTGAATATTCTTTATTGTAATGAAAACAAACTGACTACACTCGATTTTTCCAGTAATAAAGGACTAGTTAGTCTCTATTGTTCAGACAATCAACTTACAGATTTAAAGGTGTCAGGATGCCCTAATTTACATGAAATTATTTGTGAAAATAATCTATTGACTATGTTAGATTTAAGTAATTTAAATAAGTTAACATCAGTATTATTAAATAATAATTTATTAGAGCAGATAACTTTTAAAGGATGTAGTAATTTACAGTCTGTTACTTGCAGAAATAATAAATTTTTAAGTCTTGATTTATCAGAATGCAACCAAATCTATTTGGATTGTCAAAACAACAATTTGGTTAATTTAAATTTAAAAAATGGTTTGCCCTTAATTGATTTATTATTACAGAATAATCCTAATTTAACCTTTATTTGTACTGATGATTTTAATGTTAATAACGCAAAGTTTATTCTGACTTTACAGGGTATTACGAATTGTGAAATAAACTCCTATTGTTCATTTTCTCCAGGAGGTAATTTCTACACCATTCGAGGAAAGGCTATTTTAGATACAAATGGAAATGGTTGTGACTCATCAGATATAAGTTATTCTAATTTAAATTTTTCTATTACTAATGGTGTGAATAAGGGGAATTTAATCTCCAATAATTCGGGGAACTATAGTCTTCCTGTTGGAGAAGGAATGCATACTATTACTCCAATTTTAGAAAATCCAAATTATTTTAGTGTTTCACCTAGTTCAATCGATGCGAGTTTTCCATCGCAAAATAGTCCATTCACTCAAGATTTTTGTGTTACTCCAAATGGTGTTCATCCCGATTTAGAAGTAACTTTATTACCAATAATTCCAGCTAGGCCAGGATTTGACGCTACTTATAAAATCATATATAAAAACAAAGGAACTACTATACAATCAGGTGCAGTAAGTCTAAGTTTTAATGATGCCGTTTTAGATTATATATCAGCAAATCCAGCTGTAAATAGTCAAGTGACAGACAGACTTAGTTGGGATTATATCAATTTACAACCATTTGAAACGCGTGAGATTGCAGTTACCTTGAATGTGAATTCGCCAATGGAAACTCCTGCTGTAAATATTGGAGACCGTTTGAGTTTTAACGCAGTAATTAATCCTATAACAGGAGATGAAAAACCTATTGATAATTCGTTTGCTTTACGCCAAAGTGTTGTTGGTTCTTATGACCCAAATGATAAAACCTGCTTAGAAGGAAATGTCATTACTCCAAGTTTGATTGGGGAATATGTACATTATATGATTCGGTTTGAAAATACAGGAACTTATCGCGCTCAAAATATTGTAGTAAAAGATCTAATCGATTTAACCAAATTTAATATTTCAAGCTTGGTTCCAACGAAAGGAAGTCATGAATTTGTAAGCAAAATTTCTGAGGAAAACAAGGTGGAATTTATATTCGAAAACATCAATTTGCCTTTTGATGATGCTAATAATGATGGTTATATAGCTTTTAAGATTAAAACATTACCAACATTAGTAGTTGGCGATACATTCCAAAATGAAGCTAATATTTATTTTGATTATAACTTTCCAATTCTGACAAACAAAGCGACATCTACCTTTAAAACCTTAGCAACTTCAGATTTTGAATTTTCAAATTACTTTAGTGTGTTTCCAAATCCAGTAAATGAGATTCTAAATATTAATTATAAAAATTCGATAGAAGTACAATCAATAGCAATTTATGATATTCTTGGACAAATGGTCATTGCTGTTCCGAATGCGACTTCAGTAACAAAGGTTGATGTTTCTAAACTGGCTTCCGGAAAGTATTTCTTGAAAATGAATACAGATAAAGGAAGTTCGAATATGAAATTTATAAAAAACTAAATTAGTTATAAAAAAGCTTTACTTCGGTAAGGCTTTTTTTTGTAAAATATTTTTTCTGGTCGAAGGTGACGATTTCAAAAAATAATAATTACTTTTGCAGCCGTTATCACGAATCTCAAAAAGAGATAGCAACCTGCAACAACGAGCAAGGTGCTAAAACGATAAGCCAAATCCTTTGGAAAAAATGTTGTTTTACATTCCCATTTTTTTAGCTATTGTTTTTCGTCATATTTATATCATTATAAAACTGATTTATGACTCATTTATTGAAAAAAAAAGGAAATGCATTTGCTCTAATTCCCTTATTAATTTTTATTTTTATTTTTTTAGGAGCCGGTATATGGCTTGATGATTTCTATGCTTTACCTGCGCCAATTGCTGTTGTGATAGGAATTATTTCTGCTTTTTTACTATTCAAAAGTTCGTCTGATGAGAAAGTAGCCACTTTGATTGCTGGTTGTGGAGAGAGTAAAATTATGACCATGTGTCTCATTTATCTTCTCGCGGGAGCATTTGCTGTTGTTAGTAAAGCAACGGGAGGTGTGGATGCAGTTGTAAGCCTTGGAATTAATACAATTGATGTCGCTTATTTTCCGTTAGGGATCTTTTTAATAGCGGCCTTTTTATCAACAGCTACTGGAACTTCTGTAGGTGCTATTGTAGCTATTGGACCTATAGCTGTTAGTCTGGCTAATTCAAGTGGAGCTTCATTACAATTGATTGCTGGCGCTTTGTTAGGTGGTTCGATGCTTGGAGATAATCTATCGATGATTTCAGATACTACAATTGCTGCTACGCAATCATTAGGATGTAAACTGAAAGATAAATTCAAAATAAATTTATTCATTGCTTTTCCCGCAGCCATTATAACCGTTCTAGTTTTCTTTTATTTGGGACTGAACTCTGATATTACTGCAGTGGCGATTCCTAAGACCAATTTTGAATGGATAACTATTGTTCCTTACGTTCTAGTAATTGTATTAGCATTAGTTGGCATAAACGTTTTTTCAACACTGATTATTGGAACTTTATTAGCTGGATTGATTGGGTATTTTGGAAATCATTTTACGTTGATGGAATTTGCCCAAAAGATATATGAGGGCTTCACTAGTATGACTGAAATATTTTTATTGTCTATGCTTACTGGTGGTTTAGCAGCAATGGTTGATAAAGCTGGAGGAATTGCTTATTTATTGTACCAAATCAAAAAGCGCATTAAAAGTAAAAAATCGGCGCAGGCTGGAATTGGTGCTTTGGTAGGTTTTACGAATGTGGCTATTGCCAATAATACAGTTTCCATTGTTATAACAGGTGGAATTGCTAAGGAAATTAGTGATGAATACGATTTGAGTCCCAAGAAAACAGCAGCAATTCTTGATATATTTTCTTGTGTAGTGCAAGGGATCTTGCCTTATGGGGCACAAGTATTGCTGATTTTAAGTTTTGCAAATGGCAAACTTGATTTTATGGATTTACTAACAAATGCTTGGTATCATTTATTTTTGTTTATTTTTACTTTGGTTGCGATTTATAGCTCTTTTTGGGACAAATTGGTAAAACGATTTCTGGATCTTTAAAATCGGTTCGATTTCGAATGTTATTGATTTTTAAATTTTTTTAAAAAAGGAATTATTCTATATTTGACAACTGTAAGATAGCCCTGATAGTAGTGGAAATCCTTTTATGAAAGCGCTAGCGGTCATAAAAGATTGAAGCGGATAGCAGGAATAGCTACAAATAAAAATTAAAATAATTTTTGAATATGAAATTACTAGAAGGAAAAGTGGCCATTATAACAGGCGCGAGTCGCGGAATTGGAAAAGGAATTGCAGAAGTTTTTGCAAAACATGGAGCAAATGTTGCTTTTACATACAGTTCATCTGTGGAATCGGCTTTAGCATTAGAAAATGAATTGAACGCTCTTGGAATAAAAGCAAAAGGATACCAATCAAATGCAGCTGATTTTAATGAAGCACAAGCTATGGTTGATGCTGTAATTGCTGAATTTGGAACTGTTGATATTTTGATTAATAATGCTGGAATTACTAAAGACAACTTGCTAATGCGTATGTCTGAAGAGGATTTTGACAAAGTTATTGATGTGAACTTGAAATCAGTTTTCAATATGACCAAAGCAATTCAAAGAACTTTCTTGAAAAAACGCGCCGGATCAATTATCAATATGAGTAGTGTAGTAGGAGTGAAGGGTAATGCGGGCCAAACGAATTATGCCGCTTCAAAAGCAGGTGTTATTGGATTTACAAAATCGGTTGCACTTGAATTAGGTTCGCGTAACATTCGCTGTAATGCTATTGCTCCAGGATTTATTGAAACTGAAATGACAGCAAAATTAAATGATGATGTCGTTCAAGCATGGAGAGACGGGATTCCGTTGAAACGCGGAGGAACTACTGAGGATGTTGCTAATGCTTGCCTTTTCTTAGCGTCTGACATGAGTGCGTATATCACTGGTCAAGTCTTAAATGTTGATGGAGGAATGCTAACATAAGAAATTATAAATTTTAGATGATGAATTTTAAAATACTGAATTCTTTCCATTTAAAATTCATCATTTAAAATAAATAGAATGACAACAAACACGGTCCTACTAATTCTACTATCAATAGTAATTGCCGGTGGTTTATCATTTTACCAATATTTTTATAAAGCCAAAAGCAAATCAAAACTAAATTTGTTTTTGGCTTTATTGCGTTTTCTATCCTTGTTCGGGATTCTATTATTGTTGATTAATCCCATAATCACCAGAAATACGCTGGAGATTATCAAACCGCCTTTGGCAGTTGTTGTAGATAATTCAAGTTCGATAACGGCCTTAAACGCTAACAAAAAAGCTTTAGAAATATATGCTTTAATAACAGCAAACTCAGCCTTAAATGAAAAGTTTAATTTGCAGTCGTATCGATTTGACACGGCATTTGAACCCTCAGAAAAATTTGACTTTAAAGGGACACAAACTAATCTAGGCGGAATTTCAAAAGAGTTAAGAAGTACTAATAGAAATAGTATATTCCCAACAATTCTCTTAACAGACGGAAATCAGACTTCAGGTAATGATTATGTTTATAGTTTTGATGCTGCCAATAAAGTTTTTCCAATAATTTTGGGAGATACAACCAAGGTAATCGACTTAAAGATTAGCCAAATCAATGTCAATAAATATGCATTCTACAAAAATAAATTTCCTGTAGAAGTTTTCCTGAACTATTCTAGAGACAAAAATGTGTCTGCAGATTTTATGATTTCACAAGGGAATTCAGTTGTTACAAAACAAAGTGTTTCCTTTTCATCCTCTAAAAGAACTGCCATTTTAAATGTTCTTTTACCGGCAAATAAAATAGGTTCGCAAACTTTTAAAGCAACATTATCCAGTCTTGAAAAAGAGAAAAACACTTATAATAATTCAAAAAACTTTGCGGTAGAAGTAATTGATCAGAAAACAAATATTGCACTTATAACGGCAATAAATCATCCGGATGTAGGTGCTTTAAAACGCAGTATTGAATTTAATGCACAACGCAAAGTAACCGTTATTAAACCTAACGCTGTCAATTCATTAAAAGATTACAATGTTCTGGTTTTATATCAACCGACGATAGCCTTTAAGTCTATCTTTGAAGATAATAAAAAGGCAGGAATATCTACTTTTATTATTACCGGAACAAGTACTGATTTCTCCTTTTTAAATAAGGAGCAAAGTAGTTTAGCATTTAAAATGAGTAATCAAAAAGAGAATTATTTAGCGAGTTTTAATCCCCAATTTAATTTATTTGCCACAGATAATATTGGTTTCGAAAATTTTCCTCCATTAGAAAATGCCTTTGGAGGTATTACCGTTAAGGGCAACGCTTCTGTTTTACTTTCTTCTAAAATTAGAACTATAGATACAAATTCCCCATTATTAGTATATGCCGAAAATCAAGGAAATCGTAGCGCATTTCTATTGGGTGAAAATATCTGGAAATGGAGATTGCAAAGTCATGTTGACACTCAGTCCTTTGCTAAATTTGATGTTTTTATAGATAAAACAATTCAGTATCTAGCCTCTAGTAGTTCTAAAAAAGCATTAGTGGTTAATCATGAAAGTTTTTATAACTCAGGTGACGCTATCGAAATAACGGCTCAATATTTCAATAAAAACTATGAATTTGACGATAAAGCGCGTTTGACAATTATTGTAACAAATACAGCAACAAAACAAACTAAGAACTACGATTTATTGAAAGGAAACGCATTTTACAAAGTAAATTTAGACGGACTTGCAGCGGGAACTTATAATTTCTCTGTAAAAGAACTGAATTCAAATACAAGTTATTCAAGTCATTTTGAAATTTTAGATTTCGACAAAGAAAAGCAATTTGTCAATCCCGACGTGGAAAAATTAAAACAATTGGCCACGCAAACGCAAGGAGCGGTTTATTTTCCAAATCAGGTGAACACACTAATCAAATCACTTTTAGAAGATGACAATTATAAAGCAATAGAAAAAAATACGGTAACCCGCTCTCCTTTGATTGATTGGACTTTACTGCTAATTTTAATTGTTTCATTGCTTTCCACCGAATGGTTTGTAAGGAAGTACAATGGATTGTTGTAAATTCCATTTGGTTTAACCCATACAATGCAATTATGGATTTTAGATTAAAAGTGTTTTTCACCGTGGCTACCCGATTAAGTTTTACTAAAGCAGCAACTGAATTATTCATTACACAGCCAGCAGTATCTAAGCACATACAAGAACTGGAAGAAGAATATAAAGTGAAGCTTTTTGACCGAAATGGCTCAAAGATTTCGCTGACGCATGCGGGAGAACAGTTAGTCAAACATGCCAAGAACATTTTTGAAATCTACCGTGAAATTGATTTTGAAATGAGCTCACTTATAAAAGAGCAGCACGGTATGCTTCGCCTAGGAGCCAGCACAACTATTTCTCAATATATAATTCCGCCACTATTAGCTCGCTTTCATCAGGAAATGCAGGGTGTCAAAGTTATTTTGCGTAATGGTAACACAGAACAAATAGAAAACGCCTTACTGAATAAAGAAATCGAAATCGGCATTGTTGAAGGACAGTCTAAAAACAAAGCTATTAAATATACTCCGTTTTTAAAAGACGAATTAGTACTGGTTTGTAATAGAGCTAATCCATTGGTAGACAAAGGAGAAATTACAAAGGAAGACCTCGTGCAATTGCGATTTTTAATGCGGGAACAAGGGTCAGGAACATTAGAAGTAATCGAACACGCTTTGAAACCTTTAAAAATTAAGATGGCTGAGTTGATTGTGGAGATGCAATTAGGGAGTACTGAAAGTATCAAGTCGTATCTTATGAATTCAAATTGCGTGGCTTTTATTTCGATACATGCTATTGAAAAAGAATTGAAAAACAATGAGTTAGTCATTCTTGATGTAGATAACCTTATTATAGAACGTTATTTTTATATCATTGGTTTACAAGGAAAAACAAACGCTCTTTCAGATTTGTTTATCAAAAATATTACGAAACACTATAATTTAAAGTTATAATAGATTGTTTATTATGATTGGTGAATACCGATTTATCCCCGCATCTTTGTTGGGTACTAATTCAATATATTCACCGTGGAAAATCAGTCTAAAATCATCTCAAAGAACAGTTCTCCTTTTTTTAATACGAATACTATAACACAGCAAGTTATTTTTGTCCTATTGCTGGTAATTTGTATTTCCGGATTAATTTCGCCACCTATCGCTTTAGTTCTTGGTTTAGTTGCTGCCAATATTTCTGGTAATCCATTTTTGCGCTTTAATGCAAAAGCAATTAATATATTACTTCAGCTCTCTGTTATCGGTTTGGGTTTTGGAATGAATGTAAACTCTGCGATTTCTGCTGGGAAAACGGGTTTTTTGTTTACTGTCGCATCTATCTTTAGTACTTTACTCTTAGGTTTGTTAATAGGTAAATGGTTAAAAATTGACAAAAAAACGTCTCATTTAATCTCATGTGGTACTGCTATTTGTGGAGGTAGTGCTATTGCCGCGATAGCCCCAGTCATTAAATCTGACGAAAAACAGACTTCTGTAGCCCTAGGCGTGATTTTTATCCTTAATTCAATTGCTCTCTTTTTATTTCCTGCTATCGGACATTGGTTGCACTTAAGCCAACAGGAATTTGGTTTATGGTGCGCTATTGCGATTCATGATACGAGTTCAGTAGTAGGTGCAGCTAATAAATATGGTCCTGAGGCATTGCAGATTGCAACAACTGTAAAACTGGCTCGTGCTTTATGGATTATTCCGGTTGCTTTGATTACTGCACTGGTTTTTAAGAACAAATCGAGCAAAATAAAAATTCCTTATTTTATTGGAGTGTTTATTTTGGCGATGGTACTTAATACATACGTTCCACAAACAGCTCTGGTAGCACCGTATATGGTTGCTTTAGCAAAAACAGGACTTACTATTACCTTGTTTTTAATTGGCGCAGGCTTAAGTCATACTGTATTGCAGTCTTTGGGGGTTAAACCATTGGTACAAGGAGTTCTACTTTGGGCATGTATTGCCATATCAGCCTTACTTTCCATTCTGTATTTTATCTAGTAACACGACTGAATCTTTTCCTTTTTATTACATAGAACTGTAGTCGGACATAATCATACATCAGTGCTATTAAAAGAAAAAAAGCAGCGACAAAAAGAGTCTTCATCTCTAGAAAAGTATAGAGAAAACCTCCTGAGGTACAACCGATGAAAAAGAAGACAATAATTGATAACCTTAAGTAAATACTTGTATTTAGTCTTTTTTTTTCATTTGGTTTTTTGTAAAAAAACAGCTGTGATAATTCAATTCCTAAGTCGGTAAAGAGTCCTGTTAAATGGGTTGTCCTTACAACAGAATTTGATATTTGGGTTACCAAAGAATTTTGTATTCCCATGGCAAAAAGCATCGCAAAGGCGATCCATTTTCCCGATAAACTTGAGAGATCTCCTTGTACACCAAAGACACCAACCAAAAGCAAAATCGCTATTTCTAATGAAATTGGTATTACATGTGATAGATCCGGATGTTTTATTGCCACAGATTCGGCTAAAAAATTCGACGTAAAGGCCCCAAATAAAAAGAAAAGTGTAAAAACAAAAAATGTAATTGCCGCCGAATAATTTTGTTTAATAACTTCCTCAGCAAAGAAGGCGAAATGCCCCGTTACATTAGTTGTTAGAGTCTTTACTGCTAATACACCTGTAATATTTACGGTTCCTGCAACGAATGAAAGCAAAGTCGCTAAACGTAAATTATGAATAAAAGTTCTATTTTTTCCTTGGTGGCGAAACATGATAATGGATAAGTTACTTTCTAATTTATATAATGTTAAACTAGATATTTTTAAATTGTCTGAAAAACAAATACATTTGTAGTTCAAAAAAATAAAAGTAATGATAAATATCAAATTTAAGCCTACAATGTTGGTGCTAACTGCAATATTCATTGGATTTCTAACATTGTCATGGGGAATTGTGGGGCACGAAAGAATTAATAAAGCAGCTGTAATGGCTTTGCCAAAACCGTTACAGGTTTTCTTTTACAACCATATTGATTTTATAACGCAAGAATCGACTGTTCCCGATATGAGAAAGTATGTTTTACAGGACAAGGCAGAAGGCCCAAGACACTATTTTGACATGGAGAATTTTGGAGATGTAGATGATTTTCCACAGTCTATGGCAGAAGCTAAAAAGAAGTATGATGATAAATTTTTGTCTAAAAACGGAACACTGCCTTGGCATATCCAAGATATGATGGCAAAATTAACGCAGGCGTTTAAGGACAAACGCAAATCAGAAATCTTATTTATTGCTGCTGATTTAGGACATTATATCGCTGATGCACATATGCCTTTGCATACCTCAGACAATCATGATGGTCAACTGACAGACCAAAAAGGAATCCATTCCTTATGGGAAAGCAGATTGCCTGAGCTGTTTGTTAAAAATTATAAATTTACTGTAGCACCAGCGCACTATTATGAGGACGTAAACAAAGCAACTTGGGATATGATTATGGACACCCACAGTTTAGTGGAGCCATTATTAGCAGCAGATAAAGGATTGAGAACAACATTAGCTGTAAATCAAATATTTGTAACTGACGCAGAAGGAAATGTGGTGAAAAACAAATACAACGGCGTGAAATATTCAAATGAATACGCTGCTAAATTTCACAGTGCTTTAAATGGGATGGTAGAAAGCCAAATGAAAAAAGCGGTTACTGCAACAGCAAGTTTCTGGTATACGGCATGGGTAAATGCAGGAAAACCAGATCTAAGCAAGCTAGATGCTGAAGTACTTACAAAACGCAACCGAAAAGCATTAAAAAAGGATACGAAGTTATTTAAAAAAGGAGATCTTTTTGGTATTGAAAGTGATAATGACGCCGAATAAAAGCAATCTTATTGCATAAGAAAAAAGCCTGTGAAACGATTTTTACAGGCTTTTTTATTTGTTTAATTTTTTTGGTATTTCTTTTTCTTCAACATATCCGAAGCAGTTTGATAGAATGAGATCGTTTCGTTTACTAAATCTTCCCTTTCGTTCGCTAAAGGTTTCTGATCATAATACAATTGGAAATCATCTTCAATTCCTTCTTTAGGCAATACTGTCAATTGAAATTGTTTTACTTGTTGTTTAGGAGAAATGATGGTCAAGATATTATCCTTAATCATCCCTAAATCCTGATATGTTGCAATTAAAGCTCTAGGTTTATATTCTGCTTTTAAAACATCTTGCCCAAAAAATTTGCTTTGGTAATTGAAGTTCAACAGCCCAAAAACAGTTGGCATAATGTCAATTTGAGAAACAAGATTAGTATAGCGTTGTGGTTGTATAAAACCGGGGCTATAAATCATAGCAGGAATCCTGTATTTATCAACTGGAAGTTCTGTTTTACCAGCACTTGATGCACAATGATCCGCCAAGATGACAAAAACAGTATTGGCAAACCAAGGTTGTTTTTTGGCCATTTCAAAGAATTTTTTCATGGCATAGTCCGTATATTTCACACCACCATCTCTGGATTTTGCATCTCCAGGAATATCAATTTTATTATTAGGGTAGGTAAATGGCCTATGATTACTAACCGTCATTATGTGATTGAAAAATGGCTTGTTTTCCTTAGCCTCTTCATTCATTACCTTGATAGCTTTATTATACATATCTTCATCACATACACCCCAAATATTGTCGAAAGTGATTTCGTCAGGGGAGAACGTTTTTTTGTCCACAATGTCATAACCATTACCAGAAAAGAAATCTTCCATATTATCAAAGAAAGCATCACCTCCATACAGGTATTTTACATTGTAGCCTTTTTGTTTGAATACATTTCCTGTTGAGAATTTGTCCTTGTTATCTTTTCTTTTTACTACGCTTTCACCGGCAGTAGGAGGCAAACACAAGGTTACAGCTTCCAGACCACGTACCGTTCTATTCCCTGAGGCATAAAAATTAGTAAACAATAAACTTTCTGAAGCTAAACTATCCAAAAATGGGGTTAGATTTTTATCGCTACCATATATTTTCATGAAATCAGCACTATAACTTTCAATAGTAATTAAAACGACATTTTTATGGTTTTCAGTCGCAGCACTTTTAATGTCTCTTAAGGTAGATTCACCAGTTAGACCAGGAATTTGTTCTCCTAATAAGGCATAGACTTCTTTTTCCGGTAGTGTTTTATAAAATTTAAAATAGTCTAATTCACTATTCATAAAAGCCAAATAAAATTTATAAACTCCATTGGCCTGCAACTCGTTTGAAAATATATTTTGGGAATTTTCATTGGTTGCTAATGATGGAATAGCCAAAAGGGAAAATCCAAACAATACAAAATACAAACCTGAAATTTTGACTTTTTCAACAAAGGTAGGAATACTGTCAATGTAGGATTTTGATCTCCCAACAATAAAATAGGTAACAATTCCCGCAATAATAAATAAGCCTGTAAATAATGGAACTACAGGATAAGACTCCATTATGTTTCCTATTACCTCATTGGTGTAAACCAAATAATTTACTGCTATGAAGTTATATTTTACTCCAAATTCATTCCAGAAAAAATATTCGCTAATTGCATTTTGCAAGATTAAAACGACAAACAAAAACATAACAAAGCTAAACAACCAAAACCTTACTTTGTTACGGTATTTTGGTAGAAAAAGGAGTAAGCCAAATAGAAACGTTTTAATTCCAATGAAGATTAAACCAATTTTAGGCAGTGCACCACCATATTCATTAAGAATTGATTTTCCTGAGGCTATATAAAGAAATAAAGCCACAAAAAGACCAAAAATGGCGTATCCATAAGGTTTTAGGTATTTTGTATTTGATATAAAAATCAAGTACAACCATAGAAAACCACTTGCGATAATGAATACAAAGAAATCAGAAACGATTCCTAAAGTAAAAATTTTTAAGGAGTCAATAAAAGAAAATGATGCCTGAGTAATGGGATGAAAGAGCAATACAATTCTTAAAATAAAACTGACTACAACATAGAAAAAGATTAGATTGTAGAAAGGGGATAGTTTTTTTAAAAAAGACATAGATATTTTTTTTGGTAAAATTAGGTAATTTGTTAAAACAACCTACTAGTTTACTGTGCTATCTATTCTTAAATTTAGCTTAAGAACATTTAACTTTAACAATAAGTAGCTTAGAATTGAGTTAAATTTGTTGACAATTGAAGTGCAAAATTAGTAATAAATAGTTCTTTATAGAATTTAAAATAATACACAATGAAAAATAAAATGGCATTCTTATTATTGTTCATGGTAACAATAGGATATTCTCAAAAATGGAATACTGATTTTAGTAAAGCGACAACTGAGGCCAATGCTCAGAATAAGCCAGTTATATTAGTTTTTGCAGGCTCAGATTGGTGCGCTCCATGCATAAAATTGGATAAAGCTATTTGGCAATCCGAAGCATTTAAAAGTTATTCGGCAACAAATTATATTCTTGAAAGAGCCGATTTTCCTAAAAAGAAACAAAACCAATTGACAGAAGAATTAAAGAAACAAAATCAAAATTTAGCCGAAAAATACAATCAAGACGGTATTTTTCCCTTAGTTGTTGTTTTGGATTCTAACGGTAAAGTATTAGGTAAAACAAGTTATAAAAACGTGACTCCTGAAGAATATATCGAATTACTTAATTCATTTATAAAGGGATAATAATGCGACAGCTCTCTTTAATTTTAGTCTTATTTGCTAGTGTAGCAGTTACAGCGCAAGTCACGCAAAAAAGAACGTTGTCCATGCTGGGCAGTCCGTTTGAAATGATTGTTGAAGCAAAAGACATTCCTCAAGCTGATACTTATATTGACATGGCTGTAGCCGAAGTGTCCCGCGTTGAGAACTTAATTTCAGATTGGATTCCGACGACGCCAATTTCTGAAGTCAATAGAAATGCAGGAATAAAACCAGTTAAAGTACCTCAAGAAGTATTTGATTTAGTACAACGTTCCATAAAAATATCTGAATTAACTTCAGGTGCTTTTGACATTAGTTATGCTTCTATGGATAAAATTTGGAAATTTGATGGCAGTATGACCAAAATGCCATCTCCAGAGGAAATTAAAAAATCGGTAGAGAAGGTGGGATACAAAAATATAATTTTGGATGCTAAAAATTCTACTATTTTCCTTAAGAACACAGGAATGAAATTAGGACTAGGAGGAATTGGACAGGGTTTTATTGCTGATAAAATAAAAGCATTGCTTGTTTCAAAAGGTGCAGTCGCCGGAATCGTAAACATATCTGGTGATATTAATACTTGGGGAAAACAGCTCAATGGAGAAAAATGGAAAGTTGGAATTAAAAACCCATTAAATAAGG
This sequence comes from Flavobacterium sp. Arc2, assembly GCF_041431385.1. NCBI lineage: Bacteria > Pseudomonadati > Bacteroidota > Flavobacteriia > Flavobacteriales > Flavobacteriaceae > Flavobacterium > Flavobacterium sp. Arc2. The sequence goes on along the minus strand of NZ_JASMRH010000008.1, from coordinate 55,379 downwards.
ACAAAATTTTCGCCACTTTTCCGCTGGAAGACAGTGCTGTGGAAACTTCAGGAAGCTATGAAAAATATGTGACTTTCAACGGAATTAGATATTCTCACATTATAGATACCAGAACCGGTTATCCTGCTTCAGGAGTGATTAGTGTTACTGTTTTTGCTAAATCAACAGAATTTGCTGATGCATTAGCTACTGGTGTTTTTGTAATGGGAGTAGATGTAGGATTGGATTTAGTCAATCAATTACCAGGAATCGGTTGTATATATGTCGATGATAAGGGAAAAATATTCGCTTCAAAAAATATAGATTTAAAAAAATTCAAAAATGAATAAACTAGCTCTTTTTATAATCGTTTTAGTCACTATGCAATCGTGTGTTGCGGTGAAAGAATATGATAAATTATACATTAACGATCCTGACATGAAGTTAGCGGCAAAACCGTCTGAGAAGTACGAAACCACTTTTCAGGTGTATCGTGAGGCTGCAGCAGGAGCCAATGGCGGAAAAACAGGTGGTGGATGTGGTTGTAATTAATATAGTAAGATGAAAAAAATAATATTTGTGCTGGCTTTGTTAATAAACATGGCTGCTATTGCCCAGGTCAAAGACTCAACGACTACTTTTAAGAAGAGAGTTTTAGAAAATACCGAAGTAGATCTTTTATTGAGTTACTACAATCAAGATGGTGAGCATTCTGCCGTTGGTGGGGGGACAGGCTCAGAGAAACTGTCTGACATCGCTTCAAATATCGTGGTTGCTCTTCCGTTAAATGACGATGATGTCCTAACTTTTGATGTTGGAGTTTCGGCTTATACGTCTGCGTCTTCAAGTAATATTAATCCGTATGATGCATCAGGAGTTTCAGGAACGGCTAGCCCAACTCCTTGGCAAGCCTCATCGGGAGCTTCACAAAGTGACCAATTGGCGTCTATTAGTGCAAATTACAGTCATAATTCAGATGATCGAAATAACATCTGGAATGCTGATGTTTCTTTTTCTAATGAGTATGATTACACTTCAGTTGGCTTTGGAGGTGGTTTTACCAAATTATTTAATGACAAAAACACCGAAATAAGCATTAAAGCCAATGCGTATTTAGATCAATGGAGACCTATTTATCCTACTGAATTAAACGAATATGCAAAGTATGGAGCTAATTTTAAAAATACCGGAATCTTTTCTGGTGTTCCTATATTAGATCAAAATGGTGCGACATCAAATGCATATTTACCATCGGCATTTGAAACTTACGGCAAGTCAAATAGAAATTCGTACTCGGCTTCTTTTTCATTCTCTCAAATTCTTACAAAAAAGATACAAATGTCTATTTTTATGGATATTTTGCATCAGGAAGGTTTGTTAGGAACTCCATATCAAAGAGTGTATTTTGCTGATAAAGCAAATTTTTATATAGGTCAGTCACAATATATTCCAGTATATTCTACCTCAGAAAATAAAGGAGTATATCAATTAGCCGATGACAAAGAGCGACTACCAAGTACCCGTTTTAAAATTCCGATAGGAGCACGACTAAATTTTTATATTAATGAATACGTAGTCGCCAGAACCTATTATAGATATTATCAAGACAATTGGGGGATTCAAGCGCATACAGCCTCAATTGAGTTACCTATTAAAATTAGCTCCAGCTTCACTGCTTATCCTATGTTCCGCTACTATACTCAAACGGCTTCAGATTATTTTGCGCCTTATGAAAAACACCTTTCAACGGAGAATTATTATACTTCAGATTATGATTTATCAAAATTCAACAGCAGTCAATATGGTTTAGGGTTCACTTATACTGATATTTTTACGCGTGCTAAAATCTTTGCTTTAGGATTAAAATCAATAGATTTACGATTAAATCATTACTCAAGAAGTGATGGGCTTTCGGCAAATATTGCTTCTTTAGGTTTTAAATTTGTACTGGAATAAAAAACAAGGGTATGCATATTTTAATAGTGGAGGATGAAGCAGGTATTGTTCAATTTCTCCAACAAGGTTTAGAAGAAGAAGGCTATCAAATTACCAGTGCTTCTGATGGATTACAAGGGTTTGAACTCATTCAGAAGCAGCAATTTGATTTGATTCTTTTGGACTGGATGTTACCCAAGATTAGTGGGTTGGATTTGTGTCGAGCTATTCGAAAAAAAGATAGTACCACGCCAATAATATTTTTGACGGCCAAAGATACGGTTCAAGAGACAATTGAAGGCATTAAGGCTGGAGCCAATGATTATATCAAAAAACCGTTTAGTTTTGAAGAGTTAGTGGAACGCATTAAAATTCATTTTCGAAATCAGAATGAACAGGATATTTTAACTCTTGGAAGAATACATATTGATATTGCAAAACACATTGTTTTATCCCATGAAACTGAAGTACAGCTAACTAATAGGGAATTTAATCTTTTATGTTATTTAGTTAAAAATAAAGGTAAAGTATGTACTAGAAATCAAATTATAGAGGATGTTTGGGATATTCATTTTGATTACGACACTGGTGTTATAGATGTTTTCATTAACGCGATCCGCAAAAAATTAAATTTAAAAATAGAAGAGGACTATATAAAAACAATTCGTGGTGTAGGTTACATCGCAAATGACTAAATATTAATGCAACAATTTTCATTCAAAAATAGAATTGCCTTCAATTACATTATCACCACAGCTTTATTGATTTTTGTGGTGTTTTTTACTATTTATTCTATCGTCAAGTTCAGCGTTTACAACCATCTTAATAATGATATTGGTAATGAGGTAAAAAATCACTTAAACGAAATTGAAGTAAGAAATAGTTCTATTTTTCTTATCCATGAGGAAGAATGGAAGGAAAGAGAGCACAACACTGTTGATGTAAACCCCGTTTTTATTCAGTTTTTAGATACTAAAGGAAATCTACTTGAAAAATCACCCAACTTAAAAAAACAAAACTTAACGCTTCATAAGAATATTGAAGACAAGGAATTATTTGACACTAAATTGTTAAATAACAAAATTCGTCAAATACAGATTCCGATATACCAGAATACTGAAAAAATAGGCTATTTATTGATTGCGATGTCTCTGGAAGATGCCACAATGGTCCTTCAAAATTTATTCGAGGTATTGATTATTGCTTATCCCTTAATTCTAATTGTACTCTTTCTGATTGCAAGATTTATTGCCGGAAGAAGTATAAAACCGATCAGTTCTATCATTGAGACTTCTAATATCATTACCAAAGATAATTTAATATCCAGGATTCCATTACCTCAAAACCGTGATGAACTTTATGTTTTATCTAAGACAATAAACAATTTATTAGATAGAATTGAAAATACGATCGAAAGGGAAAAAGAATTCACCTCTGATGCTTCACATGAATTAAGGACTCCGTTGACGGTAATAAAAGGGACGCTGGAAGTTTTAATAAGAAAGCCAAGAAATCCCGCAGAGTACGAAGAAAAAATTAATTTTTGTATTTCTGAAGTAGATCGCTTAAACAATTTGGTAGATCAATTGCTGTTGCTAGCTCGGTTCGAAAATCAAAAACAAAGTTTAAAAAAGGAAAAATTTTGTTTAAATGCAGTTATTCTAGACTCAATTTCAAGATATTCGAATACAATTCAAACTAAAAATATTCAGGTTATAACTGAATTCAAAAAGGACTACTATATTAAAACGGATGTTTATTTATTCTCAATAATAATTAACAATTTGATTTCCAATGCGTTAAAATACTCAGATAAAAATGCTAAATTAGCTATTGCCATTATAGAAAAAAATAACAAGATTGAATGCAGTATAATCGATTCTGGTATCGGGATATCGTCTAAGGATGTTGAAAAAGTGTTTAATGCGTTTTTTAGATCAGATGCAACTGATCATCCTGAAATTAAAGGAACGGGATTAGGTTTGTCAATAGTGAAAAAATTATCCTTATTACTTTCTATTGATATTCAAATTTCAAGTCAGGAAAACGTGGGAACGGCAGCAAAGTTAATCTTCTTAAAAGAAGACCTTAAGTAGTTCTTAAGACAAACCTTACCTATTTACTGTATTTTTGAAATATAAAATAAAGTGAAAAATGCTTGAAAAAATTATTGCTTTTAGTCTTAAAAACAAACTTATTGTTTTATTATTTACCTTAGGAATTTTCGGATTTGGAATCTATTCTATTTTCCAAATTTCTATAGGTGCTGTGCCTGATGTAACTAATAATCAGGTACAAGTGATTACTACTTCAAGTAATCTTTCTACTCAAGATATTGAACAATACATCACGTATCCGGTAGAAATTGAAATGGCAAACTTGCCAGGCGTGCAAGAAATTCGATCTATTTCTAAATTTGGTTTGTCTGTGGTAACCATTGTTTTTGACGATGACTTAGGAACCTATTTACCCAGACAATTAATCGCCGAAAAAATAAAATCGGCATCAGAGAAAATTCCAGCGGGTTTTGGAACACCTGCAATGGGACCGATTACCACAGGACTTGGAGAAATTTATCAATATACGCTAGAAGTAAAACCCGAATTTAAAAACCTCTATTCAGTAACCGATTTAAGAACCATTCAGGACTGGGTTGTAAAACGCCAATTATCAGGGATAAAGGGAGTGGTTGAAATAAATACCTGGGGAGGCTACTTGAAGCAATATGAAATTGCGATTACGCCTTCTAAGTTAAAAGCCATGAACATCAGTGCTACAGATGTTTTTACGGCGCTTGAGAATAACAATAGTATTGCCGGTGGTGCTTATATCGAAAAAGTAAATCAGAGTTACTTCATTCGAGCCGAAGGAAAAGTAAAATCACTAGCCGATATTGAAAATATAGTAGTTAAGAACTTAAACGGAATGCCTGTTTATGTAAAAGATGTGGCTGATGTCCGTTTTGGTTCTGCCAATCGTTTTGGAGCAATTACAGGTAACGGAGAAGGCGAGAAGGTACTCGGACAGGTGATGATGCTGAAGGGTGCCAACTCTAAACAAGTAATAAATGATGTAAAGGACAGAATTGCCGAAATCCAAAAATCTCTACCACAAGGAGTTTATATTAACGGATTCCTAGAGCGTAGTGAGCTTGTTGGTAAAACGACTTTTACAGTTGCAGAGAACCTTATTCTAGGTTGTTTAATCGTAATTTTTGTCGTAGTCCTATTACTGGGTAACTGGCGTTCGGGATTAGTGGTAGCCTCGGTGATTCCGTTGTGTTTATTATTTGCTATTTCGTTGATGAATATTTTTGGAATAGATGCTAACTTAATGAGTTTAGGGGCAATCGATTTTGGGATAATTATTGATGGAGCCGTCATTATCGTTGAGTTTATTGCCTTTCAAATAGCCAGTAAAGCAAACCAATTAGGCCCAATGTCTAACGAAGATCGCCAACTTGAAATTGATCAAATCACCTATAAGAGTGCTTCTAAAATGATGAATTCAGCTATTTTTGGACAATTGATTATCTTGATTGTGTTTATTCCAATTCTTTCTCTATCAGGTATCGAAGGTAAAATGTTCAAACCTATGGCGATGACTTTTAGTTTTGCCCTAGTGGGAGCCATGATTTTTTGCTTTACTTATGTTCCTGTCGTCTCTTCACTTTTTTTGAAACCTAAAGAAGAAAATCCTAACTCATTTTCCAGTAAATTAATTCGAAAATTAAATTCTTGGTATCTTCCTGTTATAACATGGGCTTTAAGTAATACTAAAAAAGTATTGTATGGCGCTTTGGGATTATTAGTGATGGCAGTAGTTCTCTTTACTACAATGGGAGGAGAGTTTATTCCCACTTTAGACGAAGGAGATTTTGTTATTCAGCCCGTTTTAAAAACAGGAACTTCCTTGACAAAGACGATTGCTACAACTACTAAAATTGAAAAAATTATTCTAAAAAACTTTCCTGAGGTAGATCAAGTGGTCAGTAGGATAGGTGCCGCCGAAGTTCCTACAGACCCTATGAGTATGGAAGAAAGTGATATTATAGTTAAGCTAAAGCCAAAATCAGAATGGGTATCAGCAAAGAGTAAAGATGAACTTGCAGATAAAATCAAAGCAGCGATTGAGAAACAAATTCCAAATATGGAAATTGAATTTACGCAACCAATCGAAATGCGTTTCAACGAATTAATTTCGGGAACCCGTTCTGATGTGGCTGTAAAAGTATTTGGTGAAGATTTGAATGTATTAGCTAAGAAAGCACATGAAATCAAAAAAGCAATTGAAAAAGTCGAAGGAGCTTCAGATATTATTATTGAAAAAACGGAAGGCTTGCCGCAAATGAGCGTACGATATGATCGTTCTAAAATTGCGCGATATGGTTTGAATATTTCAGAGTTGAATGATATGATTGCGATGGGATTTGCCGGAAAAACAGTGGGTAATGTATTTGAAGGTGAAAAACGATTTGACATGGTAATCCGTTTGGATGAAACCAATAGAACCGATATTAATGACTTGAAAAATTTATATGTTTCAACTTCTACTGGAGAGCAGATTCCGTTACAGGAATTAGCAAATATTGAATATACTGAAGGCCCAGCAAAGATTTCCAGAGACAATACAAACAGACGAATTGTCGTGGGGATTAATGTGAGAAATAGAGATCTACAAAGTGTCGTCACTGATATTCAAAATATTATAAATAAAGAAATCAAACTACCTCCAGGTTATTATGTTCAATATGGAGGACAGTTTGAAAACCTTCAAAGTGCCAAAGCCAGATTAATGGTTGCGGTTCCTATAGCCTTAATCTTGATTTTCATCTTATTGTATTTTGCCTTTGGTTCTATCAAAGAAGCTTTAATGGTATACTCAGCAATTCCGCTTTCGGCAGTGGGTGGAGTACTATTTTTATGGATGAGAGGGCTGCCTTTTAGTATATCAGCGGGTGTTGGTTTTATAGCGCTCTTTGGTATTGCAGTATTAAACGGAATCGTATTAATCGAACATTTTAAAGAATTAAAACATCAAGGAATGAAAAATATTGATGAACTTATATTGAAAGGAACTACAGATAGATTGCGCCCTGTTTTGTTAACGGCAGCCGCTGCAGCCTTAGGATTTTTACCAATGGCAATATCTTCTTCTGCAGGAGCAGAGGTTCAAAGACCTTTAGCTACAGTCGTAATTGGAGGATTATTTACAGCAACAATTTTGACTATGGTAGTGCTACCAATATTATTTAAAGTTTTTGATGGAAAAGAGTTTAAAAAGGCAAAGTTTAAAAAACATCATAGTAGCTCCTATTTAATTCTATTGTTGTTGAGTACGTCGTTTGCTTTTTCACAAAATTCAAATCCCGAATTAGACAGTTTGATAGGAAAAGGGATTACTAATAACCAAGGGCTAAAAGCGTATCAATTGCAGGTTGATAAATACCAGGCCAATATAAAAAGTGCTTATACCTTTGACAAAACCAATATTTACTACAATTACGATCAGAATAATTTAGCTTCCAATAATGAACCATTGAAGATTTTTGGAGCGCAACAACGCTTTTCTTTTCCAACGGTTTATGGAGCACAAAAAAAAGTAAATGAAACGGAATATGAAAAGGAAAAAGCCAACTTTGAAATTCAAAAAAACAAACTTTCGTTAGAAATTTCTAAAGTATATTATCACATTGTCTATTTACAAAACCAGGAAAAATTATACTTCTATTTGGATAGTTTATATCAAAATTTTTCAAAAGCAAGCGACAGACGTTTTGAATTAGGTGAAACCAATTATCTCGAAAAAATAACGGCACAAGCCAAATTTCGACAAATAAAAACAAGTCTTTCTCAAATTGAAAATGATAAAAAAGCAAAGTATGATTTGTTGTATTCCTTGATTCAAACGGATGAAAAAATAGTCATAAAAAACAATTCGATCAGTCCGCTATTTAATTCAACTGAAGAATTAAGTAAAAGTATTCATAACAAATATTTAGAGAGTGTTACGAATAATTATAAAAGCCAAATTAAACTTGAAAAACAACATTGGTTACCTGATTTGCATTTGGAATATTTTAGAGGGTCCAATAAAGGTTTGTCACAATCACTGAATGGCTTTCAGATCGGAATTGGAGTTCCACTTTTATTCTCCGGAAATATTTCGAAATCAAAAGTAGCTGAGCTAGAATTGCAAAGCTGGGAGCAACAAAGGCTAAATGAAGAACAAAAAAGAGAGCAGTTTGTAAATCAAAAAAAGAACGAATTAGCAAAGTATCAGGAAGCAATAAATTATTACAATCAATACGGAAAAAAGTTATCGGATGAAATTATTAAGGTGGCGAATTTAAGTTATAAACACGGAGAAATAGATTTCTTTCAATACATTCAAAGTTTAGAGAACGCAACCACTATTCAAGTAGAATATCTAGACAACGTACTTCAATTCAATGCGACCCAACTCGATTCACAATATCTTAATTTCTAATACCTTAAAAATGAAAAAAGCACTATATATATTCGCCTTATCAACCGTTCTATTGTCATGCAAGGATACTAAAACAGAAGAAGCAGTTGTCAAGGATGACACCATGGTTACTGTTACTGCATCGCAATTTAAATCTTCGGGAATGGAAGTAGGAAGCCCTACGGAACAAGACTTTGAAGTAACTGTAAAAACAGCTGGAAAGATTGATGTTCCGCCGCAAAACAGAGCCAAAGTAACAACTTTCGTGGGAGGTAATATAAAATCAACTACGCTATTAGTTGGAGATAAAGTGAGAAAAGGACAAGCACTATTAACTTTAGAAAACACAGAATTTTTAGATGTTCAAAAAGAATATTTGGAGATAGCAGAACAAATTAAATATCTAAAATCAGAATACGAGCGTCAAAAAACATTGTTTGACGAGAAAATTACTTCTCAAAAAAATTACCTAAAAGCCGAAAGTGATTATCGCAGAGCAAAAGCAATGTATCAAAGTTTAAGAGCCAAATTGCAGCTGTTAAGTATTAATCCTGCAAACGTCGAAAACGGTAAACTGACTTCGGTAATTACCATTTACGCGCCTATTTCGGGTGATATCGTGGTAATGAATGCCAACGTTGGGATGTATGTAGCGCCTTCGGATGTTATGCTTGAAATTATTCAAACAGAACATTTGCATTTAGAGCTAAATGTATTCGAAAAAGACATTTTAAAAGTAAAAGTGGAACAAGATATCAATTTTACGGTTCCAGAAGCTACAAAAGAAGTATTCCATGCCAAAGTACATTTAGTAGGGAAATCTATTGAAGGGAATGACAGAACAATCAATGTTCACGGGCATTTAGATGATAATATAAAACAAAAATTAATTACAGGGATGTTTGTGGAAGCGGCTATTGTGGTAGATTCTAAAAAAGGGCTGGCAATCCCTGCTGAAGCTTTAATTACCGAGGACAACAAAAATTTTGTACTTTTATTGAAGCAAGAAAAAAATGAAAGTTATTTCTTAAAAAAGATAGCGGTAAAAATAGGCGAGAAATCAGAGAAATTTGTTGAAATTCTACCTGGCAACCAAATTAATTCTTCCTCTAAAATTTTAACAAAAGGCGTTTTTGACGTGGTTAATTAATTGTAAAATATGGATTTAAGTAAATTGAAAGGTCAATTGCAAACTGAAGTTGACACCGCTTTCCTTTATGATAGTATCGCCAAAATTCAAGAAGATGAGAATTTAAACAGAGTCTTGCGCGGTTTGTCGGACATTGAGAAAGGACATGCGCAACATATGTTGAATAAAGTACGAACAATTGAAGCAGGATATAAAATGCCTGCAGCATCTTCAAGAGCTAAATTTCAACTAAAATTAGGTAAGCTATTTGGTTACGGATCTATAATCAGTAGTTTGTCAAGTATCGAAAAACAATTTGCTGTCAATTCGATAAAGAATAAAATTGAAAAAGGAGAGAAACCTACTGGTTTTGAACACAATCATCTTGACATTATAGAAGCGGTAAATAACAATGCCGCTTTAAATGTGTCTGGAGGTTTTCTTTCTAAATTTGAAAGCCGCCATAAATCAGTAGGAGGGAATGCATTGCGTGCCGCTGTTTTAGGCTCGAATGACGGCTTAGTTTCAAATATGAGTTTGGTCATGGGTGTTGCTGGAGCAGCAGTTTCAAACAATACGATATTACTAACGGGGATAGCAGGCTTAATGGCTGGTGCTATTTCAATGGCATTGGGAGAATGGCTTTCAGTTCAAAGTTCAAGAGAGTTAAATCAACGCCAAATCGACCTAGAAACGGAAGAGTTAGAAGCATCTCCTGAAGAAGAAAAAAAGGAATTGGTTTTATTATATCAGGCCAAAGGAATGAATGTTGTTGAGGCACAGAAACTGGCAGATAAAGCATTTGAAAGCCATGAAACAGCCATTGATGCAATAATTACTGAAGAATTAGGTATCGACAAGGAAGAATTAGGAGGCTCAGCCTGGGAAGCGGCAATTGCTTCCTTTGTTTTATTTTCAATTGGCGCTATTATACCTTTATACCCTTTTATGTTTTTAGATGGGAAAAATGCTATACTTTTGAGTGTCGGTAGTAGTGTTATCGGACTTTTTGGAATTGGTGCTGCCATTACTTTATTGACGGGGAAAGGGGTTCTGTTTTCGGGATTCAGACAAGTTTTTTTCGGATTAGCTGCAGCTGCCATTACTTATGGTATTGGATCGTTGATTGGAGTTTCGCTGGCGGGTTAATGATTACACCATATCAAGTCGCACAAATTTATTCAAAAACAGATTATTAATTATTTAAATACAATACTATGAATGATGCACATTTACACCTAGTGGTAAACCATTTTCCAATTATCGGAACAATCTTAGGCTTGGGAATTTTGATTGCTGGATTGCTTTTAAAAAATAATTCAGTCAAAAATACTGCTTACATAGTACTTGTAGTCGCCGCTATTTTTGCATTTTTAAGTATGTATACTGGCGATGGAGCTGAAGAAATGGTGGAAGATATGCCAAATATAGGCAAACAAATCATCCATGAACATGAAGAATTAGCAGAAAAGTTAGCCTTGTTATTATATGCAACAGGAATTTTTAGTTTAGTAGCGCTATACACAAGTGTTAAGAGTCATAAATTTTCTAAAATGGCATCTTATATTACACTTGCCTTAGCTTTAGGTACCGCAGTGTTAGGATCAAGTGTAGGAACTTCAGGTGGAGAAATTCGTCACACTGAAATTCGTGATAATGCAGTGAATTCAGCTATTGAAAACGGCAATTCGAACTCAGAAAGCACTACTAACGAAAAAGAAGAATAATATTTTTTAACAAATTAGCAAAATTAAGTTAAACTAAAAATTGCTTTTTAATCAAAAAAGCTTTTATATTTGCAGGAGTAAAGAAAAACAAAAAAATTATGTTCGCAATACAATTACATCATCATCATTTCCATTATTGCTCTCAAGCGATGTGTTAATGATATGGTTGTAAGTCATCATATTTTAAAACCCGTTTGAGTACATCAAACGGGTTTTTTATTTAATATCCTTTGTGCTCAAACATAATATTATAAACAAACTAAAAAACATTACAATGAGTACATTAAAAATTGCAATCCAAAAATCAGGACGTTTAAACGAAGACAGTATTCAGATCTTGAAAGATTGCGGGATTTCTATTAACAACGGAATCGACCAATTAAAAGCCGAAGCTTCTAATTTCCCTCTTGAAGTTTTATATTTAAGAAACTCAGATATTCCTCAATATTTGATTGATGGAGTGGTAGATATCGCCATTGTTGGTGACAATTTATTGGTAGAAAAAGGAAAAGGAATCCAAGTGATTCAAAAACTAGGTTTTTCTAAGTGTAAAGTATCTGTTGCTGTTCCTAAAGCATTTGAATACAACTCAATTCAAGATTTAAACGGATTACGTATTGCGACTTCTTATCCTAATACTGTGATTGAATATTTCAATTCTTTTGGAGTAAACGTAGATATCCACCAAATATCAGGTTCGGTAGAAATCGCTCCTAATATTGGTCTTGCAGACGCCATTGTTGATATTGTATCCAGCGGAAGTACTTTATTCAAAAACAACTTAAAGGAAGTTGAAATTATTTATAAAAGTGAAGCCGTATTAGCGGTTTCTCCTAAAGTTACTCCTGAAGTTCAAAAACTAATTGACACTTTAAAATTTAGAATAGAATCAGTTTTGAGAGCACGTAGATCAAAATATATTTTGATGAACGTTCCTAATGATAAAATTGAAGCTGTTGGTAAAATCCTTCCAGTATTACGTAGTTTAACCGTTTTGCCTTTAGCGCAAGAAGGATGGAGCAGCGTGCACTCAGTAATTGATAAAGATACTTTTTGGGATGTTATTGATCAGTTGAAAGACGCTGGAGCCGAAGGGATCTTGATCTGCCCAATTGAAAAAATGGTACTTTAATTAAGTAGTAATTCATAAGTATTAAGTTCTTTAATGGTTTTTATGCTCTGAGCAACTTTAAACTCTTAAACTCTTAAACTTTAAACTAAAAATTATGAATAAAATATACAACCCAACACCAGAAACTTGGTCTGACATACTAGAAAGACCAACTAAGACGGTAGACGATATCGAACTTACCGTAAAAGAAATTTTTAAAGAAGTTCAGAAAAAAGGAGACGAAGCTATTGCAAAATACACTTCGATTTTTGACGGTGTCAATTTTGAAACCCTGGAAGTTTCCAGAAAAGAAATTGAAACTGCTGTTGCTGCTGTTCCTGCTGAATTGAAAGAAGCGATTCAGTTAGCTAAAAGCAATATAGAAAAGTTTCATGCGGCTCAAAAAACGGCCAAAGTTGAAGTAGAAACAGTAGAAGGAGTTAATTGTTGGCAAGAAAAAAGACCAATTCAAAAAATCGGATTGTATATTCCTGGTGGGACAGCTCCTTTGTTTTCAACAGTTTTAATGTTAGCTGTTCCTGCAAATATTGCAGGGTGCAAAGAAATTATCTTGTGTTCACCTCCAGATAAACAAGGAAATATAAATCCTGCAATTTTATATGCCGCTCAACTATGTGGTGTTACTAAAATTTTAAAAGTAGGAGGAATTCAGGCGATTGCCGGAATGACCTTTGGTACTGAAACAATCCCGAAAGTATATAAAATATTTGGACCAGGAAATCAATTTGTAACTGTAGCAAAGCAATTAGCAACCCAGTTTGGCGTAGCAATTGATATGCCTGCAGGTCCATCAGAATTATTGATTGTAGCAGATGATACTGCTGTTGCAGCTTTTGTCGCTTCTGATTTATTGTCTCAAGCAGAGCACGGTGCTGACAGCCAAGTGATTTTAGTTTCTACTTCAAAGAAATTAATTGATGAAGTCGAAAACGAAATTCAAATCCAGTTAGACGCTTTACCTAGAAAAGAGATTGCTGAAAAGGCTATTGCCAATTCGAAATTGATTTTTGTAGAGAATGATTCCATTGCATTAGAGCTAATTAATGAATACGGACCAGAACATTTTATTATTTGTTCAGAATCAGAAGCATTTTTTACAGATGGAATTGACAATGCAGGTTCCGTTTTTATTGGTAATTTTACTCCGGAAAGCGCTGGTGACTATGCTTCTGGAACAAATCATACTTTACCGACAAATGGCTATGCGAAGAACTATAGTGGTGTAAATTTAGATAGTTTTACCAAAGCTATGACTTTTCAAAAAATATCCAAAAAAGGGATACAAAATATAGGAAAAGCGATAGAAATCATGGCGGAAGCTGAAGGTTTACAAGCGCACAAAAATGCAGTTTCTTTAAGATTAAAAGCGATTGAAGATGAAAAATAATTTTGATATCAATACATTAGTTCGTGAAAACGTACTAAAAATGAAGCCTTATTCGTCTGCCAGAGATGAATTTGAAGATTTTAATACCGCCGAAATGATTTTTTTGGATGCCAATGAAAATCCTTTTGAGACTGGAGTTAATCGCTATCCTGATCCGCAACAAGCAAGCGTAAAAGCAGTTTTGGCAAAGCAAAAAAATATTCTTCCAAATCAGATATTACTAGGGAACGGAAGTGATGAAGTACTGGACTTACTATTCAGGGCTTTTTGCGAACCGAATAAAGACAATATAATCTCTTTACCTCCAACCTATGGAATGTACGGTGTTTTGGCAAATATTAATGCCGTAGAGAACAAAGAAGTATTTCTTTCCACTGATTTTGAACCGCAAGTAGATGCTATTTTAGATGCTGCAAATGAGTATACGAAAATTCTCTTTTTATGTTCTCCTAATAATCCAACAGGAAATTCCTTTTCAGATGAAAGTGTAGTGAGCTTGCTACAGAATTTTAAAGGTTTAGTCGTAATTGACGAAGCCTATATCGACTTTTCTAATAAACAAAGTTGGCTGAATGAATTAGATGAATATCCAAATTTAATTATTACTCAAACTTTGTCTAAAGCTTATGGTTTAGCAGGTATCCGTTTGGGAATTTGCTATGCTTCAAGTCAGGTGATCACGATTTTAAACAAAATTAAACCACCTTACAATGTAAACGAGCTCACTCAAAAAAGAGCTTTGGAACGTCTATCTGACCAAGAAAAAATACAACTTGAAATTGACTCTATTGTAGTACAAAGAGAGGATTTGATTAAAGTTTTACATAAAGTGAAATTTGTATCTAAAATATATCCGACTGAGGCTAATTTTATTTTAATTAAAGTAGATGACGCTAATAAAAGATACAGTGAGCTAATCGCTAAAGGAATTGTTATTAGAAACAGAACCACACAACCTTTATGCGAAAACACTTTACGTTTAACTATTGGAACAGCAAAAGAAAATAAAAAGTTGATGGAGGCTTTGTTAGCCATTAGTTCATAATTATTTTGATAAAAATTAAAACCATAAAAATGATAACCATAAATAAAAAATTGATCTTGACACTTTTTATTTCATTAAGTGTTAATTGTTTTATGAATGCGCAAGACATAGAAAAAACAGAAACTGGAAAAATATATTTTCTGCGTTCGACTGGTTTTGCAGGATCTGCCGCGGCATTCAAAACATTTATTGACGGAGAATTTGTTTGTAAACTAAACAACAAAAAGTACTCTGTACATGAAGTTTCAGTAGGTAGCCATGAATGTTCTGTTCAATTTGGCGGTAAAAAATCAAAAGACAAAGCTGAAAAATTCGAGGTTAAAGTAGAACCAGGTAAGATAACTTATGTACAACTTGTCTTTGAAACTGGAGTTTTAGTTAATAATATTTATTGCGAGGAGGTAACAGAAAATACTGCCAAACAGAAAATGACAAAAATGGAAGAAGATGCAAAATGCTTGTAATATTATAAAAAAGCGTTTTTAATAAATACTTATACAATGAAAAAAGTACTTTTTATAGATCGTGACGGAACTATGGTTTTAGAACCGGAAGGATATCAATTAGACAACTTATCTAAATTGGAGTTTTATCCAAAAGCATTTCAATATTTAGCTAAAATCGCGAAAGAATTGGAATACGAATTGGTAATGGTGACTAATCAAGATGGATTAGGAACGGACAGTTTCCCGGAAGATACTTTCTGGCCTACTCAAAATTTCATTTTAAGAGCTTTCGAAAATGAAGGTGTTCTTTTTGATGATATTTTCGTAGACCGTTCGTTTCCTGAGGATAATGCGCCAACGCGTAAGCCAAGAACTGGAATGCTATTAAAATACATTGATAATCCTGCCTATGATTTAGCGAATTCTTTTGTGTTAGGAGATCGTTTGACTGATGTGGAATTAGCCAAAAATCTAGGTGCAAAAGCAATTTTCCTTAATACAACAGAAGGAATAGGAAGTAATGAAATCGCTTCTAAGCGGGAAGAGTTAGATGAAGTTATTACTTTGCAAACAATGGATTGGAAAGTGATTTACGAATTTTTAAAATTAGAAGCTCGTTCTGCAACGATTGAAAGAAAAACTAACGAAACGGATATTTTTATCAGTTTAAATCTGGATGGAACTGGGAAGAGCAAAATCGAAACTGGAATTGCTTTTTTTGACCATATGTTAGACCAAATTGCGCGTCACGGGCAAATGGACTTAGAAATCCTTGTTAAAGGCGATTTAGAAGTAGACGAACATCATACAATTGAAGATACGGCGATTGCTTTAGGCGAAGTTTTCGCAAAAGCGTTAGGTAACAAATTAGGCATTGAGCGTTATGGTTTTTGTTTACCAATGGATGATTGCTTAGCACAGGTAGCCATTGATTTTGGAGGCAGAAACTGGTTAGTTTGGGAAACCGAATTCAAACGTGAAATGGTAGGTAAAATGCCAACAGAGATGTTTTTACATTTCTTTAAATCCTTCTCGGATGGAGCCAAAGCTAACATCAACATAAAAGCTGAGGGACAGAACGAACATCACAAGATTGAAGCTATTTTTAAGGCTTTTGCCAAAGCAATAAAAGTTGCCGTTAAACGGGATACCGAGAAAATGATTTTGCCAAGTACGAAAGGAATGCTTTAAAAAAGTTGTTTCAAGTTTAAAGTTTCAGGTTGCCACAAAACAACTTTAAACTTTAAACTTGAAACTTGAAACAATTAAGAAATGAAAATAGTAATAATCAATTACGGGGCAGGAAATATTCAAAGTATTATGTTTGCCATCGAAAGATTGGGATTCAAAGCAGTTTTGAGTAACAATGCTGAGGAAATTAAAGCAGCGGATAAAGTGATCTTTCCAGGTGTAGGTGAAGCTAGTTCAGCAATGAAAATGCTTTTAGAAAGTGGATTAGACAGTTTAATTCCAACCTTGACTCAACCTGTTTTAGGGATTTGTTTGGGAATGCAATTGATGTGCAATGCTTCGGAAGAAGGGAATACACAAGGTTTGGGTATTTTTGATGTCGATGTGATTAAATTCACGCCAAAAGTTAAAGTACCACAAATGGGGTGGAATCAAATATACAATTTGAAGTCGGAGTTATTTGAAGGAATTGCTGAAAACGAATACATGTATTTAGTGCATAGTTTTTATGCACCAGACTGTGCGGAATCTATTGCGACCACAAATTATGAAGTAGAATATGCTTCGGCATTGCAAAAAGATAATTTTTACGGAACCCAGTTTCACCCTGAGAAAAGCGGTGATGTAGGAGAGAAAATTCTAGGGAATTTTCTAAAACTTTAAACTTTAAACCTGAAACAAATTATGCGTATAATACCAGCAATAGACATCATCGACGGGAAATGTGTTCGCTTGTCCAAAGGAGATTACAATACCAAGATAATTTACAATGAAAACCCACTAGAAGTTGCCAAAGAATTTGAAGCTCATGGTATCGAATATTTGCATTTGGTGGATTTAGATGGAGCAAAGTCAAGCCAAATTGTCAATTATAAAATATTGGAGCAAATTGCTTCTAAAACAAAATTGAAAATTGATTTTGGTGGTGGTTTAAAATCGGATGCCGATTTAAAAATCGCTTTTGAAAGCGGAGCAAACCAAATTACAGGCGGAAGTATTGCGGTTAAAAACAGAGCCTTATTCGAAAAATGGATTCAAGAATATGGATCGGATAAAATCATACTTGGAGCAGACGCAAATAATGAAAAAGTAGCTGTGTCAGGTTGGTTAGAAGAATCCGATGAAGACTTAATTCCATTTATACAAGCGTATCAAACTAAAGGAATTCAATATGTTATTTGTACTGATATTGCAAAAGACGGAATGCTTGAAGGACCTAGTTTTGATTTATATAAAAAAATTATAGAGCAATGCAATGTCACTTCGAGCGGAGTCGAGAAGTTGGCGGAAGCCCAAGGAATAAAATTAATCGCCTCAGGTGGAATTTCTACTTTTGATGAATTGCCCAAATTAGCCGAATTAGGATGTGAAGGAACGATTATTGGAAAAGCGATTTACGAAGAAAGAATTTCGCTAAAACAATTGGAAAATTATATAATTGGCAAATAATAAAGCTCAAAATATGATAACTTGTTATTTGAAATACACTATAGACCCTTTTCAGCTAGATGTTTTTGAAGATTATGGTAAAAGGTGGATTAAATTAGTTAACCGTTTTGGAGGACAACATCATGGTTATTTTTTACCTTCTGAAGGGGCGAATAATATAGCATTTGCAATGTTTTCCTTTCCTAGTTTAACCGAATATGAAAATTACAGAAGGTTAATTTTGGAAGATCAAGAATGTATTCAGGCCTTTAAAATTGCAGAGGATACAAGATGCATATTGAGCTATAAAAGAACTTTTTTACGCCCAGTATTTGAATAAAAGACTCTTAACTATAAATAAAATGTTAACAAAAAGAATAATACCTTGTCTCGATATTAAAAACGGAAGAACCGTAAAAGGCATAAATTTCGTAGATTTACGTGATGCTGGCGATCCAGTGGAATTAGCTAAGATATACTCGGATGAAGGAGCCGATGAATTGGTTTTTTTAGATATCTCTGCAACAGAAGAAAGAAGAAAGACCTTAGTTGATTTAGTTCGAAAAGTAGCGTCAACTATTAATATTCCTTTTACAGTAGGCGGCGGAATCTCATCTGTAGCCGATGTTGAGATTTTACTTCAGAATGGAGCCGATAAGGTTTCTATCAATTCTTCGGCAGTAAAAAATCCGCAATTGATTAATGACTTAGCTCAAAAATTTGGCAGCCAATGTGTGGTTGTCGCGATTGATGCCAAGCAGATTGACGGTCGATGGATTGTTCATTTGG
Organism: Flavobacterium sp. Arc2; assembly: GCF_041431385.1. NCBI lineage: Bacteria > Pseudomonadati > Bacteroidota > Flavobacteriia > Flavobacteriales > Flavobacteriaceae > Flavobacterium > Flavobacterium sp. Arc2. The sequence continues at coordinate 36,723 of NZ_JASMRH010000008.1, read as the reverse complement.
TAGGAGGAAAAGTACCAACGGAACTAAACTTATTTGATTGGGCTAAAGAAGTGGAAGAAAGAGGGGCAGGGGAAATCCTGTTTACGTCGATGGATAATGACGGTACAAAAAATGGTTTTGCAAATGAAGCGTTAGCCAAGCTTTCAAGCATAGTTAATATTCCAATCATTGCTTCGGGAGGAGCAGGAAATATAGAGCATTTTGTAGATAGCTTTACAGTAGGAAAAGCAGATGCCGCATTAGCAGCAAGCGTTTTTCACTTTAAAGAAATCGAAATAAAAACATTAAAACAGGAATTGAAGGACAATAATATCGAGGTGAGATTATAGAATATAGAAAAAAGAGAAAAGAAGTCAGATTTGATAATCTTTTAATTTTTCAATCATAAAATTATAAATAATGAATATAGATTTTTCAAAAAGCGCAGAAGGATTAATTCCAGCAATCATACAAGACAGTGAAACGAATGCTGTTTTAATGTTAGGTTACATGAATGCCGAAGCCTATCAAAAAACAATAGATACTAAAAAGGTGACTTTTTACAGCAGATCAAAACAAAGACTTTGGACAAAAGGGGAGGAAAGTGGTAATTTTTTGAATCTGATTGACATCAAAAATGACTGTGACGACGACACTTTATTAATTCAAGTGAAACCTGAAGGACCTACGTGTCACAAAGGAACAGATACGTGTTGGGCTACAGAAAACAAAACCAATTACGGTTTCATTTCTGCTCTGGAAGATACCATTCAAGTACGAAGAGAAAATGCAGATTCTGAAAAGAGTTATGTGGCTTCTTTATTTAAACTAGGTATCAATAAAATTGCACAAAAAGTAGGTGAAGAGGCAGTCGAAGTGGTTATTGAAGCAAAAGATGATAACGACGACTTGTTTTTAAGTGAAAGTGCCGATTTACTTTTTCATTACCTAATTTTGCTTCAAGCGAAAGGATTCAAAATCAACGATGTAGTTGATGTATTAAAAAGTCGCCAGAAATAGAGATTTTTTTCTTGTTAACCATCCTATATAAAAACCCAACAGTAATTTCATTTACTGTTGGGTTTTCTTTTTTCTTTTATTTCAGGTTGCAATCCACTATATTTACTATTATTTTACAAAATACCACAATACACATTATGAATTTTGACAATAAAAGCAACACTTTAGAACCTAACCATACAATCATAAAAACTGGATTACACATAATATTGACCACCGATGAAGATGATTTACGTCCCGTATATCTTTCGGGTAATTTTAATAATTGGTTGACGCAGGATAAGGATTTCATGATGGAAAAAATAGGAAGTGGGTTGTATCATTTCAAATTTACCCACGATTTTGACTATCCAAAAACGTTATTGTATAAATTTACAAAAGGGGATTGGAGTGAAGTGGAAATTGACAGGAATGGCAATCGTACCGAAAATAGATCAACAATGAAGCATACGGGAACACAAAAAGAACATGTTGCAAGATGGAGAAAGAACTGGCTCCCCTACAAACAAAACTATTTGCCGCAAGTTTTACTTATATCTGATGAATTTGAGATTCCTCAGCTGAATAGAACCAGAAAAATTTGGGCTTTGCTTCCTCACGATTATGATACTTCAACAGAAAGCTATCCCGTGATGTATTTGCAAGATGCTCAGAATTTATTTAATGAGAATGCTGAATACGGAAATTGGGAAATTGACAAAAAACTGGCTGTAATGTCGGAGTATAAAATTGGGAAGATTATTATAATCGCCATTGAACACGCTGATGAAGACAGAATAAGAGAATATAGTGTTGGCAAAACAATATTAGGAAAAGGACAGGGTAAAAAGTACATCCGTTTTGTAACCAAAACGTTAAAACCGTTTGTCGATAATAATTTTCGTACCAAAACAGATCGTGCTAATACCGGAATAGGTGGCAGTTCGATGGGCGCTTTAATCAGCATTTTTAGCGGATTGAGATACCCCAAAGTATTTGGTAAATTGATGATTTTTTCTCCTTCACTTTGGGTAAAACCTGATATGAAAATAAAAGTTGACGAAGATGTTACTGAGGATACTAAAATATATTTATATGCTGGTGGCGACGAAAGTGACACCATGATTGAACATGTGAAAAATTTCAAGGATCGCGCCATTGCAAGCGAATTTGTAAAAGATAAAATGAAAATTAATTTGAGCATCAATAAGGAGGGAAAACACAACGAGACCTATTGGAGTGATGAATTTCCTAAAGCTATTGAGTGGCTTTTTTTTAACACAAAAGATAACTAGATGAAAACTAAAGAAATAGATAAATTAGAGAATTTTTCAGGAACCGTTTTAATACCCGTTTTTGAAACCACTGCAAAAAGTATTGTTCCAATTAAGTTTGAAGGTTTAGAAATTTCATCCAAAGTGTTCTATGGCAAGAAGGACACTTATTATTTATCCGAAAAAAACGATAATACTTACCTTTTTATTGGACTAGGTAAAAAAATAGATTATAAGGCCTTAAAAACAATAACCAGGAGAGTTGCTGCTAAGGAAAAAGAAGCTTTTGGAAAAAATGTCGCTTTATTTGTACCCGAAGAATTCAGTACTGACCAAGTGGAAGCTGCAGTTTCCGGCTTATTGTTAGGCACTTATAATTTAGGTCATTTCAAAAAAGTAGATGAGCATCCGTTTTTAAACCCTGATTTTGAATTGGAAATTTTATCTTTTAAAGATTATACTGCAACAATCAATAAAGCGATAAAAATTGCCCGCGCCCAACTTCAAACTTTAGCGTTAGTCGACTTACCGCCTAATAAAGTGACTCCAAAGTATCTTGCAAAATGGGCACAGGATAAAGGAGAGAAATACGGATTTGAGGTCAATGTTCTAGGTCTCGAAGCATGCCGAATAGAAGGACTCGGTGCTTTTTTAGCTGTTGGAAAAGGAAGCCAGAATGAGCCACAATTTGTAGTAATGACTTATACTCCAAAAGAAGATATTCCTCATTTAAAGCATGTTGGCTTGGTGGGAAAAGGAATCACTTTTGACACTGGAGGTTTGAACATAAAAACGGCTGGAATGGTTCACATGAAGTGTGATATGGCTGGTGGTGCTGCAGTATTTGGAGCAATGCAATTGATCGCTGATTTACAATTACCCGTAAAAGTAACTGCTATCGTTCCTTGTGCAGAAAATTCAGTGGACGCAAAAGCATTTTTACCTAGCGATGTGATTCACAGTTACAACGGGACTTCAATCGAAATTATTGATACTGATGCAGAAGGACGTTTAGTCTTGGCAGATGGTCTTTCCTATCTAATAAAAAATTACAAGCCAGAATACATTGTGGATATCGCAACACTTACCGGAAGTAGTGTGGGGACGTTAGGCTATGAATGCGGTGCTTTATTTACCAATAACGATTCTATTTCAAAAAAACTGCAAGAAGCAGGAGATTCAGTAGGGGAGCGCCTATGGCAATTGCCACTTTGGGATGTCTACAAACAGGATATAGAAAGTGACATTGCAGATGTAAAAAACTATAGCGGAAAACCGGTAGCTGGCGCTATTAGTGCGGCTAAATTTTTAGAATATTTCACAAACGAGCATGCTGCTTGGGCACATTTGGATGTTGCTGGCGTAGCATTTGGCGACGATGAATTTGCAAAAAGCAAACATGCTACAGCATATGGAGTACATTTATTAACCAAGTTCATTGAAAATTTATAAGCTTATGCAAAATCCTAAAACTTTCATTTGTATTTCGAATTATTTCAAAGGGGCCGATTTTTTAATTCATTTAAAAAGCCTTGGCAACAAAGTCTACCTCATAACCAGTGAAAAACTGAGAGATAAACCATGGCCACATGATTCTATAGATGAAACCTTTTACATGCAAGGTCAGGATATCGATTGGAATCTAGAGCATTTATTATTGGGTGTTGGGAACTTAATGAAGTCAAATCAAATTGATGCCATTGTAGCATTGGATGATTACGATGTAGAAAAAGCAACCTATCTGAGAGAGAATCTGCGTATTGATGGTATGGGACAAACTACGGGACGTTACTTTAGAGATAAGCTGGCGATGCGTATGAGAGCAAAAAGTTGTGGCATTTCCATTCCTGCTTTTTGTTCTTTATTTAATGATCACGATATTAATACTTTTGCCGATACTGTTTCTCCTCCATGGGTATTAAAACCAAGATCGGAAGCCTCAGCCAATGGTATCATAAAAGTACACGATAAGGAAACGCTGTGGATTCATATTAATGAAATGGGGAATAACCGTTTCAAATACTTATTGGAACAATTTAAACCTGGTGCTGTTTATCATTGTGATAGTTTAATTTCAGATCGTAAAGTCATTTTTAGTTTGACTTCAAAATATTTGGCCACTCCGATGGAAATATCACAGGGAGGAGGCGTTTTTCGAAGCTCAAACATCCCATACAACTCTGAAGATGACAAAGCCATAAAAAAGCTAAATGAGCAGGTCATGAAAGATTTCGGACTGAAACATGGTGCCGCACATACTGAATTTATAAAAAGTGATGAAGATGGAAGAATATATTTCCTAGAAACATCATCTCGAGTAGGCGGAGCGCATCTGGCAGAAATGGTGGAAGCAGCTTCCAACATTAATCTTTGGAAAGAATGGGCCGCCATTGAAGACGCATTGGTAAGAGAACAAAAATATAAGTTACCAAAAGTAAAAAAAGGATATGCTGGAATTGTATTGACTTTGTCTAAATATAAAAATCCTGATTTATCTTCTTTTTCTGATCCAGAAGTTTGCTTTATAGTACCTTTGGATTACCATGCCGGATTAGTGGTTCAGTCTGATAAAAGTGAAAGAGTTTTAGAGTTATTAAATGATTATGTAGACCGTTTAGTCGCTGATTTTACTGTGGTGGTAGCGCAAGAAAAAGTATCAAAACTACATTAGTAGCAATAGATTAGATTTAAAAATAGAGTTATATTAAAAGATTCCGCATTCATGAAAAATTTTTTTGTTGTTATTTGTTCCTTAGTATTTATTTCGAATAGTTCTAACGCCCAAGGTCTTTTAAGTAAGTCGGAAATGGTATTTACCAAACAAGACAGTCTAAGAGGAAGCATTACTAAAGAAAGAGCGTGGTGGGACGTGAAGTACTATCATCTGGACGTTAAAGTGAATCCAAAAGACAGCACTATAACGGGTTCTAACACCATTAAATATAAAGTAGTAGAAGAGTACAACCGCATGCAAATTGATTTGCAAAAGCCTTTAGAAATTTACAAAGTAATTCAGGATGGAGTTGAATTAAAATACAGCAGAGAAGGCAATGCCTTTTTTATTGAGTTGGTCGCGCTTCAAAAACCGGGTACCATTAAAGAACTTACCGTTTTCTATGGCGGAAGACCAAAAGTTGCCGTAAATCCGCCATGGGACGGAGGGATTACTTGGAAGAAAGACAGCAACGGTAACCCATTTATTGCGTCTTCCTGTCAAGGATTAGGTGCTAGCGTTTGGTGGCCCAATAAGGATCATATGTACGACGAGGTAGAAAGTATGCTAATCAGTGTAAATGTTCCTGGAAATCTGACTGATGTCTCTAATGGACGATTAGTTAGCGTAAAAGAACTAAAAGATGGAACTAGGACGTTTAACTGGTATGTATCAAATCCAATCAATAACTATGGTGTAAATATAAATATTGGGGACTACGTTTCGTTCTCAGAGAAATACAAAGGGGAAAAAGGAAATTTAGATTGTAGCTACTATGTCTTGAGAGATAATTTAGCAAAAGCTAAAGAACAATTTAAAGATGTTCCTCGTATGCTGAAAGCTTTTGAGCATTGGTTTGGACCTTATCCGTTTTATGAAGACAGTTACAAGCTAGTAGAAGCTCCTTATCTAGGAATGGAGCATCAAAGTTCAGTTACTTACGGGAATGGCTTCAAAAATGGATACAGAGGCAGGGATTTAAGCGGAACAGGCTGGGGTCTTAAATTTGATTTTATCATTATTCATGAATCTGGTCATGAATGGTTTGCCAATAACATTACAGATAAAGATATCGCAGACATGTGGATTCATGAGAGTTTTACCAACTACTCTGAGAGTCTTTTTGTGGAGTATTATTACGGAAAAGAGGCCGGTAATGAATACGTTCGAGGAATCCGAAAAAATATTCAAAACGATAAACCCATTATTGGTCATTATGGTGTAAATAGTGAAGGCTCGAGTGATATGTACTATAAAGGTGCTAATATGCTACATACTTTGCGTCAAATTGTAAACGACGATGAAAAATGGAGAACCATACTAAGGGGTTTGAATAGCACTTTTTATCATCAAACAGTGACTACAAAACAAATTGAGGATTACTTGAGTACAGCGGTTGGAATGGAATTAAACCCTTTCTTTAATCAGTACTTAAGAGACACTAGAATACCCACATTAGAATATTTCTTTAAGGACAAAACCCTCGGATTTCGATGGACTAACTGTGTTACGGGCTTCAATATGCCACTAAAAATTACCATTAACGGCGTAGAAAAATGGCTCAAACCAACGACAGAATGGAAAAATGATTCTAGTACAGTGGAAAATACACAACTTAAAATTGATGCAAATTTTTATGTAGCGGAATTTGATATTACAGAATAAAAATAGTTAATTTTACGCAGGCATATTAAGAGCCAGTTGTCAAATTCCTTTTGTTTTATGAAAAATTCAATTACATTACTATCGTTATTTTTGTTCTTCAGTATTGCTGTTTGTGGTCAAAACAGCACGGAAAATATGGAAGAGTCATTGGATAGTATTGAAAATCCTGAAATGGTAGCTCAAATTAATCTTGATTCAATAGCACTTCCTAAATCAAGTGAAATGCTAAGCGAAGATACTTTCTGGACACTAATTGAAACCTCGCTCAAGGAAACTACAAATCAAGAAGATCAGGAAATTTTTCTGGTTTCGGCAATCGAAAAATTGACTCCGCAGGAAATGATAGGATTTCGTTTAAGAACTGACCAGCTCCTTTATGACAGCTACAATCCGGAATTATGGTGTGCAGCTTATATTGTAAGTGGTGGTTGCTCTGATGGTGGATTTGAATATTTTAGATGTTGGTTAATTTCTCAAGGTAAAGAGGTGTTTTATAAAGTAAAAGCGAATCCTGATACTTTAATTACTGAGGTAGTTGAAGGCAAGGAATCCTATGAATTTGAAGGTTTTTGGTATGTAGCGATGAATGCATTTAAAAACACTACGGGTGAAGATTTGTATTCTTATATTGACTATGATACTTTCTTAACCAATGACGAAAATTATCCATTACTAAAATTTAACTGGAATCCAGATGAACCTGAAACAATGGGGAAAGTTTGTCCGGTTTTATTTCAAAAATTATGGAAATAATAGAATCACCTTTAAAACAAACCGATCGTTCCCCCAACCCAGTCTTTGTCTTTATTGAATTTAACCCCAATCATTTCACCACGGCTCAAGCGCACTAGGTTACATAATAGAGTAGGAGCAACATCTTCCTTTTTCCAAACGCAAAGTATGCGAACTTCTGCTTTTACCTTACCGTCAGGTGACTGTACTATGGGAATGTAGTTAACCTTTTTTTGCAGAATGTAAAGTTCTTTTTCTACAACAGCTTCAATATCTTCTTTTTTTACATGAAAAATAACACCTGTTCCCGAAAAAGAAAATAAAGGTTTTAAGACGTAATTTTCTAAATCCTCAGGGATTTTAGTTAATTCACTTAACAATGTCGTTTCTATAAAATACTTACCTTTTAAAAAAGGCAGTATGAATTTACTGATTCTGAAAAACCAATTTGGATGTCCTGCCCATTCGACATCAAGATCATCTGAGAAACTGAAATCTAGTTTCAAATCTGTACGCAAATCAAGTTCATCAAAAATTACTCGGTTATAAATCCGCTTTATAAGCACTACCTCATTATTTTCATTTTTATAAAACAGCTGTCTACCTTTTTTGATTACTTCAGTTACACAAACAATCGGTATTCCGATATCTCTTTTACAATAGTAAAAATCAATTTTTGTGTTTTGCTTTTCGGGCTCTATTTCGAGTAAAACAACATTTTCCTTAAGGTGATGGTTACAAATTACTTCCTCAACAATCTTCAGGTATTCTTGTGAGTTGATGCCATTAAAGAATGGAGTCAGCTCGTTCAGAAAAGGGTACTGATTTACAAATTTATCATATAGATTAGTCTGATAATTATACAAGGAAGGAAATCCTTGTACTTCTATCAACTTCGGAACTACTGCTCCGTTCTCCTCGCAGATTCCAAAGTCAATAGCCAAAAAATTGGTGTGCTTATCTTCATTTTGTACTTTGATATTTAATTCTAATGCTTTATCTGTTAACGCTTTAAAACCTTCTTCTTGAATTAAAGCTATAACTTCATTGCAACCCTCTATTAATTGTTCTTTCAGTTGGTTAGATATAAAAAAAGGAGTTTCCCCTATTCGAAAAGTAGGTTTATAATCAAAATCAGAGGCGATATCATCTTGTAATTGCTGATATTTTTTTTCTGTGAATTGCTCATTAAATAGTTTTCGATATTTTGAAATCATAACGTCTAGCTGAGATTAATTGGAAATCATCTTTTTTGTTTTCATCAGGTCATTTATCGCCGTGCGAAGAAAATTGGGAATCAAAGTTTCGTTTGTTCTGTAGATTTTATCATCATCCAATAAATCTTCCAGCATATTTCTAAACTTTCTTTTCCCTTTCATCGCTTTTATTTTTTCCTTGGCATCCTTATTTCTCAGGTGAGAAATAAAACTTATGGGATCTGCTTCGGGATGAAATTGAGTTCCCACAAAATAATCTGTGAATCGTACGGCCATTATTGCGCGTTCGTATTGCACATGATCTCTTATTTTTTCTAGGGAAATAATTTTAGCTCCTTTTTTCTTAAAAACACTTAATTTAGGTTGTACCACTTGGTAATCTCTGGAATCAATAGCATAGAAAGGATCGCTTAAACCCTCAAAAAGAGGATCAGTTTCACCTTCTTTCGTTTTATGAATTGTCATAACACCGAAGGAAGTATCATTCCTTTTAGTAATTTCTGCCAGACCAAAGTGCTTACACGCCATCTGAAAGGAATGACAGATGAATAGTACATGCTTTTTTACTGGGTTTTCCAGGTTCCATTTCGTTAAGGCATCAATAAATACATAGTATTTTGTATCCCAAGTGCCGTCACCAATTAAAGGATTTCCCGGCCCTCCAGTAGAGATATAAATGTCGTATTGCTCGATTTCGGGCAATTCGCATTTTCCCCTCACATCATATATTTTGAAGCTTACAATAGGGCTAAATCTGTTTATTATGTCAATTATACAGCGCATTCCCTGATTAGGTACTCCGTGGTACATGTCTAAAAGGGCAATTGTTATTTTTTTCTTATTCATGAGGCAATCTTTAATTGTAGTAATATGCAAAGGTAATCTAATAATTTACAACCCTTTAGTGAATTCATCGGTTATAAAATCAACCACTTTTGTAATGTCATTTGTTTTCTCAAATACTGCCAATTGTTTTGCTGCTCCAGTTCCGTTTTTCAAAATCTGATGTACATAATTAATTTGTTCACGGCTTCCTAATTCATCTACAACATCATCCACAAAATCCAATAATTCAAGAATCAACACTCTTGTTTCTACCTCTTTCTGAAGTCCGAAATCAATCATATGTCCTTCGATTCCATAGCGAGAAGCACGGAATTTGTTTTCTTTTATTAGTGCCAGTCTGTAAATATTGAAACTCATATTTTGCATATTCAGTTTATATAATTTAGCCACAACAGCTTGTATTACAGCTACAATACACATAGTCTCTTCAACCGTTAAACTCATATCGCAAATGCGAAATTCAATTGTGTCGTAAAAGGGATGCAAACGTAAATCCCACCAAATTTTCTTTGGATTATCGATGCAATTAGTATTTACCAAGGTGTCAAGAAAATTATCATAAGATGCCACCGAATCAAAATATTCTGGCAATCCCGTTCTGGGAAATTTATCAAATACTTTTGTTCTAAAGGATTTGTATCCCGTTTGTCTGCCTTCCCAAAAAGGAGAATTGGTCGACAGCGCAAAAATATGAGGTAAAAAATAGCAGGCTTGATTCATTAATTTTAAGCCTATTTCACGATTTTCGATCCCAACATGACAATGCATTCCAAAAATTAAATTAGAACGTGCCGCATCCTGTAACTCATTCACAATGGTATGGTACCGCGGATCATCAGTAATGGGTTGGTCTTGCCATTTCGAAAAAGGATGTGTTCCAGCGCCACCCACAATTAATCCTTGCTTATCTGCTAGTTCAACAATTTTAGTTCGCAGGAATTTAATTTCTTTTTCGGCCTCATCAACATTCGTACAAATATTAGTACCCACTTCCACGACAGATTGATGCATTTCTGCCTTTACCTGTTCGTTCAATATAATCTTGGCTCCATCAACAATTTTCGACAAATGCGAGCGCAGGTCTCTTGTTTCAGGATCTATAATTTGATATTCTTCTTCAACACCAAGGGTAAAAGCGGGTAGTTTTTTCATTTTTATTTTTTTTTAGGAGCAATTTACTTCGCCAGTTCGCTTCGTTCGTGTCCAGCTATTCGATACAATCCACCTCGTTAAAAAACGAGATTGGATTTTCTCTGCTATCTGGGCTAGGCATTCCGGTTTCTCACAATTTTATTTGCCCGCAACCGCGTCTTTCATAAATGTTCCCCAAGTCAGATTAATTTTTCCTGGCTTTTGTTTTTTTGCAGCAGCAATAGCCATTTTAGCCGATTCTTCCACTACCCATTCAAAATTTTCTGCACCTACAGAAGTTAATTCAGCATCGGGTGCAGGATTACCAAAATCAATTGCATAAGGAATACCATCACGCACAGCAAACTCGACCGTATTGAAGTCATAGCCTAAACCTTTACATAGTTTCAACGTGTAGTCTTTTACGGTTGCCAGTAATTTTTTATCCACTGGTGGACCATCAATTACATAACGCAAATGAGGTGCGTTTCTTGGTTCGTATTGCATGATTCTAACCGCTTTACCGCCCAGACAATACACTCTAAAATATTCAGTAAAAACAATCTCTTCCTGAAGCATCATTACCAGCTGACCAGTTTCCTGATGTTTCTCCCAAAATTCCTCTTTGTTTTCAAGACGGTATACATTTTTCCATCCTCCACCAGAGTACGGTTTCATGTAAGCAGGGAATTTTATGTAATCAAATATTCCTTCCCAGTCCATTGGGTATTTTAAGTTTCTGAATGATTTTCCAGTCGTATCTGTTGGGTGTTCCGCAGAAGGTAGTAAAACTGTATTGGGTAACGGCACTCCAAGTGTATCTGCTAATGAGTTATTAAAAAATTTATCATCGGCACTCCACCAGAAAGGGTTGTTAATGACATTTGTACCCGTTAAAGCGGCATTTTTCAGATACGCACGATAGAAGGGAACATCTTGAGAAATGCGGTCGATAATGACTGCGTATTCTCCATCTTTATTTTGAACTACTTTATCGATCGAAACTGCTTCTGCAATAATTCCTTTTTCGTTTTTTGAATTAACACGGTCTATAAATGCTTGAGGATAGGTGTCTTCCATTCCAAATAAAATTCCAATTTTTTTCATTTTTTATCTATTTTACCTTATTAATATTTTTTTACGTTTAATTTCTCGTTCTAAAAAAACTTGATTCGGGATAAGTAATGTGGAAACATTTCCTTCCATATCGGCCAGTCATGATTTCTGTCCTGACGAATATCAAGCCAGTGGTGTACGTTTCTTTGACTTAATACTTTGCTTAATTTCAGATTGGCATCAAAACAAATATCCCAATTAGAAGTACCCAGAACAATATCCATTTTCCATAATTCAGGATCTTCTAATCCATATAAGTAATCCTCAGGACTGTGATAAAAAACATCGTCGTTATGAAAACCATCCAGAAAGCTTTTTATATTAAAAGCACCACTCATAGAAAACATATGACTAACATAACCGGGATGTCTAAAAGCAAAATTGGCGGCATGATATCCTCCAAAACTGCAACCGGCAACGGCAACTTTCCCCGACGGTGTATTGTTTTTTACTTTTTCAACAATTTCATGGCAGATCATTTTGTCATAACGCACATGGTTTTCGATGCGATGAACAGGATGAATGTGTTTGTTATAAAAGCTGTCTTTATCAACACTATCTGGACAAAATATTTGTATTAATCCTTGCTCCATATACCATTTAGCAGATTCTATCAAACCCATGTCTTTATTTTCATGATAACTTCCCATTGAAGTGGGAAATAGGATAACCGGGTATCCGGAATGCCCAAAAACTAACATCTCAATCTCCTTATTTAGGTTAGGAGAATACCACTTGAAATATTCCTCTTTCATATATTTTGCTTTTAACAATAATAACGAAAATATTCTTTCAAAGAGGAGAAAATACATAGCTAATCTCCTTTTTTACATTAAAAATAGTATGAATCCTTAAAGCATTAGATATTTTGATAATTATCGAGTTAAAGCTTGATATAAATGAGAATGTGAGAACAGATTCAATGACACTTCTACTTTAATTTACACTAAAAGGATGTCTAATTTCTATAAAATCAACCTTTTACAGCCTTTACTCCTTAGTGGAGACGGCTTCAAACAATTGAATCTGACTTTTTAATCTTTCAATTAACATATTCATCATTCTTTTGTTGAGATTTGAGGAATTCTTGATATAGAATAAGTATTCTTCTGTTGTGAATAAGCCGATTACCATTCCCTTTAATGTATTACGGTATTTTATGTCTTTTTGAACTGTATTTTCAATGCTAACCAGTTTCTTTTCGCTAGTTTGAGAATAAAAATCGCCCTTGTGTTTAGCCAAATAATTTCTAAAAGAAGCTATAAATAAATCATTTTGCAGCTTTAAAATTGGTCGAAGCACCTCGTTTTGGAACATTTCCTCGGATGAAGATTGTGTACTGACACTTCCTATTGTTACTCCACGGAATTCTACTAAAAAAACATCTCTTGGTTCCATTTTTTTTTCTTTAAATATAAAAAAATCAACGGAGATAGGTTACTTTAGCATTATTAAATAAAAAATATGCGATTTCACACTAGAAAATGGATAAAACCAGAAGACCTGAACCCAAATGGAACTTTATTTGGAGGGCAATTATTAGCTTGGATTGATGAAGAATTGGCTTTATATTCTATTATTCAATTAGAAAACCAAAGAGTAGTGACCAAATACATGTCGGAAATTAATTTTAGAAGCTCTGCAAAACAAGGAGATATTATCGAAATTGGTATTGATGTGGTGAAGTTTGGAACTACATCCCTTTCTCTAAAATGCGAGGTTCGAAATATGATGACCCGCGAAACCATTATTTCTATAGCCAATACGACTATGGTCAACTTAGGAGCAGATGGTAAACCTAAAGCGCACGGTAAAACAGAGATTGAATTTGTAAAAAACCGCCTTTAAAAGAAATTACTTAGAAAAACTATTGAGTATTTCCATTGCTTTATTAATATCTTTTTGGTCAACAAATATATGGTCATGATAGTAGCCGGCTACTACATTGCAACTGATCTCTTCTTGAGAAAGGGCATTCGAAAATGCGGCAGTTAAACCCACAGCCTCCAGCGAGGAATGAACCGTTAGCGTGATCCACGCCATAACAGAGGTATATTCGAGGTTTGAGGAATCAGCGCATTCTTTTTTAAGAATAATAGTAGTTGCTTCTTCTTCCTTGAAAAGCATAACAATGACATTCAAATCGATACTTTCAAGTGAATTAATAAAACAAAAAACATAATCCCCTTCAATATGCTTGGGTTTCATTGTTTTTAGCAATGTTTCTAAGTCTTTTTCTCCAGCCATAGTGTTTTTATAAATTTGTTTTTCAATTCATAAGCTAGTCTAAATTCAGCATCATTTAGATAATAGAAGCTAAACAAATGACTACAACGTAGGTAATGTTATTATTTCAAGTAATACTTAATTAAAATAGTACGCAGATTTTTGCTAAAATCGGTTAGAAAATCTGCAAAATAGGCACAAAAATAAATTAATATTCCTGAACTTAATACTATCCTTTAATTTGAAGTTCTTTTTCGATCATCCGTTTCCAGAATAGCATATTCAAAATTATCAGACAACCAGATTTCAATGGCAGTAGCTGTCTTCCTCGCCCTTCTCGTAACATTCCTGCCTTTTCAAGTACTTTAATAGAACCAATATTGTCTACGGCACAACCTGCCTGTATTCGATGCAATTTTAAATCCTCAAACCCAAAATCGAGAATACGGTTTAATGCTTCTGTTCCATATCCTTTTCCCCAATAATCTACATGTAATTTATACCAGACTTCTCCTCGTCGGTACTTCTTAGCTCCTAATTTAAGTCCAAACAAACCAATGAATTGATTAGTTCTACTTTCTTCTATTGCAAAAGTATAGATTTGAATATCTTCTTCCTGATTTGCTGCAATCCAAGGGGCGATTATGCTGCTGGTTTCGGCACTATTTTCAGGAATTCCTAACGCATTAAACTCATCGGTTTCTGGTAAAGAATGCAAAATATGAATTGCATCTAAATCCCCATTGTCAATTAATCTCAGTTTTAATCGGAGACTAATGAGTTCCATTTTTTTTGGTAAAAGCATTAAGATAAAATTTTATTGAAGAAAATCATTATTAGAAGGCAATTCATATAACTCTAGTCCAAAGAAAGGTACCGATGCAATTATATGGTCAAAGATATCAGACATGATGTATTCATAATTTTGCCATTGTTTGTCACTTGTAAAAGCATACACTTCTAAAGGAACTCCCTGTGCGGTCGACTGCAATTGACGACAGAGTAGGAGTAGGTCTTTATTTATCGCCGGATGATTGTTCAGGTATTGCGTAATATATTTTCTAAACAGCCCTAAATTAGTAATATTTCGGCCATTTATAGCCAGCGATTTATCAATCGCATTATCGCTATTGTATTTATCGACTTCGGCCATTCTGGTGTCAATAAAGTCGCTAATAAGTGTGATTTTCTTCAGCTTTATCAACTCCTCGTTATTCAGGAAATGGATGCTACTCGTTTTAATAAGGATGTGTCTTTTTATACGTCGCCCATCAGAATGAAACATCCCGCGCCAGTTTTGAAAAGAATCTGAACTCAAGCTATACGTTGGAATAGTCGTAGTTGTATTGTCAAAATTTCGAACTTTTACCGTGGTCAGGTTGATTTCGATTACATCCCCGTCAGCACCAAATTTAGCCATGGTAATCCAGTCACCTATTCGAATCATATCGTTTATAGACACTTGGACACTAGCTACAAAACCTAAAATAATATCCCTAAAAATTAATATAATCAAAGCAGATACGGCTCCAAAAGTCGTTAAAAGCTCAGTATGACCTATTTCAAATACGCGTGATATGATGATGATGATCCCAACGATCCATAACATAATCATAATAACCTGAATGAAGCTATCGATGGGTTTATCGCTGTATCGGGGTTTTAGTTTTAGATAATCCCGTAAGGCATTAAAAATGGTACGAATAATCCAAAGTACTAAAATAACGATATAGATTCCTACTAATTTTCCAAAAACGCTTTCCCAATACTCATAACGCTCCAAAATGACAGGAACAGACTTATAAATGAATAGCAACGGAATTAAATGCGCAATGTATTTGGCTGTTTTGTTAGTTACCAATAAATCATCAAATTTCGTTTTGGTTTTTCGAGCTATAAAAATCATTATAGTCACCAGCAAAAGTCGGAAAACGACATAGATGCTGTAAGCCAAAATGCAGAGTAGTGCTATATTAAGAAATAGACTTAAATAGGACGCAAAACTGTATCCTAAACCCCATTTTCGGAATATTGGATAAAAAAAAGTGAATATTTTTATTATAAATTTAAGCATTTACACAGTATTTCTTCTCTACATAAAAAGTACCAAATGGAATAAGAGAAGCTAATTGAATAAGAGAAAAAGTTTTAAAATCCCACTTTTGAGGTTTTCTTAATATAAAAGCTAATATTACATAGCCAATAAACAATACACCGTGACTCATTCCTATAGGATATAACAAACTATGGTATAATTCAAAATTATTAGGTTTGATGAACAACATATTCGAGAATAAAACCAAATAAGAGATTCCTTCCAGAATCGCTACCACCTTAAAAATTTTGAGCATGTACTTTATTTTTAGTATTTATGGGCAAAATTAAGTAATTATGATTGAATTTATAGCTATTCCATCTTAAACTCTTTTACTTTTGTAACCTGAACCTTTTAAAATGAGCAAACGCGATTTAAAAAAATACTTGAACGAACTTACAAAAGAGCAACTTGAAGAGCAGATTCTCGAATTGTATGAAAAATTTAGTCCTGTAAAAGTGTATTATAATTTTGTGTTTAACCCAAAGGAAGAAACACTGCTGCAGGAATGTAAGCTTAAGATTTCTAATGAGTATTTTCCAATACAAACGGCTGCCAGGAAGCGTAAAAAACCAAAAATGCGTCGTTCTGTCGCCCAAAAGTACATTAAGCACTTTATCACTTTGGGCGTAGACCCGTTTGTAATAGCAGATGTGATGCTGTATAATATCGAAATCGCCCAAGCTTTCTCCTCCGAAAATACCATCAAACAAGAACTCTTTTTTAAAAGCATGTTCAATTCTTTTGAGCAGGCAGTGGTTTTTATGATTGCAAATGGGGTTCTTAACGAATTCAAATCTAGAATCAATGCGATTCATAAGGAAACGATTACACAAAAGTGGAAAAATGAGCCGGAATTTGACGCAATCATCGAGAGATTCGAGTATTAGTAAGCTCCCCATAACAGAAATTTCTTCAATCCCTCCCTATATTTTAAATTAAATATAACAGAATTACTGTTTTTTAGGCGTATTTTTGCAAAAACCCAACAAAATACAATGTTTGAAAATACTATAGAAATAGAAAAAGAAGACAGAAAAGAACTCTATGGATACCAAAAAGGAGATATTGATTCCATTTTTGAACGAATAGACAATGCACCAAAACAACATCACCTGTTGTATCAACTGCCTACCGGTGGTGGTAAAACGGTTGTATTCTCTGAAATCGTTCGACGCTATTTATCTAAAAGTAACAATAAAGTAGTTGTTTTAACACACAGAATTGAGCTGTGTAAACAAACTTCTAAGATGTTAAAAGGTTTTGGCGTAAAAAACAAAATTATCAATAGTAAGGTAAAAGACCTTCCAGACCAAAACGAATATTCTTGTTTTGTGGCCATGGTAGAAACGCTGAAAAACCGTATCAATGATGAAAAACTTCATTTAGATAATGTAGGACTAGTAATTATCGATGAGGCGCATTACAACTCATTTAGAAAATTATTGAGTTCTTTTACTAATGCATTTATCCTGGGAGTTACAGCAACCCCTTTGAGCTCAAATATTAAACTGCCAATGCACGAAAGCTACGATGAATTAATCGTAGGGGATACCATCAATTCATTGATTGAAAATGGTTTCTTGGCAAAAGCAATAACATACAGTTATGATGTAGGACTTACGTCGTTGAAAGTCGGAATTAACGGAGATTACACCGTGAAATCATCTGATGATTTGTATACTAATATGGCAATGCAAGAGAAATTACTGCATGCTTATACAGAGAAATCTTTAGGTAAAAAGACCCTGATTTTCAATAACGGAATCAATACGTCTCTATACGTTTATGAAACGTTTAGAGAAGCAGGTTATCCTATCCGTCATCTTGACAATACCAGCAGCGCTGAGGAACGTAAAGATATCCTACAGTGGTTCAAGAAAACACCAGATGCGATTTTGACTTCGGTTGGAATCCTTACCACTGGTTTTGATGAGCCGACCGTGGAAACTATCATCCTGAACAGAGCAACAAAATCGTTGACATTATATTACCAAATGATTGGTCGTGGATCTAGAAAACTGCCTAACAAGGATATGTTTACCGTGATCGATTTAGGAAATAATGCAGCCCGTTTTGGTTTGTGGAGTGAGCCTGTGAACTGGCAGCATATCTTTAAATCACCAGAGTTTTATCTAGAAAATTTACGAGATGATACGGAGATAGAATTGTATTTCAAATACTCAATGCCACCAGAATTACGTGCTAAATTCAGTAAAACAGCCGAGGTAGGGTTTGATGTCGATGAAGAGCACAAACTTATCATTGCCCAAAACTTGCGTTCAAAAGTAGTTTTAGACAAATCGCTAGAGCAGCATTCTTCGATGTGTGTAGATAATACTGAAACATTGCAAGAAGCAAAATCATTGTCACGCGAACTGGACGACGATATTGACTGCCGTATCAAACGCTATTCTAAATGTTTGAGTCAGTGTAGTAAAAACTACCGCGAATGGCTGGTTGATGATTACAAATTAAAAATGACATTAATGATCGGGAAGAAGTATCGTGAGAAAATCATGAACGAACCTGATGAAGATTAATATAAGGAGCTAATCCTGCTATTCGTTTCAATCTCTTGTGCCGTCCCGAAGTTTCGGGACCGCCATAAGAGGATTTTCACTTCTATTAGGGCTAGGGATCCAGTACACAAAACAACTATTTTTTTTAAAATAATAAATCCAAAAAAATGCCAAAACAATTCTCTGATTTAGGGATTTCAGCACCAATTCTAAAAGCAATTTCTGAATTGAAAATTGTTGAACCCACAGAAATTCAGCTTAAAGCAATTCCGCTACTTTTAGCAAATACAACTGATTTAGTTGGGCTTGCTAAAACCGGTACCGGAAAAACGGCTGCTTTTGGATTGCCTCTTTTACAATTAATAGATCCCTCTTTACCTACGGTACAAGCGCTAATTCTGGTTCCTACAAGGGAATTAGGACATCAGATTTTTAGAAACCTAGAAGATTTTGCAAAATACCTTCCAGAAGTTTCTATTGCAGCGACTTGCGGTGGAATCCCAATAAAGCCGCAAATCGAACGCCTAGCTGCACCTACACATATTGTGGTAGCAACACCGGGTCGTTTAATTGATTTAATACAGCGCAAAGCAATCAATCTTAAGGAAACCAAATTTCTTGTATTAGATGAGGCTGATGAAATGGTGACTATCTTGAAAGAAAGCCTAGATGAAATTATTGCCGAATTACCTAAGGAACACAAAACATTATTGTTTTCGGCTACAATGCCGGGAACTATAAAACAGTTGATCCAGAACTACTTGAATAAAAATGTAGTTCAGGTAAGCGCTAATATGGAAACAGTAGGAAATCAAGGAATTGATCATGAGTATATTGTGGTGGATCCTATTGAAAAACTAGATGTTTTAATGCATTTCCTGAATTCAAAAGAAGGAGAACGCGGAATCATATTTTGTAAGACCAAAGCAGCGGTAAATAAACTGGCTAAAAACTTAGCAATAAACCGTTTTTCTTCGGGAGCTTTGCACGGTAGCTTATCACAGGGAATTAGAGACCGCATCATGGAGCAATTTCGTGAGGGACACATCAATATCTTAGTAGCGACAGATTTGGCTGCTAGAGGAATTGACGTAAAGGAAATTTCGTATGTGGTTAATTACCATTTGCCTGATGTGTATGAAGCTTACGTACACCGTAGCGGAAGAACAGCCAGAGCAGGAGCAAAGGGACTTTCATTAACGGTATTACAAGAAGAAGAGGTAAAAGAAATCGCCGACTTTGAAAAAGAGCTAGGTATTAAATTCACCGAATTCAAAAAACCAAGCGCGCTAAGCATCGAAGAAAATAATACTCTTTTATGGGCAAAGCAAATATTCAAAACTAAACCCAACCATGAAGTGGATGCAGAATTGAAAACTAAAATTAAAACCGTTTTTCATCATTTGACAAAGGATGAATTGATCGAAAAGCTACTGGCTAATTATTTGTTACAAAACAAAAACGAACCAGTAGAAAAACCGGTAAAAAGACAAAAAATGAAATAGTACTTTTGCTGTTTTATACATGAAAAACCATTGCAATGCTTAAAGAAGCGAGGCAATGGTTTTTTTATGGTTTATATCAATATCAAATGGGAAAATGAAAACAACTTTAGTTAAATCTGTTGTAAATCTATTATAACAACAATAACTAGTTTTATACCTCGTTATTTATTCTAACAATAACTAGTTTTATACTTAGTTATGAATTAAAAGGATTTTAACTCATGAAGAAAATGACAATGGCGGCAGTTGCCGTATTACTTATTACATCAACCATTTTTAGCCAAACTACAAACAAGATTACCGATTCAGGCACTGTAAAATATCAGTTTGAGAATCTTATTGATAAATCAAATAATTTTCAGGGCTATAAAGTGATTAAAGCTACTTCGATACTTAAATTACAATCTAATGTTCTAGACTCTCTTGCCGTTTCAAAAAAGAAGCTTGTAGCTAATACAGACTTTCTGAATTCGCAGAAACGACTTATTGAAAGTTTACAAACGAAATCAACCGCCTCAGAAACTGTTGTTACCAACTTAATCTCTGAAAAGGAAAGTATTTCGCTTTTTGGAATACAATTTGAAAAAACGTTTTTTAAAACATTGTTTTTCCTTATTGTTATTGGATTGATCGCTGCACTGTTATTTTTCATCTTTAAATTTAAACAAAGTAACATCATAACCATAGAAAGTAAGTTGGCGTTACAACAGTCTGAAAAAGAATTTGAAATCTATAAGGAAAAAGCTTTGGAACGCGAACAGAAAGCAATGCGCAAACTGCAGGATGAATTGAATAAAAAGAAAAAAGAATTCTCTGTGGCTCCATCTCGTGGCTAAAAGAGTAACCTTTGAAAACCTAAGGTCCATCAAACAATAATAGAA
The DNA here is from genome assembly GCF_041431385.1 of Flavobacterium sp. Arc2. Taxonomy (NCBI): domain Bacteria; kingdom Pseudomonadati; phylum Bacteroidota; class Flavobacteriia; order Flavobacteriales; family Flavobacteriaceae; genus Flavobacterium; species Flavobacterium sp. Arc2. Next base: position 15,822 of record NZ_JASMRH010000008.1, on the reverse strand, counting down.
AATTTAAAAAAGGGCTGTTGAAAACGTATCAACAGCCCTTTTTTTATGGCTATCGCTACGTAATATTCAGGCATCCTAAAAATTTAGTGTTAGAAAGCGAACGCTAAAAGCCACACTCGCTTACAGTTTCTTCACGGAGTGAACTCCGGGCTAAATGACAAAGCACATCGCTGGGATATAGCAAGGCAACTATGGCGCAAGCGGCTCAAACGACAAAAAATTGAAACAGTACTTTATCTGTTTTAGAATTGATAAACTATTGCCTGCGATTCAAGTAGCCGTGATATGGCTTTTTTGTTTTATTAGATTTAATTAAGATGTCAGAATAGTGGTACGCAATTAGTAGTTTGTATTAAACTTTTTATATTTTAGTTCGAAAATTAAATGGGAGGGTTATGGCGTAAAACATCCCTTTTTAGGATGTATTAGAGCCATTTTGTACTAACAATATACAATTTATAACAAATATGAAAAATCTCCTTATTTTAATAACTAAATGACAATTCGGTTGACAAAAAGTCTTCCTTATTAACATTTTTGATTTGGTAGAATTAAGTACCTTTGCCCTCAAAAAAAGTTGTTCTTCTTTTCAACTTTTAATACTTCATAAAATAAAAAAATGGCAGATCAACTGAAAGAACCAGGAATACTCAAAAGTCAATATGTTCCAACTACAGAATTTTATAGTCAGATAATTGATGGTTTACAAGATTATTCCATTTTCACCCTAGATAATGAATTAAAAATTAATAGCTGGAGTTCAGGATCCGTTTCCATTTTCGGATATGAACCGGACGAAGTTTTAGGTAAAGCTTTTGACATCATTTTTACAAATGAAGATAAAAAAAATGGAATTCCTAAGAAAGAAATTGATCAGGCATTAAAAGAAGGCAGGGCAGTAGATAACAGGTGGCATATTTGTAAAGACGAAAGCACATTTTATGCTTACGGTTTAGTTTTTCCAATAACGGGTTTAGATGGAGAAATGTTAGGCTATGTCAAGATACTGCGTGACCTGACAGAAAGAAAGAATGCTGAAGATTCTATTAAAAATTATGTTAAAGAACTGGAAGAATTGAATACACATAAGGAAAACGTCCTTGCCATTCTCTCACATGATTTACGAAGCCCTTTGGCATCAATTATTGGAACAACCAAATATTTGAAAGATAATTTTGAAAAAATGAAGCCTGAAACATTAAAGCAAATGCTAGAGCTTGTTCATGACTCTTCCATTGCCGAATTGAACATGTTGGACAGTTTAGTGGATTGGGCAAGAATTAAATATGCATCAGAAATATTTACTCCCGCAGAAATTGAACTTGGAAAATATGTAGATGAGACTTTTAATAAGTTGGGGGAAATTGCAAATGTGAATGCAATAAGTCTTCATAACGATATTAAAGAAAATGAAACTGTTTTTGCAGATGAGAAAATGTTACTTTCTATTTTGCAAAACTTAATTTCAAACGCTTTACGTCATACAAAATCGGGAGGAAAAATTACAGTTTCGGCAAAAGAAAATGAAGATAAAGATAAACTTATTATAGAAGTTAAAGATAATGGCATTGGAATGTCGAAAGAAATAACGAAAAATCTTTTTACCGCACAAATGGCTTCTCTTTCAAAAACAAGAGCTGAAAATAAAGGAGCCGGAATTGGGTTATTATTAGTAAAAGGTTTTTTAGAAAGAAGCGGTTGTGAAATCTGGGCGGAAAGCATAGAGGGCGAAGGCTCTTCTTTTTATTTTACGTTACCAATAAATAAACCTGTAGACAAAATGGACAGCCTGAATAAACTCGACGTTAATTAAGAATTTTATTTCATAATTCTTGATTTAAGATTGATAAAAAACGTTTGCCAACTCTATATGTAATTTATGCTCAAAACCCGAGCACTGGGATATAGCAAGGCGACGATAGCGCGGATTCAAAAGTGTGTAGTCGTGCTAAAAAATGAAATACTGATTTTACTGTTTTAAATTGAAAAACCATTGCAATGCTAGAAGGAGTAGGGCAATGGTTTTTTTTAGTTTCCTATTTGATGTATTATAGTATAGTTTTTATATTTTAGTATAAAAATAAAACAGCTACTTTGTGGCACAAAGCCGATCTTTTTTGGGTGGATAATAGCCGTTTTAGTACTAGTATAAATGCGTTATCCGTAATTTGACAATGCTCACAGACCGACAATAGACTTACAGAAATTTAATATGAGTAAAATCTTTATACTAATTTTAGCTTCATTTGCTTCTCTTCAATCTTTAGCTCAAAACACGAATGATCTGCGGCAAAAAATAGATAAAATTATTCTAGCAAAAAATGCAACTGTTGGCGTTTCTATTAGAGGAATTGAAGACAAAGACACTTTAAATATCAATGGGAATTTAAACGCACCTTTAATGAGCGTTTTTAAATTTCATATCGCACTAGCAGTTTTAAAGCAAGTTGATAAAGGTAAACTCTCTTTAACACATAAAATATTTATAAAAAAAGAAGATTTACATCAAGGCACTTGGAGTCCAATAAGAGATGATTTTTCAAATGGAAATCTACATATAACATTAGACAGTTTGTTGAGATATACGGTTTCTCATAGCGACAATAATGGTTGCGATATACTTCTCGACTTAATTGGTGGTACGGAACCGGTTCAAAAGTTTGTCCATAGGCAAGGAATAAAAAACTTTACGATTAAAGTTAATGAGCAGCAAATGAGAACCTGGGAAAATCTCTATTTGAATACGACAACACCACTTGCAACAACAGCGCTATTGTATAAGTTTTACAAAGGTAAAATTCTAAAAAGGGGGACAACAGAGTATTTGTATCAAATAATGGTCGAAAGCTCAAGAGGACTTTCTTGGATGAAAGCAGGGCTTCCTGAAGGAACTGAATTAGCGCACCGAACAGGAATGTCAGAAACTAACGAACATAATTTAAGAGTGGCTATGAATGACGTTGGAATTGTAAAACTGCCAAACGGAAAACATTTTATAATTTCGGTGTATTTAAAGGATATCACGGGGGAAATAGAAGAAACTGAAAAAATTATTGCCGACATAACAAGAGCAACTTGGAATTATTTTACAAATAAATTATGATACAAAAATCAATAGAACGTTTAGCCATTTTATGTCAATCCATTCCACCGTTGTTAATTGAAATAGACGACTTGATTTTTTCTAATAAACTAAATGCTTAAAAGTGGAGGAAGAAAGAAATATTAGGTCACTTAATAGATAGTACAACAAATAATCACGAACGTTTTGTGCTTTCTCAATTTAAAATATTCCTACGATTATATACGACCAAAACAATTGGAATAAATACAATTACTATCAGCAAATTGACAAAAACCAAATTACAGAATTTTGGACACTTTACAATAAGCAGTTAGTTGTATTGATTAAAAACACTTCAAGTGAAAATATTACGAGAATGCGTAACTAGCGATGGCAAAGCGTATACAATTGCGTTTTCTTTAAACAATACTGGAAGATTTAGAAAAGGGCTGTTGAAACATTTCAATAGCCCTTTTTTAAATTCATTTTTGTCTAATATTCTGGCATCCCCAAATTAAGTGCTACGAAGTGATTACTAAAACGCTTGAGAACAGAGTATAATTGCGCACAATCGTTACGTTATTCCTACTGCAATACAGTTAAATTCTGACTCACTAAAATGTAAAGGCATCACTTAGAATTTATCCTTGAAATTGAAATAACGAATAGTAAATCGTATTTTGCAGAATATATACCTTCAATAAATTTATAAATGGATAAAATAACTTTTACTATATTAGGACTGGGTAGCCGAAGTACTTCCTTTTATTTAACAGAATTAAATAAATTGTACCATCAGAAAAAAGGGGGGTATAGCACTTGTCCATTTCTTTTATTGAATGCAAATTTCGACAGAATCAATTCCCTTTTACCCAATACTTCAGAATCATTAGACGCAGTCATTAAATATTATATTAGTGAAATTGAAAAAATGGATATTGAAAGTATTTTGATACCTAATATTACACTTCACGAAACGATTGATAGACTTGTAATCACAAAGAAAATACTTCACCCAATTCATTTAACCGCATCAAAAATTAAAAATAACAACTGGCATGAAGTTGTTTTATTTGGTTCTCTATTTAGTATGAAATTTGATTATATCCGGTCCATTTTTAATTCAAACGGTATAAAAACAATACTTCCTTCAGAAGAAGACATGTTGTTTATCGATGAATTTCGCAAGCAGGTTTATAATGAAACAGAAACTAAAGAATTGATTAAAAACTATTATTTGCTTATTGAAAAATATACTGCCAACACTCCCGTGGTTTTGGCTTGTACTGAACTGTCTATTTTTAAACCTTTGGCTAATAAAAACCTTTTAGACATGGCATTAGTACAAATGGAAGCGGCAGTAAGTATTATAAAGTAGATAAAAATGCTGCTAATACTATTTTCCTGTTTAGAAGAAGCTTGTAAAAGACCACATAAATAACCATTAAAAATGATCAAATAAATAATAAAATACTAGCTAAAACTTCAGGGAATCTCGGTTTTAAAGGCGTGTTTTTCAGTAGGATTCTGTGTTAACATTAATAAAAAAACGAAATTATGATTGACAATAAGTTTAGTTTAGGTTTCTTTCCCACTCCATTACAAGAGTTAAGTAAATTATCAAAAAAATATCCTGACTACAAACTCTTCATTAAAAGAGATAAAATACGGGTTTAGCTTTTGGTGGGAATAAAACTAGAAAATTAGAGTATTTAATCAAACAAGCTCTTGATGAAAATTGTGACACCATAATCACAGCTGGAGCACAGCAATCTAATCATTGTAGGCAGACTGCTGCCGCATGTGCAATCGCTGGACTTAGATGTCATTTACTTTTGGGAGGTGAAAAACCAGACGTATATGATGGGAATTTATTGCTATCGTCAATCCTAGGAGCCGAAATCCATTTTACAGCTGAAAATAGGAAAGGAGAAGATGGAGAAATATTGAAAACCAAAATTGAGAACGAAGGAAGGAAATGTTTCGTAATTCCATACGGAGGTTCTAATTTTGCGGGAGCTATGGGATTCGTTACTGCCGTTAAGGAATTAAAAGAGCAATTAATTGAACAAAAACTAAAGATTGATTATATCTTTTTTGCCTCAAGTTCTGGAGGGATGCAAGCCGGACTAACTCTAGGAAAAGAGGTCTATCAATTAGATTCAGAGCTTATTCCAATAAGTATAGACAAAGAGGAATTAAATGGACTTTCGCTCGAAGAAGCAGTTTTAAATCGAATAGAGGTAGGTGCTCTAAAATTGAACGTCAATAAAAAATTCAATCTTTCAGATATTAAATTAATTAGGGATTATGATAAAGAGGGCTATGGTGTAGTCACTACTAATGAAATTAATGCCATCAGTGAACTAGTTAAAAATGAAGGCGTTTTATTAGATCCTGTTTATACAGCTCGAGCTTTTTATGGAATGCTTGATTTCTTAAATAAAAAAAGAATTCCTACTAACACTAATATTCTATTTTGGCATACCGGTGGACTACCCGCCATTTTCAAATATGCTAATGATCTACAATAATTTATACCTATCAAAATAAAATGAATTACACTAACGAAACATTTCTGTAGTAATGCTTGGAGCAAGTGGTGCTGTAGGAACACAAGTTGTGAAACGGTTCCTAAAGTCAAAACAACCTAAAAGCCTGACTCTATTAGGAAGAAGACGTATTGATACGATACATGCTGATTTTGTACAACAGCATGAAATTAATATTTTTGATCTTAACTCTTATGCTCCTTTTGTGAAAAATACATCCGTTGCCATCTGTACTTTAGGCGTGGGCGAACCCTCAAAAATGAGCAAAGAAGAATTTCTGAAGATAGACAAACAGGCCGTTCTGGATTTTGCTCAAATATGCAAAAAAAATGGGGTCCGACATTTTGAGCTTTTATCTTCTGTTGGAATAAGCGCTACTTCTTCTAACTTTTTTTTGAGAAGCAAAGGAGAATTGGTGGCCGAATTAGAAAAACTTCAATTTGCTCGCTTGAGTATTTTTCAACCTTCAATGATTTTAACACCTACCAACAGATATGGAATTTCACAAGCTATTGTATTAAAAGTATGGCCCAAACTAAATTTGTTTTTACATGGAAACTGGCTAAAATATAGAGGTATAGCAGTAGAAAAATTAGGTGTGGCAATTGCTGAGAACATTTTTTCAAATGGATCTGGATTAGAGATTTTGCAATACGACGACTTTAATAGAATTAGCGAGCGCGGCTAAAAACGTGTCGCAAGTTCTCATCCAAATAATAAAATAAGAATTCCTTTTCGAAAAAGCAAAATCTGATTCCAAGAAAAGTTCCAAACGATCAACACGATTTAGTGATTTATTTTAAAATTTTTATATTTTAGCCTAAGCATAAATAAATCATTTAAGATGAAAATCATAAGCTTGCTCACTGTATGTGAATCAATAACAAACTTTTAAGGTGAAAACAATAAGATTGTTTTTTGCTTTAGTTATTACATTATTAAGTGTAGACAGCTATTCACAAAATTCTAATGAATTTAGATTGTATTTTGGAACATCTGACGCTGAACTTTTATAAGAACCTATGCTTGGGGGAGCCGGATATCAAAATGAAAAATTTAATGAATTTGGAATAAAGTATTTAAGACAATTTTCTCCTAGTTTTTCGATTGAAACTGGAATTAATTATTCTAAAAGTGATATAAAAATAACACCTGAGTTTATGGGAACCGCGATTCAGTCACGATATGAAAAGCTAGAAATTGTATCGGTTGCAATTTATGCAAATTATACATTTTGGAGATACATTTTTTTAAACGGAGGGCCGATTATAGATTTTCAATTATCTGATAATTCAACTGACTCTGAGTCCGGAATTGGATTTGGTATAGGAGTTGGGGCAAAATATAACTTTAGTAAGTTTTTAGTATTTATCAATCCAAATTTCAAAAGACATTCTATACTTTCATTTGAAAAAGAGAATTACGATCAACATTTAACCGAATTTGGAGTGCAAATTGGAGTCGGTTATAAATTTTAGCTTAAGTTTTAAATTCAAAAAAAAGACTAAACATCTAAATATTAAAGCGTTATACCTATTCTAAATACTATTATATACTCCAAAATGAAACAACCAATAGTAAATCAATAGTACCATAGTTATTTCCTATTTCGAAATTTAATAGCTTCCCTTAAAAAAACGTATATTTATGGGGTATCTTTTTTATTAAAATTATTAAATAACAACATATGAATACTGTCATAATAGGTGGAGGATTTGCAGGGATTAACCTTGCTAAAGAACTTTCAAATCAAAAAGGGGTTCAGGTAACTCTTGTTGACAAAAATAATTATAATTTCTTTCCGCCGCTTATTTATCAGGTAGCTACTGCTTTCTTGGAACCATCCAGTATTAGTTATCCATTTCGTAAATTATTTGCAGGAAAGAAAAATATACAGTTTCGTCTTGGCGAGCTCGTAAAAGTCGTTCCTTCAGAAAATAAAATAATACTGCATAATGGCGAATTGAGTTACGACCACCTAGTTTTTGCAACCGGTGCTGAAACGAGCTATTTCGGAATGGAAAATGTAAAGAAAAATGCAATTCCGATGAAAACACTCAATGATGCCATTGAAATGCGGAATACCATATTAAAAAACTTAGAAAAAGCCGCCATTTGCAAGGACATTCGCAAACGTCGTAAACTGCTAACTATTGTTGTGGCCGGCGGAGGTCCAACTGGAGTTGAAGTTTCGGGTATGTTTGCGGAAATGAGAAAGAGTATATTCCAAAAAGAATATCCAGAACTAGGAACCACGGCCAGTAATATCTATTTAGTTGATGGCGGACCTGCGTTGTTAGCACCTATGAGCAAAGAATCACAAAAGGATACTCTTGAAGCACTTACTAGCTTAGGTGTAATGGTACAATTGAATACCCAAGTGGTAGATTACGTCGATGATACTGTATTTTTATCAAACGGAGAAACGATACAAACTAAGAATTTGATTTGGGCTGCCGGAGTATCAGCAAAAATATTTGATGGTATTCCTACTGAAAGTTACGGCCGAGGAAAACGAATGGCTACCGATGCCTTTAATAAAGTAAACGGAACAGATAATATCTACGCGATAGGGGATACCTGTATTCAACTAACTGATACCGATTTTCCTAACGGACATCCGCAAGTGGCGCAAGTCGCTATCCAGCAAGGACTGAATCTAGCAGAAAATTTTAAGTTACTGATTCGCAATAAACCGATGGTTCCTTTTAAATATAACGATAAAGGGTCAATGGCGATTATAGGAAAAAATAAGGCTGTAGTAGATTTACCAAAACCAAAATTACATTTTAAAGGTTTCTTTGCCTGGGCTATTTGGTTATTCATCCACTTGGTTTCTTTAATTACATATCGCAACCGAATAAAAACATTCTTTAACTGGATGATTGCTTATTTTGCCAAAGATCAATCCTTACGAATGATCATAAGACCTGATAAAGCAAAAAGCAAAACTAGTAGTGAACCTACTTGCTAATTTTAAACATATAAAAATATAGATTTTACTAATCTGAAACCATGAGTGTTTTTTTTTTATAATCCTATAAGTCATATAAGTTTTCTTGTATGACTTATAGGGTTATAAAAGCGCCATTAATTAATGTTTTACAGTAATTTTTCGTTTACCAATACTTAAAACGACCAAGGCAGCAATCGTACTCGAAGTCATAATTACCACCATAGGTACCATAGAATCCTTTACAAAAATACCTACTGCAAAGGAAGCAAAAGCACCTAATCCTAATTGGATAGCGCCCATTAATGCCGAGGCACTTCCTGCATTTTTAGAAAACGGAGCCAAAGTCAACGCAGCAGTATTAGGGTTCGAAATTCCCAAACAGGCCAAAAATATAAACAGCATCCCGATCGTTTCATACAATCCTAGAAGACCATTCATAGCCGTTATTAAAAAAGTTATACTAATAACAGATTGCACTATCAGAGCACCAAAAATCATTTGCTCACTACTGTATTTTCTCAGTAACAAAGAATTCAATTGACTGGCGCTGATGAAACTCAATGACATAAAAGCGAAAATCCAACCGTAAGTTGTGGCATCAACTTTAAAAATATCCATAAAGAGAATAGGGGAGGCCGCCACATACGTAAACAAACCAGAGAAAGCAATTGCTCCTGTAAACGCATAGGTATAAAACTGAGGCTCTCTTACGACACTCCAAAAATTAAGAATAATCGGTTTTGGTTTTAACGAAATAGAAGTGTCGGGTTCGTGAGTATTCGGTAAGCCAAACTGAGCCGCCAAAAGAACTACAATACCAATTCCCATTAGAATTAAAAAGACAACATGCCACCCGTAGGCTGCCGTTACATAACCACCAATCGTGGGTGCCAACATTGGCGAAAGCCCAACGACTAGCATTAGCATCGAGAGTACTTTTGGAATTTCTTTCACTGGAAATAAATCTCGAACCATCGCAATCGAAGCTACCGTAGCAGCACAGCTTCCCACGGCTTGTATGAATCGCAAACCAATAAACGTATCAATATCTGTTACAAGTGCGCAACCTAATGAAGCTAAAATATAGACTAACAATCCAATAAATAATGGTTTTTTTCTCCCATAGCGGTCTAATAAAGGGCCATACAGCAATTGCCCTGCAGAAATTCCTATGAAATAACTGGATAAGGTCATGGCGACTTTGGCCACGGTAGTATTCAAATCTTTTGCTATTCCAGAAAAACCGGGTAAATACATGTCAATTGAAAACGGGCCGAGCGCAGTAAGAAAACCTAAAATTAAAACTAATTGAAAATATTTAAATTTGGATCTAGTGGCAGTTGTACTCAAAATTGCTTTTTTAATTTTTTGCAAAGGTAAATATTTAAAATACCAAAAGTGCTACCATCTTGAGTAATAAAATCCAGCTATTTTATATAGGCCTACTTTCAAAAGTTAAATGTTAATGAGATAACTTTCTTTATATGTTTTTTGGTACATCTCTTTACTGAACCTATAAAGTTGAGAAGGTTTTTTTGAAATCCCCACTTGTTTTTCGTCTAAGGCAATGACATACTTTTTAGCAATAACTTTTCTTCGGAAGTTTCTATTGTCTATTTCGACCCCTAAAATAACCTCATATGCATCTTGTAAGTCTTTAATCGTAAATTTATCAGCTAAGAGTTCAAATACGATGGGTTTGTACAATGACTTTTCCTTCAAATTACCATAGGCTTCAGTAATGATTCATTTATGGTCAAAGCCCAATTCAGGCAAGAGATTCACTGGAAACCATTGTAGCTTGTGTTTTTTGTTCTCCAGCTTAACTGTATGCGTAGGCAGTAAAAAATAATAGGCGATCGTAATAGTTCGTTGATTAAAATTCTAGTTTTGTACCCAAATAATATCTTTTTGATTCATTAAGCGATTGGGATCACCAAAAACTTTGAATTGTTTCTTATATAAATTATCAAGTCCTGTTAATTCCTTTAAAATCCGTTTAGCAGTTTCGTCTATTGTCTCATCTTCATAAGCGTGAAACCCAGTCAGCACGTAGTCATTTACTAAAGGTTCATCTGTATCTTTTAACTGTAAAAAACGCTCGATCAATAAAACGTTCAATAATTTTGTTTTGTTATCATACCCAAAAACAACACAGTCAACAGATATATTTGGAATTATTTGAGCAATCATAATTTTAATAAATGGTACTAATTTATAAATGCATTTTGATACTTCGCTTGAAATTGCATTGCTGCAAACATACTAATTTAATGTTCAATGTATATTCCAAACCTAAATTTCCGCTCTAAAGTTAAATTCTCATACATTCTTAAGTTACTATGTTTGGTTGCTGTGCACTGTAAAGGTACTTCTTGATCTATTTACTACGCAAAACCAAAACAGACGTTAGAGTCTAATTCAGTTTTTTAAGGTAGTACTTGAATTAATAATTCTAATAGTTTTTTTAGGAGCTATTCTCGTTATCCGTTGCAAGCTTTCCAGCTTCAACCCTTTTTCTAGGTCGCGCTAGGAGCTTCTTTTAGTCGCTCTATCGCAACAAGAAAAAAGAGGTTATAAGCTCGTAAAGGCTTTTCACTACTATCGAGGCTATGAAAAAAGCGCATAATAAGTCGTTTAAAATTGGCATAAAACAGTTGTTAATTAAGAACTTATCGCTGATAAATTATAGAAGCCAAGCTGCTTTAATAAGAGGTTTAGTTAAAATACTCTATCTTTGAATATTGATATAAACGCTATCAAATAACTCTAATTCATCCATAAAGGATTTACATACCCTACATTATAAGACACATATACAATTTAACAACGATTAAAAGTATATTAACTAAAGTTCTGCAAATGGAAAAAAATTGGATAATAGCAATATCGCTTTTTTAAATAATTACTTTTCTTTTCTGGAGGCCTACAAGTGGTCATTTCAAAAAAGAATAAGGGAACAGTTTTGGGAAAAATAGGAAACGAGACTTTTTTACTGGCAAGGAGCGCTATACACCAGTATCGGAATTACGATTCTAATACTATGTCTTTTATAATGTTCAAATGTTTTGACTTTTTAGAAATACTAAAAACCAATTACAAAGGAGAACAACTATTGACAACAATTTGATAAATAACGAATTACCTTTATATATTTATCCTCATTTCGACATTATCTGCTTGCTGACAAAAATGCGATGGAGAGAAAAATCATAGCACATAAACGGTAGCGGTTAGCTTAAAAACTAATAAATAATATGAATATAATTGAACTAAAAGAAAGGCCAGTTATCTCTGGCAATACCAAATTACATAAAATTTATTTGCAGTTTGGAGAACTTCTAAAAGAATTGAACAAGAAGGAGTTATCTCAAAGTAGTGTAAAAACTATTAATAACGAGGTTGAAGAATTAAACGCTTCCTTACTTACAGAAGATAAATTAAGAAAACTTGTAAAACAGAAGCAAACGAAAATTTTAAAACAAGTTGAAAAAGAATTTAAAATCGTTCCAAAAAACTATTATAGGACTCTTTGGTTGGCCGTTGGAATGTCCGCATTTGGAGTGCCCATTGGAGTTGTTTTTGGATTAAGCGTTGGTAATATGGGCTTACTTGGAGTAGGGTTACCTATTGGCATGGTGATAGGAATGGCCGTTGGTGCAAAATTGGATCAAAACGCATTAGGCGCAGGAAAACAACTAAATTTAGAAATTAAATATTGAGTTTTACAGCATTCAATGTGAAGCAAAACCGGATCTCTAATACGCGTTTTACCGTATTTAGGCTTGAGTAGAAAATGAACTTTCCTAACAACAAACAGACAGTAATTCAACTAATGATAACAGAAATATTAACAGACTTAAAAGACGAAAACAACAACGCATTTGGCCAACTCTACAAAGAGTATTTCGGAATGGTAAATCGTTTTGTACTAAACAATAGCGGTAGGTCTGACGATGCCGAAGATGTTTTTCAGGATACTATGCTTGTTTTAATTGAGAAACTACGACAAGATAATTTTATATTGACAGCCTCAATAAAAACATACATAATGGCAATTTCTAAAAATCTTTGGCTCAAAAGATTAAGAACTGCTTACCGTACAACTGAATTCAATGACATACACGACAATAAATTTTATGAAGAAATAAATCTTGCCATCGATAATGAAAAGTCTTATGCTGACAAACTTCAAAACTACATGCATAAAATAACTAAACATTGCCAAGGATTAATTCACGATATGTTTTTCAAGGAAAAAGCCATTGAACAAATCCAAAAAGAATACGGCTATTCCAATAAACACAATGCTCAAAATCAAAAACATAAGTGCGTTGAGCAAATTAGAAAAGTAAAAGAGCAGGACGATAAAAAAGAAATTTGAAAAATAGTTTATTTGATTGGGTGATTTTTTCAAACTTATGGTATAAAGGTATAGTTAGCTACTAATAGCAACAATTATTTATAAATTGAATTAAAAACTTTAAACCATTAAATTATGAATACAAAAATTCAAAAATCAGTTTTAGCAGGGATTATTGGTACAGTGATAATGACCGCAGTAATGATGATTTCAGCAATGATAGGAATGCCAAAAGTGTCACCACCAGCCATGCTTTCAGGAGCGCTAGGAATGCCTATGTTTGTAGGTTGGATAATGCACTTCATGATAGGAATTGTTTTTGCATTTGCGTACACCTATTTGTGCATTTTCAAATGGAAAATTAGCAAAGTTTATTTAAAAGGAGCCATATTTGGAGTTATTGCATTTGTATTTGCCCAAATAATGATGGCGATAATGGGAGCAATGATGCGAATGCCGGAAGTGGAAGGCCCTATGATACTAAAGCTAATAGGTGGTTTAATGGGACATATTATTTTTGGAATGGCAGTTGCTAAAACAGTAGGCAACGCCTATTGTGCAGACAAGTCTTGTGAAACTAATTAACGAATCTATGAACTGCAAAACAAATAATTGCCATCGAATAACACCAAAGTTCAAACTGACTTGGTGCAACATAAAGACTATTTTAATGCTCGGGCTTGCCGTATATTTTTGGCTAACGAACAAATAAAATTAGTTAAAAAAAAGGTTCATCACTATGGGGACAGAAGTACTAAATGGAGTATTTCTGTCCTCACTTTACTATTTATGCAAAATTTAAACAGCGGTACTTCGAACTGTTCGAGTGCAACGAGTCCAAAGCCATTTTGCAAAATCTTATTTGAAACCTTATGAATCAATAAATAGAAATACGATATACTAGAAAGCATATAAATAAATTTAAAAATTTTAGAACATAAATGAAAATATTAGAATACATGAAGAATTTCTTGCGACGGAATAAATGATTTTACCACTGATAAAAATGTAGTTAACAGACTATCATACGATCCTATACCAATAGATCAAGAATGACTTTAATTCACTATGAACTCACAAAATAAGGGAGTCAAAAACTGAAATAGGCCTAGAAATCCTATTTTGATTTTGTTTCTCAAATCAAATTATATTAGCCGTTAATTATTTAACACTAACATAATTCCGGATAAAAATAGTAGTCCTAATATGATTTTTTTAATTAGTACGTCATTGAGTTTCAAATAGACTTTTTTGCCTAAAAATAAGGCGAGTATAAAAAAAGGCAATACATAAATAGCATTATAGACTTGGTCCATCGTCATTAAACCAGTTGCTATCAAAACTGGTATTCGCATTAGCGTTACTAATCCCAAAGTACCAAACATAGTAGCTCTAAAAGTCTTTACATCAGTAGTTTCACTTTGTACAATCATCACGTACAAAGGGCCACCAGTAGAAAATAGTCCAGAGAAAAAACCGCCTAGAAAACCAAAAACACCCTTGATTCTCCCCAAATTCATGCTCGGCTTTTTAGTTCGTAAACTGTTCAGAACAAATAGTATCACAAAAACACCCAAAGCCTTTTTTAGAAAAAGTGGTTTGCCATAAATCAAAACTATTATGCCAACAAGAACTCCAAAAAACGAAGAAATTGCTAGTTTTTTGAGTAAGGTTTTATCAATATCTTCCCATTCTTTATAAACATAAATAGGAGTGGAGATTAAATAAAAAATCGAAATATAAGACACAGCCTCAGCTAACGGCATTACACACAATAAAAAAGGCAAAGCAATTAAGGCACCAGCAAACCCAATAATAGTTTGAATAAAAAATCCTGTAAATATCCCAATGATAAGTAATAATAATGTTGTATCCATAGCACAAAATTACTATTAGATGAAGTATTCTTGAAATTTATTCCATCGATAAAAGAGTCTTTATCCATAATAAAATGCTATTTTTCGGCTTAAAAACTTTTTTAATGGTTGATACAATAGATTTAAAGATAATAGCACAATTAGAGATTAATGCAAGAGCATCATATGTAGATATTGGAAAACAAATAGGACTTTCGCCATCTTCGGTGCGAGAACGTATCCAAAAACTGGAAGACAATGAAATAATAAAAGGCTATAAATTATCGCTCAACAATCAAAAATTGGGTTATGGCTTAGAGGTTTTTATTATGTTTAAGTTGTTTAGTGGAAAACTAAATACCTTTTGCAAGCAGTTGAATGAATTTCCAGAAATAGGTGAAATCAATAGGATTACCGGAACGCATAATATATTTATGAAAGTGGTTTTAGTTGATCAATTGCATTTACAAAAATTCATTGACCGCTTACTGGTTTATGGTGAACCAACAACCCACTTAATTTTATCTGATTTAAGAAGTTCTAATATTATCTGACTTTTAAAACTACGGCAAAAAAATATAACGACAAACTTGTCATCCTATGTTTGTATCGACTAAGAAAAGATGTTTTTTTTTAAGTAACAACCTCTATTTAATTATATATTTCGTGAATATTAGATTTTATGTCTATATAGGCTCGTTGGTTAAATTAATTTTCGAACACTAAAAAAGACAGGACTAGCTACGTGTAAAGAACTTTTTTTTACGCATTCTTCAAACATTTTATGCTCCACTGCAGATGTTAAGGCCGTTGGAATAAATAAAATAATGTGATATTTGTTCTAACTCAAAAAAGAAAAAGCAAAAAAGAAAAAGCAAAAAAGAAAAAGCAAAAAAAAAAAAGCCTGACAAATAAAGAATTATCTGTCAGGCTTTAATCAAACTATTGTTTTTCTGGTACCATCTCATAAAGTGTGTAAGTTAAAAAGTTATTCTGAAAATTTGAGCTAACTCAAAAGCTCAAAAATTTTC